>CAMZKL010000010.1 GCA_947311255.1 uncultured Chlorobiota bacterium | reverse complement strand
GATAAATATTAGAATACTTTTTTCTTTATTGAGACAAAAATTCTTTGCATAGCAATAGTTATAGAAATAATTTTTAACAAAAAGAAAGGAAAAAAGAAATGGTTTATATCGGGCATTTCTTTATAAATGGCATGAAACCGCTGTCAGGAATAAAAAAAATCCTGACAGGGTTTTATCTTATAAATTTTTAAATATATAACTGAATAAATCCTTGAATAACTTTTCCTGTTTCTCTGTTAAGTTCAGAACCGAACATACTGTGAGGAATCGAGAAAATTATTAAGGTTACAATTGCAGCAATAATTACAGATGTTCTGTTTTCTTTTTTTATGTTCATAAAAAAAGCAATTAACCACGCAATAAAACCTATAAGTAGCTTATTATCAGTTAAATCCCAACCAAAAGGAACTCCTGCCCAATATTCCAAAAATGCAAATTTTTGTACTATTGGTCCAAGTATCATTCCTCCAATTGTTATTAATACAAGTGTTATTCCAATATAAATTTTAAGATTTGGCATTTTAAATATTGCAAAAAGACCTGTTAAATTTGCAAAAAGCATTGCAAAAAACATAAAGAAGATATGAGGTAATAAAATATAATTGGGAACTCCGCCTTTAAATCGTATTACAATTGGTGTTTCTTTGAAAAGGAATTGTTTTTTTCCATTATTTTCAATAACAATATTATATAATAGTTTTCCTGCTGGTGGCTGATGAGGTAAGTTGGTTGTCATTACCTTCTTTCCATCAATTGTTTGATGGTCGAAACTTTTTTTAGTCCAATCTTCTCCCTGTTTTGGTGGATAGTTTTTAAAATATAAACTCGCATTAACATTTTCATCATCAATATCTAATGTAATTGTTGCATCATCATCACCTCCGTGACTTCTTAATAATTTTAGCTTATATTGTTTATCGTTTAATGTTATACTTGCTCTTTTCGGATATGTAGGACCTGTCATTTTTTGATAAACTCTTGCTCCAATCATTATTACTAATGCTAAAACCCAGAGTAAAATAGTTTTTTTCATTTTTTTAATTTAAAACGTTTCTAAATAAGATGCAAATATATAAAAATCTACCATTTACAAACAAGTTTCCCAACAGATTTTCTTTTTTGAAGATATTCATGAGCTTCTGCCAAATCTTTTGCATCAAAAACTTTGCTTACAACTGGTTTTATTTCACCTCTATTGTATAAATCTACAACTTCTGTCATACATTTTTTTAATATATATGGCTTATAGTCACCAACTTGCAACATATTAACACCAATTATTGCTTGAGAATTTCCAAAAAACTGGGTAGGTCTGTACTTACCAAAACCAAACAATGTTTTCAACTGCCTTATCAAACTTTTCTTATCACTATCTCCCGCAATTTGTGCTGCACCGTACATAGCAAGTCTTCCGCAAGGAGCTAATAATTTTAGGGCTTTTTTTACATAATTTCCGCCAATAGAATCAAAAATTGCATCAATACTTTTTTCTCCAATTTTATCTTTTATAAAATCATAAAAGTCATTTTCTGTGTAGTTTATAGGAAAATCGACTCCTTGTTTCTTTAAGTATTCTAACTTTTCATTTGACCCTGCTGTACCATAAATAATACAGTCCTTTCTTTTGGCAAGTTGTACCAAAGCCGTTCCAACTCCACCCGCTGCTGCTTGTATTAAAACTCTTTCTCCTTTATGTAAGTTCATGCTGTGTTCTGCTGCATAATAGGCTGTTGAGTATTGTGTTGCCAAAGCAGTTGCAGTAGCAGCATCGGTTTCTTCTTCAATAGCTACAACTCCATAACAACTTGTATTTACATGTGTAGAATAACCACCAAACCGTGTTAATGCAATAACTCTTTGCCCGATTTTTAAATCTTTTACTTCGTTGCCAAGTTTTATAATTCGTCCAACAACATCATAGCCAATAACAGTTGGAAGTGGCGGACATGCTTTGTAGTAGCCCAACCTTGCCATAACATCAGCAAAGTTTAGTCCGAATACTTCAACTTCAATTTGAACTTGCTCTTTAGTTGGTTCTGCTAAATTTATTTTTCTTAATTCAAAAGCGGTTTTTGAACTTCCATTTTTTATTAGGTGGTATGCTTTCATTAAATTTTATTTTTGAATTTCAAAGAAACACTTTTTATAAGACATCTTCAAACAAACTTGCGAAATTTGTATAAATTTATAAAATTTATTTCCTGAATTTCATTCAAATTAGAAAAAAGAGGATATTTTTTAGCTTCAAAATGTAAAAAAAATAGTACGTATAAGAAACCCTAGAAATATTGATTAGGTGCTTTTCTGTTTTAAGCAAGACAAAAGTTTCCTAAAACATATTAGCCATTTTTTTATTAAAATGGGTAAGTAAGTAAACAAAAAATATTAAATTTGTTTGCTTATAAAAAACAAGTAAAATGGAAAAACTTTTTAAATTAATCGTAATTTTATTTTTAACATCTAATATTTTTGCACAAGATAAAAGCGATTGGGAAGGCGGTGTTCCGGAAGGATGCACAACAATCACCGCAGGTAAATTAGCAACAACAGATGGTTCAGTTATAACTTCACATACTGACGACAGCCATAAAACTCGTTCTTGGATGGATATTATTCCTGCAAAAAACTACAAAAATGGTGCAAGAGAAACCATGTATAAACGAACAAGCCTTGACAGTTTTGCAATGAAAACATATAAACACTCACCAATTGGAAGTATTCCTCAAATTAAACATACATACCAATTTGTAAATACGGCATATCCGTCAATGAATGAACATCAACTTGCCATTGGCGAATCTACTTTTGGAGGAAGACCAGAATTAGTTTCCGATATTGGTTTAATTGATTGCCAAAGATTATGTCAGTTGCTTCTTGAAAGATGCACAACAGCAAGAGCTGCAATACAAACCGCAGGCGAACTAACAAAAAAATATGGTTGGATTGACGAAGGAGAATGCCTAACTATTGCAGATAAAAATGAAGTTTGGCATTTTGAAATTTTAGGTCCTGGCAAAGGAAAAAAAGGGGCAGTTTGGGTTGCTCAACGAGTACCCGATGACGAAGTTTCGGTTAATGCAAATGCAAGTAGAATACGAAAAATTGACATAAAAAATAAAGACATCTTTATGGCTTCTGAAAATATTTACTCTCTTGCAAAAGATAATAATTGGTGGAATGGAAATAAAAATGATTTTGAATTTTGCTATGCTTATGCACCAAAAAGTAGGAAGTCAGTTGCAGCACGTCGCAGAGAATGGCGTGTATTGAGTCTTTTTGCTCCATCATTAAATTTACATCCCGAAGATGAGAACTACCCTTTTTCGGTTAAAC
The DNA here is from genome assembly GCA_947311255.1 of uncultured Chlorobiota bacterium. Classification (GTDB taxonomy): domain Bacteria; phylum Bacteroidota; class Bacteroidia; order Bacteroidales; family JAADGE01; genus JAADGE01. The sequence goes on along the minus strand of CAMZKL010000010.1, from coordinate 7,671 downwards.
CTGATAAAAAAATAAGTTTACAAAACCTTGTAAATGTTTTTAAAGATTATTATGAAGGCACACCATATGATATAACAAGAGATATTATAACTTATGACGAAAATGGAAAGAAAAAAATATCACCCCTTGCAAATCCATTTATGCCTTATGACCAATTAGAAATTAGCAATGTAAATGGCGGTTGGTTTCATGTTTCAAAAGATGGACATATTGAATTTTTAGGAGAACGAACAATTGCAAGATGGTACACAATGTATGGAACAATAATTCAATTAAGAGATTGGTTGCCTGATGAAATTGGCGGAGTGCTTTGGCTTGCACAAGATAACATTGCAACATCTATATATATTCCTGTTTATGCAGGAACTACGGATTTGCCAAAATCATACAAAACACCTGGTAGGATTAATGGTTTCACAAGAGAATCTGCATGGTGGGCTTTTAACAGACTAGGCACTTTAACTGCACAGCGTTGGGGAGATATGCGACATGATGTTGATGCAGTTTGGAAACCAATGCAAACAAAATTATTTGAAAAACAAGCAGATTTTGAGAAACAAGCAATTAACATTAAAAATATTACAAAAAGAAAACAGTTTTTAACAAATTATACTATAAAACAAGGAAAAAATGTTGTGAAAAAAGCATGGAAATTAGGAGATTTTTTATGGACAAAATATGATGAAAAATTCTAAAAACATAAAAAAAGGGATTGATAAACAATCCCTTTTTTAAATTTTTTTCAAACATTTTATTACTCCACTATCCAAGTGCTTCCACTATTTAGTAAATCATCCATGTTTTTAATTTTTGATTTTGCTTTAACATCTTTAATTTGTTGTTCAAGTAAATTCTCGTAAGATGGAGACTCAACCTGTCTTATTATTCCAAATGCAACAGGATATCCATCTGCTAAAGACATATTTATTAATGCCAAATGCAAATATGGAGTTTCTTCATGTGCATCATGAACTAAAATATCTGATTCGGATATTCCGTCTTCGCCAATTTTTACAACTTTTAAACTAAAACCATCTAAAACTAGACCTTTATTTTTTTCTTTTCCAAAAAGCATTGGTTTTCCATGCTCTAACCAAATTTGATTATCATCTCTTGTTTCTTTTGAAGTTATATCATTAAAAGCTCCATGATTAAAAATTACACAATTTTGTAATATCTCAACAACAGCTGCTCCAACATGTTTATCTGCTTGAACCAAAATATTTGTTGTTTCTTTTACCTTTGAATCTATTGAACGGGCAAAAAACTTACCATGTGCTCCAAGAACTAGTTCGCCTGGGTTAAATGGTTTTTCTATTGTGCCAAAAGGAGAAGATTTAGTTATTTGCCCAAATAAAGAAGTTGGAGAATACTGCCCTTTTGTTAATCCATAAATTTGATTATTAAAAAGTAAAATATTAATATTTACATTTCTTCTAATTTCATGAATAAAGTGATTTCCTCCAATTGCTAATGCATCACCATCTCCTGTAATTTGCCAAACACTTAATTTAGGATTTGCAACTTTTACACCAGATGCCAAAACTCCCGCACGCCCATGTATTCCGTGAAATCCATATATGTTCATATAATATGGAAATCTTGATGAACACCCTATTCCTGAAACAATTGCATAATCTTCTTTTTCATGATCAAGCTCAGCCATAGCTTTTTGTACTGACATTAATATTGCAGTATCACCACAACCAGGACACCATCTATTTTCTTGATCACTTTTAAAATCTTTGAATGTATATTTTGTATTGCCCATGATTATTTATTTTCAATTAATTGTGTAAATTTTTCTTTTAATTCTACTACTGTAAAGGGTAATCCTTGCATTTTATTAAATTTTTTGAAATCAAATTCCGGGTGGTTCATTTCAAGATAACCTGCAAATTGCCCTAAATTTATTTCACAAACTAGATGCTTTTTATATCTCCCAAAAACCTCTTTTGTATTCTTTGGAAGAGGATTTATATAGTTAAAGTGTGTATGAGCAACTTTTATTCCTTCTGAATTTAATTCTCTTATTGCTGTTGTAATATGACCGTATGTACTTCCCCATCCAATAACCAATAAATCGGCATTTTCATCTCCTTCAACATGAAGATCAGGAAATATATTTTCTAAATTTTTAACTTTATTTTCTCTATATTTAGTCATTAATTCATGGTTTTCAGGAACATAAGAAACATTTCCTGTTAAATCCATTTTTTCAAGTCCTCCTACTCTATGTTCATATCCTTTTGTTCCAGGTATCGCCCATTCTCTAGCTAGATTTGCATCTCTTTTATAAGGCATATATTCATCATCTCCTGCTGCTTTTACTTTATGTTTAATTTCAGGCATATCTTTCATTGAGGGAATTTTCCAAGGCTCTGTTCCATTTGCAAGAAAGCCATCTGTTAATAATAAAACAGGTGTCATGTGTTCTAATGCAATTTTTGATGCTTCAAAAGCAAAATCAAAACAATTTGAAGGTGTGCTTGCCGCAATAACAGGAACAGGACTTTCTCCGTTTCTTCCATAAAGTGCTTGAAATAAATCTGATTGTTCAGTTTTTGTTGGTAAGCCTGTTGAAGGTCCTCCTCTTTGAACATTTACAATTACAAGTGGTAATTCTGTGATTACTGCTAAACCAATTGCTTCTGATTTTAGAGCTAAACCGGGGCCAGAAGTAGAAGTTGCAGCAAGATGTCCAGCAAATGATGCTCCTAATGAAGTTACAATACCTCCTATTTCATCTTCTGCTTGAAATGATTTTGCACCAAGATCTCTTCTTTTTGCAATTTCAATTAAAACCTCTGTTGCTGGTGTAATAGGATACGAACCTAAAAAGAAGGGTAAATTTGCTTTTTCGGCAGCTGCAAGCAATCCCCATGCTGTTGCAGTATTTCCATTCATATTTCTATACCTTCCTTTTTCAATTGTATCCGAATGATGAACTCTAAATGAAGGCATTGCATGAATTGTTACTGCATAATTAAATCCTGCACGTAATGCTTTTTTATTTGCATCTGCAACCTGTGGTTTTTTTCCAAATTTTTTATCAAAGAATTTTTCCGTATGATCCAAAGGTCTATCAAAAATACAGTAAACCATTCCAAGAGTAAACATATTTTTACTTCTTGCCATACTTTTAGAATCTAGACCTGTTTCTACCAGTGCTTCTTTTGTTAAAGAAGTTACAGGAGCTTGAATTACATTAAAATCTTCATAAATTTCTTTTAATTTATCTTGTAAACAGCCTGCTTTTTTGAAATTCTTATCAGTAAAAGCATCTGTATCTATAATAATTGTTCCTCCATCTTTTACCCAGCGAATATTTGCTTTTAAAGCTGCCGGATTCATTGCTACTAAAACATCGCAAAAATCTCCGGGATTTTCTATAATTTTTCCAAAATGTAGTTGAAAACCTGAAACTCCCCCTACTGTTCCTTGAGGAGCTCTTATTTCTGCAGGATAGTCAGGAAAAGTTGAAACATCATCACCTATAAGTGCAGATGTATTAGAGAACTGAGTTCCTGTAAGTTGCATACCGTCTCCGGAATCTCCGGCAAATTTTATAACGACTTCGTCAACTTCAATTATTTTTTTAGCCATAATAATTTTAAATTGAATTTTTATTTCAAATTTTGTGTTTGTTTATAAAAGGCAAATTTAAAAATATACTTGTAAATATATACAATCATATATATGTTTTTAAAGTATTTTTTATTTTAAATGAAATAAATTGAAATTTTAATAAATCTTTTTTAAAAAAATTGTATTTAAAAGAAATATTTCTAATTTTGCATTCTTCATAAAAATAATAATATAAAAATAATATAATAATGGATTTTTTAAAAGTTGTTGAAAGTGCTTTTGCAAAAGAATTAGATTTCCCAGAATTTGGTGCTGGTGATACTATTACAGTTAGTTACAAAATTAAAGAGGGAGAAAAAGAAAGAATTCAAGATTACAGAGGTATTGTTATTCAAAGAAAAGGCGAAGGAACCACAAAGACATTTACAGTAAGAAAAACTACAGGAGGTATTGGAGTTGAAAGAATATTCCCATTATTTTCACCTTCAATTGATAAAATTACTGTTAATAAAAAAGGTAAAGTAAGAAGAGCAAGGATTTTCTATTTAAGAAAATTAACTGGTAAAAAAGCTAGAATTAAAGAAAGAAGATTTTAAATTTAATCTTTTATAAATTTAAAAAATATAAAAAAGACAGATAAAATAAATTTTATCTGTCTTTTTTTAGTTTAATTATAATTTAACGTTAAATTTTATTTTAACTTCTTAAATTCCAATTCATCAAAAAAGAAATCAGGATTTGGAATATCAACTTTTAATTCCTCAACTTTGCCATCTGCACCAATAATAAATTGAACAAGCCCTTTTGGAAGAGTTGGCGAGTTTTTTAATTTAATTTCAAAAGTATCATAATGCCAATGAGATAAATCCCCAATTAATACGTCGGATGGAAGAAAATCTAAAACAAGATGTCCGTCTTTTATTGTAACTTCTGCATTTCCATACAAATCACCACCATAAGTACCAGTATAATCTTCTAATTTTAAACTAGTCTTTGTATTTAGTATTCTATTATTAATTTTTGCGTCTTCATCCTTTTTTTGCATTTTTTGTCCGTAATCATAAACCATTTTATAAAACTTGCTCCAATCTTTGCTTGTATCTCCAAAGTAATCTTCAATAATATAATACATCATTGCTGATGGCAAATAATTTATGCTATTTGTAAGAACTACAATTCCAATTTTTTCTTCTGGTACAAACATAGTCTGAGAAATCATACCATCGGCACCACCTCCATGATTTACAACTTTAACCCCTTTAAAATCAAACAATGACCAACCAAGCCCATACGTGCTAAAATGTTTTGTAGGAAAATATTTCAACCATGCTTCGCTTGAATTATCTGGTGTTTGAGTTGAGTGCATTTCCCAAATTTCTTTTGCATTAAGAATTGTATCGCCTTTATAAATGCCTCTATTCATCTGTAATATAAGCCATTGGCTCATATCTTCAACATTTGAAATTATTGCTGCTGCTGGTGCAACATTGTCCCATTGCATATATTTTATTGGTAAAGGTTTTATGTCCGGTGCTGTATGATGTGGCATTGCAATATTTGCATTTTTTTTAATTTCTGAAACTGAAAGTAAAGAATTATTCATTCCTAATGGTTTAAAAAAGTGATTTCTCACATAATCTTTCCACTGAACTCCCGTAACTTCAGGTATAATTTGTCCTGCTGCTGAAAACATAATATTTGAATATCCAAAATGTGTTCTGAAACCATATTCAGGTTTTAAAAACCTTGCTCTTTCAATAACCTCTTTTGTTGTATAGTTTGTTTCGTACCAAAGCAAATCGCCACTAAAAGTCTTTAATCCAGAACGATGGCAAAGCAAATCTCTAATTGTCATTTCACCAGTTACGTAATTATTGTAAAGTTTAAAATAAGGAAGATAATCAACAACTTTATCATCCCAATTTATTTTTCCTTCTGCAACTAATTGCGAAAGAGATGCAGATGTAAAAGATTTTGTATTTGATGCAACTGCAAAAAGTGTTTTCGAATTAACCTTTCCCTTTTTGCCAAATTCTTTTACACCATATCCTTTTGCAAAAGCAATACTATCGCCTTGAACTACTGCAACAGCCATTCCCGGTATTCCCCATTCAGTTAATGCTTTATTTAAATATATATCAAGTTTTTCAAAATCAATTCCTTTTTTTTCTTGAGCAAAAATACTTGTTGAAAACATAATTAATAATGCTGTTATTATTGTATTTTTCATAATAGTTTGTTTTATTGTTAATATTATATATTTATTTTGGTGTTTGTTATTTTACACTTTCCTCAACAATCAAAATTTCCTCCTCTGTAAGTTCATAAAGTTCATAAACCATTTTATCAATTTCTTTATCGGTTTGGGATATTTGGCTTTGGAGTTCGTTTATTTCTTTTTTGTATGTATCGAAATAATCTTCCCACTCGTCTTGCCCAGTGAGTGAGAGTTTTATTTTTTGTTTTTTAAGTTCGGATATGAAAGTTTTAAAATCGTAATTGTAGAAGTTTTTAAGTTTTCCAGATAACTTTTCTATTTCTAAATTTGATTTTATGCGTTTTATGAATTTCTCAGATTTGCTTTGTAATTCTTTGTTTAAGGTAAGCATTTGGTCTGCTTTTTCTATGAATGGTTGTTGGGCTTCTTTTGAAATTTCTTTGATTGGCAATGTTTTTAATTGATAGCCTTTTATTTTTGGAAATAATTGTTTTCCGTCTGAATACATTGATAACCAATATTTTTTTATTAATTCAGAGTTTAAAATGGCTAATAAATAGTTGTAATCAAAATTGTTGGTTTTTAATACAATACTATACATTGTATTTAAAGTTGGAAACGCAAAATTATCATACGCAAATATGGGTTCGGGATTTCCTACTTGTCTTACAACTATTTTTTTTGAATGGTGTATTTCCATATTCCACGAACCGCCAGCTTTTACTTGTTCGGCATTATTTTTAAAAAATAGCGAAGATTTTTTTAAATGATAACGTTTAATATCTTTCCCTGTATAACAATTTTCCCAATCATTTTCTTTTTGAATTTCAGCAACAAAAGTAGACTTGTCTTTTGTTTGTAAACCAAATGTAACTGTTGAAATTTCATCCAATTTTAAACAGTTGGTAAGGTTGATTTCAAGTTCTATCTTTAAATTAAAAATATTATCTTCATCTTCAATCCAGTTTTTTTGTTTCTTTTTTGTGATAAATTTAAAAAAGCTTTCAGCTTCTGTTTCAAAAATTTCAATATCTTTTTTAAGATTTAAAGATTTTCTAATAATTATAGTTGCAACATCCACACTTGCTTCCGCAAAAACAGGTTCTTTGTGATTTATAACTTTTAGAATTGATGTATTTGTTAAAAGAAAATTTCTTAGCGGTTTTATGTATTTATTTGTTAGATAAGTATTTGGTGTAATAAATCCTAATTTTCCATTTTCTCGCAATATTGTAACCGCCTTTTCAAAGAATAAATGAAATAAATCAATTTTATAACTTGCAACTATAAAAGTTTTGTAAAATTCCAATACTTTTTTTTCTGTATTTGATGGTTGGCAAAGAACATACGGCGGATTTCCAATAACCACGTCAAAACCACCATTGTATTCTTTTCGGAAAGCGTGTTTCATTGTGCAGCACATTTCCTGAACAAGGGGTTGCAACCCCTTGTTCCATGCCGAGTCTGTCATCGGTAATTCATGCTTTATTCTGTTGGTTGAGATATATTCTATTGTTGCTCGTAATTTTCCCTCTGTTTCTATATATGAATTATTGTATTTTTGTGCCCAAAGCGTAAATTTTTCTTCTTTGGGTATTTGCAAATACTCTTTATATTTTTGCGATGATTTTCCTTTTAATTTACGAACAATATTCGGAAGTTCTTTCTTTTCGCACACTAATAAAATATGAACATGGTCGCCACAAATATTATAATTCAGAACATTAATTTTGTCCTCTAAAACAATATCTTTAATTATTTGAGTAATTTTTAATTCTGCATTTTCATCAAGCCAAACAGCATCACCTTTTTTAACTTTATAATCAATCATTCGTTGTGATGTTCTCGAATTATGAGTAACCCAT
>CAMZKL010000009.1 GCA_947311255.1 uncultured Chlorobiota bacterium | reverse complement strand
TTTTATCTGTTGCATCTTTTCCACAGCTTACACCTGTGGTTATTATTGTTAAATCCCATAGGGATTTTATATACTTGATGTGTCTTAATATGCAAAACAAGTTTTTATAAAATATCCTCAAATTGAGGAAGTTGTAATTTATGGCTCTCGTGCAAAAGGAAATTATAAAACTGGTTCAGATATTGACCTTACAATAAAAGGAAAAGGAATTAATCTTATATTATTAAACAAAATTGAAAATGAATTAGATGATTTACTTTTGCCTTACACTTTTGATATTTCAATTTATAAACACATTAAAAATAAAAACTTAATTGAGCATATTGATAGAGTTGGGCTTTGCTTTTTTGAGAAGGCGGATATTCCTTTTCAAGTTAATAAGTAATTTGCAACTTAATTATTGAGGGTTTCACTTGTAGTGAAGCCCTCAATTTTTATAATAACAAGATATTAATTACAATCTCTTTTTATGTACTCTAATACTTCAATATCTCCATTGTCAAAAGCTTTGTTTAAACATTCACAAGCTTTTTCATTTTGATTTATCCGCATATAATATTCAGCTAATATTCTATAAGCATAGGTTTCATCTGGATTTAATTCTATCACCTTATTAGCATATTTGAATACTTCATCATATTCGTCTTGTTGTCTATAAAGAATAACAAGGTACAAGTTAGCTAGATAATGGTAAGGGTTAATTTCTACACATCGTTTTATGTCAGTTATTGCACCTGTTCTATTACCCATTTTACTTTTAATTTCTCCCCTCAATAAATATAACTCATAACAATCTTTATTGTTTTTTATTAAAAGATTATAGTTTTTAAGTAATTCAACTGGTTTGTTAGAATAAACTGCCTTATCCATAAGCACACCCCCCATTAGCCAAGAATACCGTTGTGAATAAGACTCAGTATATCCCATTTTAATCGTTTTTATTTCTTCTTTAATAATATTACGATATGATAAACATAAAACACTTTTTTGTTTAAGTTGGGATGGTGGTTGTTCATAAAAAAACTGGTTACCAGTCCAATCAGAATATAAAACATGAAGATTAAGACCATTTTTAATAAATAAATAATTGCCATTTATCTTTTTGGGCTTTATTCCTGTCTCTTCTGTTATATTTTTTAATATATTGTCAAGTTCCCCATTGTAAAACACTTTTATTATAGAGTTAATTTTACGATTTTTATTATTTATGTCAAAAAATAGATTTTTATTTTTTAATAATTTTGTATAGCCACTTGCCATTATCATGTATGGTATACAAGACAAACTATCTGTATGAATTGTATCTCCTATCCGAAATCCGTCAATATTAAAATCGGTTTTATAATTATTAGTTTCAATAAAATTGATACTATCATTTGTAGATAATGAATAAATTTCTCTAAGATAAAAATTAAATTTATAGTTATTCGTTTCTTCAAAAAGGAGTAATAGGTATGGCTTCTTTTTAATTATTTTGATTTCATAAGATATTGTATCTAGCAAACTACTATCACCTTTAACTAAAATCTTATTATTTGTTATTGATGATATTTTAAAAAATACACTATCAGTTATTTTATATGCAAAATTTCCATTACGTGTTACAAATTCTCCATTATTGTGTTCAATTTCTTTTTTGTATATTTTTATTGTTGAATCGTTAATTGATATTATTTGATTTAATGTATCAGTTCCTGTCCAACTTATTTTTAATATTTTATCTGCATTGTTTTCTGTATTACATGAAAATATAAAACCTAATAGAACCCAAATAATAATTGTTTTAATATATTTCATGTTTTTTATTTTTCTATTTCATTAATATTTATTTCTTCTGAAAAATCATCTTCATTATATTTTTTTATTCTATCAAATAGAACAATTTGAAAACGTTTTAAAAAATCTTGCAGTTTATATTGTTTATTACATTTTATAATTATTTTTTTATTGTTTTGTGACTTGTCAATACAAAATAAATAAGTATTAAGATCGTTTGTTCCGACCATTTTAATTCCCACAACCTTATATTTTTCAATATCAATATCAAAAAAACTGTTAAAACTAAATACAGAAGCATCATCAAGTAGGTCGCCATAGGCAGAGCCAATTAAATCTTTATAAATAGGTATCATAAAATATATTTTATTTTCACCCTCAGTTCCCCAAAAAGCAAGTTTATAAAAATAAAAAAAAGCGTGGGAACTGTAACATATCCGTATCTAAGGTATCACCAAACACCCACAATCACAAATAAGAACAGCCCACGCCGTTTGGCGTGAGCATTCGTCTTATTTCTTGTGATTGTTTAAAAATTGGTGATTTTTAGATACAAGAAAATAAGCTAAACGCTATTTATTTTAATATTTTTTGGTTTTTATGTCATATTTTGTTTCTTTATTTTCCTTAAAATTGGCAAACATAATTATTGTTATAACCTTTCTTGCCAAACCTTTTCACTTCTGCTGTTATGTATAACAGCAAAAATTGTAATTTCATTATCAACTATTTCATAAAAAATGGAGTAAGGAAATATTTTAGTATTAATCTTTCTAATCTCCATAAAAACAACTGCAAAAACATAAGGATTACCTTTTAGTGTTTTAATACATGCTTTAATAGAAGTCATTAACCTTTTACTCAATCCTTTTTGTTTTCATACCATTTAATAGCATAATCTATATCTTTTTCGGCTTGTTCGGTTACAATTATTTCATATTTCATAACCGTACTGTTTTTCATATTTTTCTTCAAGTTTTTCCCAACTTACAGCATTTTTTGATTTTTTTTTATGGTCTTCAATTCTGTTTTTTAAAAGTTCTTTAATTTCATCAGAAATTTCATCATCATTACGTTGTGTTTTATTAATGTGCTTTTTTGTAAGAAAATCTATATAATCTAAAACTTGTTTTTGCAGATTTAGGGGCAAAATATTAAATTGTTCTAAAACTAATTCATTTTTCATAACCTTATGTTTACCTTTTATGCAAATATATAATAATTATAAACAAATTTTGTCGTAATTTTCATTATATTAAAATGAATGTGTATTTTTGTATGCAATAAAATGAAATGAAAAAATCAAACCAAGATACCGCAAATTTAATTAAGAAAAATATTCTTGAAATAGATAAGAATGCAGAAATTATATTGTATGGTTCAAAAGCAAGGGGTGATTTTAATGTAAATTCTGATTGGGATATTTTAGTTTTAACAGATTATCCTATTAACTTTAAAATTAAAAGTAAATTTAGTGGACATCTTTATGAATTAGAATTAGAATTAGAGGAATTATTTTCAATATTTGTATATTCCAAAAATGAATGGCATACAAAACAAAAAATTACACCACTCTATTATAATGTTATTGGAGAGGGGGTTTTAATATGAAATTTGAGTGGGACGAAAATAAAAACTTATCAAATATAGAGAAACATGGAATAGATTTTAATGATGCAATATATATTTTTGATAAGCAAATTATAAGTAAAGAAGATATACGCAAAGATTACAAAGAAAAACGTTGGATTGCAATAGGTTTATTAAATGAGCATATTGTTGTTATCATTTATACAATTAGAAATAAATCAATTCGGATAATTTCTGTAAGACTTGCAAATAGGAACGAAAAAAATAGATATTATGAAACATTCAAATAAAACTGATTGGGAACGTTTAAATAAAATGAAAAATAGTGAGATTGATTATTCTGATATTGCTGAAACAGATTATGAGTTTTGGGAAGATGCAAAAGTTATTTATGGCAATAAGAAAAAAGAAATTGTAATTAAAGTTGATGAAGATATTGCTGAATGGATAGAACAAATTGGTGATAATTCAAATAAAGCGATAAATAATTTATTGCGTTCGTATTATATTAGTTTCAAGAATTTTGCTGATAACAATAGTTCCTTATAAAAAAAAAGTAACAAATTAAAATAAATAAATATGTCAATATTAAAACCTTTTAAAGGAATAAGACCAAAGCCAGAGTTGGCAGAAAAAGTTGCAGCACGTCCTTATGATGTGCTTAACTCAGAAGAAGCAAGGATTGAAGCAAAAGGAAATGAACTTTCTTTTCTTCATGTAAACAAACCTGAAATTGATTTGCCTGCAGATGTTGATATTCATTCAACACAAGTTTATGAAAAAGCAAAAAGTAATTTTGAAAAATTATTCAAAAATGCTATGTTGCAAGAAGATAAACCTGCATACTACATTTATGCACAAACTATGTTTGGAAAAACACAATACGGCTTAGTTGCAGGTGCAGCGGTAACTGATTATGAAAATAATATAATAAAAAAACACGAATTAACTCGCCCCGACAAAGAAGAGGATAGAATGAACCATGTTAGAACTGCAAATATTAATGCAGGTCCGGTTTTCTTTGCATATAAAGACAATGATACGATTGATGCAATTGTTGCAGAAAAAACTTCGGAAAAACCTGAATATGATTTTACAAGCAATGATGATGTAAGACATCAAATGTGGGTAGTTAAAGATGAGGCTGTTGTTGAGAAAATTGAAAAAACTTTTGCCGAAGAAGTTGAATATATCTATGTAGCAGACGGGCATCACCGAACTGCAGCTGCGTCACTTGTAGGAAAAGAAAGAAGAGAACAAAATCCTAATCATACAGGAAATGAAGAATATAATTTCTTTTTATCTGTAAATTTTCCAGCAAGTCAGCTTACAATTATTGATTATAACAGAGTTGTAAAAGACCTAAACGGACTTTCAGATGATGACTTTATTAAGAAATTAGAAGAAAGTTTTGATATTGAAAATAAAGGAGCAAATGAATTTAAACCCTCAAAACTTCATGAGTTTTCAATGTATATTAGTGGAAATTGGTATAAAATGACAGCAAAAAAAGGAACTTACAAAGAAAACGATCCTGTTGGAGTTCTAGATGTTACAATTCTAACTGATCAAGTTCTTTCTCCTCATCTTAACATAAAAGATTTACGTCGTTCTGACAGGATAGACTTTGTTGGAGGTATTAGAGGATTAGGCGAACTGAAAAATAGAGTTGATGCCGGGGAAATGAAAGTTGCATTTGCCTTGTTCCCTGTTTCTATGAGTCAACTTATGGATATTGCTGATAATGACCTTATTATGCCTCCAAAAGTAACTTGGTTTGAGCCTAAATTAAGAAGTGGACTTATTGTTCACAGTTTATTAGACTAATATGGTTTTTTGTGAAATAAATCTTATATAAAGTCTAGCTTAATAGATAGAAAAATCAGTCATTATTATTATGACTGATTTTTTTATTTTATATAAAACCAATATAAAAATTTAATAAAAGTTAAATAAAGTTTTTTAATTTTATTTAACTTTTACATTATCTTTTACTTCTTCAATAAAAGATTTTACGGGTTTAAATTTAGGAGCAAAATGTGCAGGAATAACAACAGAAGTGTTTTTGCGAATATTTCTTGCTGTTTTTTTTGCTTTTTTAACTACTAAAAAACTTCCAAATCCTCTTAAGTAAACATTTTTGTTATTTGCCATTGCTTCTTTCACATTTTCTGTAAAAGATTCTATAATGGTTTTTACAATAATTTTTTCAGTCCCTGTTTGTGTAGAAATTAGATTTACTAAGTCTGCTTTTGTCATTTTGATGAATTTTAAATTTGTAAAATGGTGTTTAATAAGCTTTTATTTTCACAAAAGTACGAAATGTGGTAAAATCCTTAAAGCAAAACAAGTAAGCAAAAGGTAAACATATTTAGTTTTTATATCTAATAATATAAATATCTATTTCTTCAAAAGATGTATGTTGTTAATTATTAGCAGCTTAACGACACTTCGGGTGTTAAAATGAAGATAAAAAAACTGTTAAATTTTGGTCAGTGCTAAGGTTTAGTTTTTTTCTCAATCTAGACCGGGCAACCTTTATACTTTCTGGGTTTTGAAATAAAATTGAGGCTATTTCTTTTGTTTTCATATCTGACCTTAGAAGTGTCGCTAGTCTGAGTTCTGTGTTTGTTAGTTCAGGGAATTCAGATAAAAGATTCTTCTTAAAATTAATATGTACTGAACTAAAAGTTAATTCAAATTTTTGCCAAGAATCTTGTTTAACTTTTTCTGTAATGTTATTTATGATATATTCAAGTATATTGTCAATGTTTTTGTCTTTGCACGAATTTGCATCTTTTAACTCAGTTAGTTTTTTTATAAGATGTGTATTAAATTTATTATTTCTATAAAGCATTAAGGCATTTTCTGCAATCTCATTATTTTTGTTTTCAATAATCATTTTATTATAACTTGCAATTCTAAGAACTGATGTTACTCTTGCAAATAGCTCAATTTGTTCAATTGGTTTTCTTATGTAATCAACTGCACCTGCACCTAAGGCTGTTTTTAAATCATCAGAAGATTTCATTACAGCAGTTGCCATAATAATTGGAATGTTTTTAGTTTTTTCAATACTCTTTAAGTTCCTAATAAGCTGAATACCATTAACAATAGGCATATCCCAATCTGTTATTATTAAGTCCGGCAATTCAGCTTCTGCAATTTTTAAAGCAAATTCTCCATTGTTTGCTTGAAAAAATTCAAAATCCTGATTCCTTTTATTAAACATATCAATAATTTTATTAATAACATATGGGTTGTCATCAACTATTAATAACCTATTATGTTGCTTTACCATAGCTTTGTTTTTTGATGTAGAGTTTAGTTATTTAGTTTATTTGTAATTTCTTTATATAATTCAGAATTACAGTTGAAAATTGATTTATTTAGTTCAGATTTCCATTTTTTTACATTCTCGGAAAAATTATTGTCTATTTTATTTGTTATTTTTCTTATTTTACTTATTTCATAGACCTTTAGTTTAACTAATTTTTTATTAAATTCTAATAAATATTGTTTGTCTTTTTTTTCTAGATTTATTATAGGATTTTTATTGCTACCATCGTTTGTTTCAGTTGTTTTTGTTTTTTCCTCAACTAAGTTAAGGTTAAAAGAAAATATTGTTTGCTTTTGCGACTCTGATTTAACCAATATTTTTCCGCCATGTGCTTCCACAGCCATTTTACAGAATGTTAGTCCTAGTCCTGTTGATCTGGCAAGTCCTGTTTTTTTAGCAACCACTTGATTAAATTTATTAAATATCAAGTCAATTTTATCTTTTTTTATTCCAATTCCGTAATCAATAACTTTTACAATTATACTTTCAGGATTCTTTTCACTAATTTCAAAATCTAAAATTATGCTTCCATTATTGGAACTGTACTTTATTGAATTTGATAATAAATTAACAATAACTCGTCTTATAATGTCTTGGTCAATATTAACATATAAGTCTTCATGTAGTAAGTTCTTAATTTTAATGTTTTTATGCTCAGCGAATAGTTCTATTTGTTTAATTGCACTTTCTGATACTTTTTTTAATGAGTATTTATTTTTATTTAAAGGTAAAACCATTCCTTCATATTTTTTAACATCAAGAATGTTTTCAACCATTGTTAAAATTTCCTTGGCAAAATAAACAACCTCTTTGTTTTCGGATATATCAATGATGTTACTTATAGGGTTTTTCAAATCATGAACAATCATATTTGTTAGTCCTTCATGTAATCTGTCTTCTTCTCTTAACGAACGATTAAGTACAAGAAGTTCTAATGCTTTTGTTGTTATTTTATCTTTTTGCAAAGCAATCTCTTCTTTTTGAGTTGCAATTTCATGATTTTTTGTTGCCAATAAGTTGTTGATATGTTTTAGTTTATTTCGGCTGTAAAACAAAAATATTGTTAAAACAATTAATAAAGAAAGTAATAGCCCTAAAGCTTGGTAAGTTTTTTTCTTGTTTAATCTTAGAGTTTTAATTTCATTAAAATCAATAGGGTAGTATCCTTTATTTTCATAATACTCATATATTGCAATTGATGCCATCTTTAATCTTTCAAAATTAGTATCATTTTGAGCCAAAATAATATTTTTTTTCAGTTTTATTAAAACAGAATCTTGCTCAAAATAATCAAATTTATTTTGAGATACAGAAACTGTAGCAAAAAAGATTAAAAATGTTAATATGTAGAGTTTAAATATTTTATACATTTAAATATATAGTTATCTTTTTACAAATATAAAAAAGATATTCTAATATTTAAAACGAAATTGTGTTTTAATTTTCTGAATTTCAGAAGATTGCTTACTTTAAATTTGTTTTTAATTTTGAAATGAAGTGTTGTTTTTTGAAAATCTTGGCTTCTTAAAAAAATAATATTAATTTTTAGAATTTGTTAAAATGTTAGTATGTAAAGAATTAGAAAATTAAATGTTTAAGTCTAGATAGCATTAATTAGTTTTTTTATTAATTGCTTTATTATAACATTTTCTGCAAAGTGGTTCATAAATATCTTTTTCTCCAAGGAGAAATTGCTTATCACTATCGGATAAACGATGAGAATATTGTGCAAGATTTCCGCATCGCATACAAATAGCATGAACTTTTGAAATGTATTCTGCAATAGCAAAAAGACGAGGTATAGGACCAAAAGGTTTTCCTGCAAAGTCCATATCTAAACCCGCAACTATAACCCTTATTCCTTTGTCTGCCAGCCTGTTGCATACTTCTACGAGGATTTCAGTAAAAAATTGAGCTTCATCAATCCCTATAACTTCGTATCCATTTGCAAGTTGTAAAATATCTTCGGCTTTATCAACAGGTATGGAGTCTATTGAATTAGAATTATGAGAAACAACTTTATCAGAAGAATATCTTGTGTCAACCTTTGGTTTAAAAATAATTGTTTTTTGCTGAGCAATTTTTGCTCTTTTCATTCGCCTTATAAGTTCTTCTGTTTTGCCCGAAAACATTGAACCTGCAATAACCTCAATCCAACCTTGTGTTCTTACTTTTTCTTCTAAAAACATAATGTCCCTTTAAATTTTTCTTAACTTTGACAAAAATATTGAAATTATGAAGTTGTTTTTAGTTTTATCATTATTCTTTTTATTAAGTTTTCAACAAATATTATCGCAGGATATTAATTATGCCGAAAATATTTTGAAAGAGATTTGCTCAAAAGGTTATCACGGAAGAGGATATGGGCTTGGAGCCGATAAAAAAACTGCGGAATTTATTGCTTCGGAACTTAAAAAAAATGGACTTAAAAAGTTTTCAAAAAACTATTTTCAATATTATAAATTAAACACAAATACTTTTTGCAATAAAAACAATATAATTTTCAATAAAGATACCCTCATTGCAGGTGTTGATTTTTTAATTTCTGCAAGTTCTCCCTCAATTACAGGAAGTTTTAATGTTATTGAACTTAAAAAAGATATTATTTCCGATAGTTTAAAATTAAAAAATTTTATAAGGCAAGATTTTTCAAAATATGTGTTATTAGTTGATACTTTAGGCATTAACAATAAGGATTTTAAAGATGCTTACTATTACATTACTGAACGAAATGTTTTGAAAGCAAAAGCAATCATTAAAATTGAAGATGGAAATTTAATTTTTGTTCCTTCGCAAGTTCAAAAAGATTTTCCTTTAATTATTTTGAAAAGAGATGTCTATAAGCAAAAAGCAAAAGAAATAAGTTTTGATATTGATGCGAAATTATTCAAAGATTATAAAACTCAAAATATAATTGCTTACGTTAAAGGAAAAATAGATACAAGCATAGTCTTATCTGCTCATTATGACCATATTGGACATATGGGAGCAAATACTTACTTTCCTGGAGCAAATGATAATGGAAGTGGAGTTTCTTTAGTTTTAAGTTTGGCAAAATATTTTTCCGAAAGAAAAGAAAAACCAAGCTATAACATTGTTTTTATTTTTTTTAGTGGCGAAGAATTAGGATTGCTTGGCTCAAAATATTATACTGAAAATCCTATTTTTCCATTGGGTAAAATTAAATTTCTAATAAATTTAGATATGGTTGGAAGTGGCGATAAAGGAATTAAAGTTGTAAATGGTTCAGTTTTTAAAAATGAATTTGACAAGCTTTCAGATATAAATAAATACAACAATTATATGCCTACTGTTAAAATAAGAGGTGCAGCTGCAAATAGCGACCATTATTTTTTTTTCAAAAAAGGAGTGAAATCTTTTTTTATTTACACTTTGGGAGAATATAAAGAATATCACAATATAAACGATAAGCCTGAGAACTTATTGCCGTTCAGGAAATTAAAAGATTTAGGCTTGTTGATTATTGATTTTGTTAATTCATTTTAAAAAGTTAAGATAAAAATGTAGATATCCTAAATCTTTAAGATTTAGCAAATCTCAAAAACTCAACAAATGTTAAAACAGCTAGTAAGAAAGAACAGGACATATCGTCGTTTTTATGAAGAAGTAAAAATACCTGAAAAAGATTTATTATCATTCATTGAACTTGCACGTTTATCAGCTTCGCCAAGAAATAGGCAATCTTTAAAGTTTTATTTTTCAAATAAGGAAGATACAAACCAAAAAATATTTGAAACCTTAAGCTGGGCGGGAGCTTTGCCAAATTGGAAGCAAGCTAAAAAAGGAGAAAGACCTTCGGCGTATATAATTATTTTGGGAGATAATTCAATACTCCCAAAGGTAGAAAAATCGTATCATGAAGTAGCAAGTGGAATTGCGGCACAATCCATAACGCTTGGAGCAACAGAGAAAGGTTTTGGAGGATGCATTATTGCAGCAATAAAAAGAACACAGCTTAAAAAACAGCTTCAATTACCACAATATCTTGATGTTTTGCTTGTTCTTGCAATGGGCAAAGCAAATGAAAATGTAATTATTTCAGAAATGCCGAAAAATGGGAGTTATAATTATTGGCGAGATGAAAAACAAAATCATTATGTTCCAAAAAGAAAATTGGAAGATATTGTTTTGAATAAATTTATCAAAAATATTGGCAAAATTTAAATTTTAAAAATATACTTTTAACTTTGCTAACTTTCAATTAATAAGAATGAACAAAAAAAATATTGCAGTACTTGCAGGAGGAAACTCATCGGAATTTTTTATTTCTTTAAAGTCAGCAGAAACCATTGCTAATGAGCTGGATAAAGAAAGATTTAATGTTTTTACAGTGCAAATAAAAGCTAATGAATGGACTTTAATTAATGACCTAAATTGCGGCCTTATAATTCATAAAAACGATTTTAGTTTTACTAACAGAGGACAAAAAGAAAAATTTGACCTTGTTATTTCGGCAATTCACGGGACTCCTGGAGAAGACGGTCTGCTACAAGCATATTTTGATATGATTGGGATTCCATATATTGGAAGCGGAGTTTTAGCATCATCTTTAACTTTTAGCAAATTTTATTGCAATACTTTCTTGAATAATTTTGATATTGTAAATATTGCAAAATCTGCACTAATAAGAAAAGGTACAGAGGCAAATGCCAATGAAATTATTGACCAACTTGGGATACCATGCTTTGTAAAACCAAATGCAGGAGGTTCTAGTTTTGGAATAACAAAGGTTAAGAAAAAAGAAGATTTGCTACCCGCAATAAATGAGGCCTTTGAAGAAAGCGATGAAGTTATTATTGAAGAATTTATTGAAGGCGACGAAATACAGTGCGGAATTTTTAAAACCAAAGAGAATGAATATGTTTTACCTTTGGTTGAAATTATTTCGCAAACAGAATTTTTCGATTATAAAGCGAAATATGAAAACTTATCAGAAGAAATTATACCTGCAAGAATATCTGAAGAACTTACAAAAAGATGCCAAAATATAACTTCCCAACTCTATGATGTTTTAAACTGCAAAGGAATTGTGAGAATGGATTTTATTTTAAAAGATGGAGAATATTGGTTTCTTGAGGCAAATACAATACCTGGCATGACGGCAGAAAGTCTTGTCCCTCAAATGATACGCAAAGCCGATATGACAATTAAGGAGGTTTTTAATTTGTTGGTTGATGATGTATTAAGTACATAAACTAAATTTGTATTTATTGTATTAAGAATAATAAAATGTTTGTTAAAAAACACTTACTGATTTTAATTTTTATTAGCTTTTCAATATTTCAAGCCTATGGGCAAGTAAATATTGATAATCTTGAAAATTTATTAACCGATACCAACTATTATGATTATGATGAAACATTATTTTTAATTGTTAATTATTATGAAAATAATAATTTATAGAAAGCATTAGATTATTCTAAACAAAGGATTGAACATTATAAGCAAACTAATAATACTCAAAAACTTAAAAGAACATATTATCAGGGAGCTAACATATACTTAAAAATTGGATTATATTCTTTTGCATTAAAAAATTTCTATAAAATTTTAGAGCTAAAAATAGTAGATGACTTAACCCATGTACCATGGACATATATAGGGATAGGGAATGTTTACTATGCTCAAAATAATTTAAGTGAGGCAATTTCTTCTTATGAAGATGCTCTTGAAAATGCGAAAAACTTTGAAACCAAGGATTCTGTAAAGGTATGGTTGGTTAAAACGGTTGCATTCAACAATATAGGTATGTGTTTGGAAAAGCAAGAGAATTATGAACAAGCATTAGAATATTATTTAAAGGCTTATAAAATCAGACAAAAAACTAACTCAAATTATGATCTTTCACATTCGGCATTACTAATAGGAGATATTTATAAAAGAAAAGCTAAAATTGACAGTGCATTTTTTTATTACGACAAAGGAATAGGATATGCTAAAAAATCAACATTAAAAGAATTTGCAATAAGGATACATTTAAATAAGGCTGAATATTTTAGCGAAAAAAATCAATTTAAAAAAGCAATATCTGAATGTGAAAAAGCAAAAAAAACAGCTCAACTTGAAAACCAAGAATTGTTACAATTTTTTATTTATAAAACTTATTACACAGTTTTTTATAATAATAAACAATATAAAAGAGCATTAGAATATGCCCAAAAATGTAAAAAATCTGCAAATGAGCTTAATAGTAATACTTATTTATTAGAGGCTTTAAAAATATTGATGCAAATACATGAAAAACTTAATGATTTTGAAAATGCAAATAAAGATTTAAAAGAAATTGACATTATAAAAGATAAAATAAGAAAACAAGATGCGGAAAAAATACGTTTAAAGTATCAAATAGAAAAAAATGAAAAAGATAAAAAACTTCTTAATGAGAACATTACAAACTTAAGAGCAAAAAATAAAATACAAATACATTTAATTATTTCATTGTCAGCATTATTTCTGCTTTTGGCGTTTTTCCTTTTGGTAATTAGAAAAAAACGAAAATATGAGATAGAAATAAAAAATGAACTGTTTATTCAGAATAAAGAACTAGTTGAGCTAAGCAAAAAATTAGAACAAAACAATGCAGATTTAGATTCACTAAACCAGAGAAATTTTGCGGCAAGTTTAAAAATTGAACAACAAAATCTTGAAGGTGCATGGAAAAATGATGAAATAATTGAAATAAATAAAAAACTGATTGAAAGAGAAAAAGAAAATAAAAAAACTATAAAACTTTTAGGAAAAAGTGAAGCAAATCTTAGAACATTATTTGAAAAGTCCCCACTAGGGATTTTTACCACAAATCCAATAGGGAGCATAATTGAAGTTAATAATACTACGATTAAATTATTAGGTTTACCCCCAGAAGAAGCAGCAAAGCAAATTAATGTATTGAAATATAAACCTCTTGCAGATACTGGTTATAATAAACATTTTATGAATGTTTTAAAAACCAGAAAATCGTTAAAAATCGAAGTAAAATATAAATCAAATTTGGGAGAAGAAGTATATTTCTCAAATTATATTGTCCCTTTAAATGATAAAAAAGGAGAAATTTATAAAATTTATAACATTTTAGAAGATATTACTGAAAGAAGAAGGGCTGAGCAAAAAATTATAGCTCAAAAAGAAAAATTTGCTTTGCTAGCAGAAGAATATAGAATACAAAGTGAAGAATATTCATTATTAAACGAGGAGTATTTAGCCCAAAATAAAGACCTTTCGTTGCTAAAAAATGAAGCCGTAAAAGCCAATCAATTAAAAAGTGCCTTTTTGGCAAATATGAGCCATGAAATTCGTACACCAATGAATGCAATTGTAGGGTTCTCTGATATATTGTTGGAAAAAATGCAGGATAAAAAAAATCTTCCCTATGTTAATCATATAAAACAAAGTAGTGATAATCTTTTGCAACTAATAAATGACATTTTAGACCTCTCAAAAATAGAAGCCGGGTATCTCGAAATACAAAAAAGTTATAGTAGTTTTTATGATATTTTAGATGAAGTTTCGATAATATTTTCGGAAAAATTCAAACAAAAACAAGTACAACTTAATATTGACGTCCAAAATAAATTACCAAAAACATTGATGCTTGACAGTTTTAGGATTATTCAAATATTAGTTAATCTTGTCGGCAATGCTCTTAAATTTACTGAAAAAGGCTCGGTAGATGTTGTCGTTAAAACAGAAAATTTATCTAAAAATAATAAAACTACTGATATTAAGATTGAAATTATTGATACAGGAATAGGAATACCCGAGGACTATATTGTTGATATTTTTAAGCATTTTAAACAGGTTGAAGGGCAACTCACAAAAAAATATGGAGGAACAGGACTTGGGCTTTCAATTACAAAACAGCTTGTAAACCTTATGAATGGGACAATATCTGTGAAAAGTCAGGTAGGCAAAGGTTCTGTATTTACGATTGTTCTGAGAAAAGTTGCATTTATTGATAAAATTATTAAAAACAAAAAATCAGATAATAACATAAAATTATCACTTAAAGGTTTATCAATATTGCATGCTGATGATGTTGAAATCAATAGATTAGTTTTATCAACTATGCTTGAAGACGAAGGTCTTAAAATAACTGAGGCTGAAAACGGAAAACAAGTGCTGGAAATTCTTAAAACACATACACCCGATATAATTCTAATGGACATACAAATGCCCGAGTTAGATGGATATGAAACAGTAAAAATAATCAGAAAAAATAAAAAATTTAATACTATTCCCATAATTGTCTTAACTGCAAATGCAACAAAAGAAGAAATAGAAAAATATAAATCTGTTTTTGATGAATATCTGACAAAGCCAATTAGCAGAGAAGAATTTAAAAGTGCTCTTGCTAAATGTTTTAAAAGTCGCGCTAATCCTTCTGTTTAAAAAAATATAAATATCTTTTTTTATTTATAGCAAAGTTTTCAGATTGTATTGTTAAATATAATTTGTAAAATTTATTAATCTCAATTATGTTTTTTATTAATAAAGATATTGAAATCAAAATATTACTATTGTATCACCTTATAAAGTGGCACGAAATAAGATAATCTATTTTTTAACACATTAATAATGTATGAGTTTGTCCTTGTTAGTTTAAACTATTTTTACAGAGATATTTTAGAAATAGTATTAACTTTGTAAGTTCAAACAAAAAAACAAAAATGTACACAGAAACACTATATAAAAAAGCACTAAAACAAGAATTTCTTACGATAGACGAAGGATTTTTCTTATATGAAAATGCTCCGACTTCTGATTTAATGTTTATTGGAAATGAACTAAGAAAGCAAAATCAACCAAAAGAAAAAGAAAATAAAGTAGGTTGGATAATCGACAGGAATGTAAATATAACAAATGTATGTATTGCACAATGTGAGTTTTGCAATTTCTATCGTCGTCCTGGTGCTCCAGATATTTATACTACAAGTCTAGAAGAGTATAATGAAAAAATTAAAGTTCTAAAAGAAAAAGGAGGAAATCAACTTCTTATGCAAGGAGGTTTACATCCAAAACTTGGGCTTAAATATTACAAAAAACTTTTTTCAGATTTGAAGAAAAACCATCCCGACATTAAACTCCATGCTTTGGGACCAGCTGAAATTCATCACATTGCAAGAATTTCTAAAACAAGCTATAAAGATGTTCTTGTTCAACTTACAGAAGCCGGACTTGATAGTTTGCCGGGTGCAGGAGCAGAAATTTTAATCGACAGAGTTCGTAAGACAGTTTCAAGAGGGAAATGTACTGCTAAGCAATGGTTAGATGTTATGCGAGAAGCACACAAACTTAATATTGTAACTTCTGCAACAATGATGTTTGGGCACATTGAAACAAACAGAGAACGTATTGAACATTTTGTAAAACTAAGAGAGGTTCAATCTGAAAAGCCTGAAAATTCAGAAGGTTTTACAACTTTTATTCCTTGGCCTTTTCAGGACGAAGGAACTGAATTAAATGAAAAATCAGGTGTAAAAAATCAAACATCCGGCGATGAATATGTGAGAACAATTGCTTTGGCAAGAATTATGATGCCAAATATAAAAAATATGCAAGCATCTTGGCTAACTGTAGGAAAAAAAATAGGACAATTAAGTCTTCATGCAGGAGCAAATGATTTTGGCTCAATAATGATTGAAGAAAATGTTGTTTCTGTTGCCGGAGCAGACCACAGTTTTAATGCAGAACAAATTCAAGAAGCAATAAAAGAAGCTGGTTTTGAGCCGGCATTTAGAAATCAGGCTTATGAATATTTGTAAAATTTCAAAAAATATACTATGATCATACTTACTTTCAAATTAAAATACGCCGATAAAAGATGGCAGCAATATCTTGAAGAAACTTTTGGAAAAGATATTTCTGAAAAATTTAGTATTGAAGCAAATGCAACCGCAAAAACTAATGAATTAACTGTAAATTTATTTAATTTTAAAGAAAATTCTGAAATTATCAGTAAAATAAAGAACGATAAGAATATAATTTCAGCATACATTGTAAGCAATAATTCTGTGAAAAAAAGAATTGCATAATTTAATGATAGACAACACTTTAAAATATAAGATTGCATTAGGATTAATACCTGGAATAGGTCCAATAACTGCAAAAAGTGTAATTGCATATACCGGTGGAGTTGAAAATGTTTTTAAAGCAAGAAAAGAAGAACTAACAAAAGCTATTGGAGTAGGGGAATATACCGCAACCCAAATAGTAAAAGGAAAAAAGTTTATAAAACAGGCAGAGGATGAAGTAAAATTTATAATAAAAAATAAAATTACACCTCTTTTTTATACAGATGAAGATTATCCTTTTTTGTTAAAGCAATGCCCCGATGCCCCTTTAATGATTTTTGTTAAAGGAAATCTAAAATTTAATAAAAGAAAAGTAATTAGTATTGTAGGAACAAGAAATGCTACAATACAAGGCAAAGAAAATTGTAAAAAAATAGTTAAATCTTTATCAGAAACTAATCATAATCCAATAATTGTTAGTGGCTTAGCGTATGGAATTGATATATGTGCCCACAAAACAGCATTGAAATTCGGATTAGATACAGTATCCGTTTTTGCCCATGGATTTGATAAGTTATATCCTGCAAATCATAAAAAAACAGCATCTGAAATTAAAGAAAAAGGTGCATTAATAACGGAATTTATAAGTGGGTCAAAATTTGAAAGACAGAATTTTCTAAAAAGGAATCGGATAATAGCAGGTTTGTCTCAGGCTACAATTGTTATTGAATCTGCAAAAAAAGGAGGTTCATTGGTAACTGCTGACATTGCAAATTCATACAATCGTGAAGTTTTTGCTGTGCCGGGCAGACTAGAAGACAAATATTCTGAAGGAACAAATTGGCTAATTAAAACGCATAAAGCATTTTTGTTACAATCTGAAAAAGATATTGAGTATATCTTAAATTGGGAGGAAAGCCATACAAAACATATTCAAAAAACTTTATTCATTGAATTAAGCAATGATGAGAAGGAAATGGCACAAATTTTATCCGATAATAAAAATATTGTTATAGATGATATTTGTAAAATAACAGGAATGACAATGAGCAAAGTTTCGTCAATGCTTTTAGAAATGGAGTTTAAAGGGCTTGTAAGAAGTTTACCAGGAAAAATTTATGAATTAGCAGGGAATATTAATTTTTAATAAAATGGAAAAGCTGTCAGTAGTAATAATTTCTTATAATGAAGAGAAAAACATAAAAAGATGTTTGCTTTCTGTAAAAGATATTGCAGATGAAATTATTGTTGTAGATTCATTTTCGACAGATAAAACTGAAGAAATTTGTAAGAAATTCAATGTTAAATTTGTTAAAAAAGAATTTTTAGGGTATTCAAAACAAAAAAACTTTGCAAATTCATTAACTGAAAATAAATATATACTTTCAATAGATGCAGATGAAGAATTATCAATTGAACTTCAAAAATCAATTTTGGAAATAAAAACACATTTTAAATATGATGCTTATTATTTGAAAAGATGCACAAATTATTGTGGCACATGGTTAAAGCATGGAGCATGGTATCCTGATAAAAGAATTAGGCTTTGGAATAAAGAAATAGGTTTTTGGGAAGGAGATATACACGAAAATATTATTTTAAATAAAAACTCATCAACTTTTAACCTAAAAAATGACATACTCCATTATTCATATAATAGTATTGAAAGCCATATTGCTCAACTAAATAAGTTTACAACAATTTCTGCTGAGGAAATGGCAAAGAATGGAAAAAAAGCGTCTTATGTTAAGGTTTTTTTAAGTCCGTTTTTTAATTTTTTAAAAGGTTTTTTTGTAAAAGTTTCATTTTTAGATGGATACTATGGAGTTGTTGTTACGATTATTAACTCTTTTGCAACATTCTTAAAATATGTTAAACTCAGGAAATTAAATACAGAAATTAATAATGAACAAAAAGTATGACATATTAATTGACCTTGAAAGACTAAAATATATAAACACAGGTTTGGGACAAGTCTGTTTAAATTTTGGACTAGAACTTTCAAAAAGATATTCTAATGAATTTGATTTTACTTTTCTTGTTCCTGAAAATTTTATAAACTATTTTGGAAAAAATGTGAAATATGCAAAAGTTACCTTTTTTAGAAAGTTTTTCCCATTTTTCTTTAAGAAGTATAGTTTGTGGTATGCAATTCACCAAGATTCTAATTATTTTCCTAAAAACAAATCAGTTCCCTATATACTCACAATTCATGATTTGAATTTTTTAGAAGAAAAATCATCAAAAAAAGCAAAAATAAGATTAAAAAAAATTGACAAAAGAATAAATAGAGCAGTAAAAATTACAAGCATTTCAAATTTTACAAAAAAAGAAGTTCAAAAGCATATAACGTCTTATAAAACAAATGATATTCAAATAATCTACAACGGAATTAAAACTGAACAGTTTAAAAATGTTGAAAAACCAAATTTTATTCCCGATGGAGATTTGTTGTTTACATTAGGAGTTGTTCAGAAAAAGAAAAATCAAAAAGTTTTACTTGATTTCATAAAATATATACCTAAAAACTATAAATTAATAATTGCAGGGAATGACGATAGTAAATATGCAGATGAAATAAAAGAGAATATAAAAAAAGATAATCTATCATCACAAGTTATTGTTACCGGTGAAATAACTAATGAAGAAAAATTTTGGCTTTTTAAGAATTGTAAAGCAATGTTATTCCCGTCTTTAAATGAAGGAATGGGAATGCCCCCAATTGAAGCTATGCGATTTGGAAAACCAGTTTTTGCCTCTAAGAAATCCAGTATCCCGGAAATTTGTGAAGATAAAGCATATTATTGGGAAAATTTTGAACCAAAATATATGAGTGATTTATTTTTAGAAAAAATAGATGATTTTTATATAGATACTTCAAAGCTGGAGATATTAAAAAAACACTCAGAAAAATTTCTTTGGAAAAACAATGTGGAAGAATATCTTAAATTATTTAAACAAGTTTTAAAAAAATAAAGGCTGTCTTTTTTAAAAACAACCTTTATTACTTGAATTTATTATGTTTAAACGTTATTTAAAAAACAAATCTCAACCCAACTTGCATTTGCCATCTTGATAATAAGCTATAGTCATTTGTAAATGTTTTTTTCAAATCTTTATCAAATGAATAAACAGGAGCTCCGCTTCCGTCAATTGAAACACCAATTGGTTGTTTATTAACAGGTAATTGAATAACACCCCAATTAGAATTTAAAAGATTTGCAAAATTAAGAATATTCAAATCAAACTCTAACCTTCTGTCTTTAGTTAAATTATAAGTTTGAACAAGTTTTACATCTATTCTGCTTCTCCATGGGCTTAAAATAGCATATCTTTCCATGTATTCACCTCTATGATTGTTCAAATATTTATCTTGTTTAATAAAACTATTAAAAGCATCTCTTTGTTCTTGTTGTTCTGTTGCATTTCCACTAAAAACCATTAAACTTAAATCATTTTCTTTTGGAATATAAATCAAATCATTTAAACCTGAATTATCTCCGTTTATGTCTCCTGAATAGGTATATGAAAATCTACCTCCTTGTGCCATTTCATAAAATGCAGAAATAATAGTAGTCCACTTATCTTTACCATAAGTCCAATTTTTTGAAACATAACCTACAATTCTATGTTTGTCTCCATACAAAGAGTTTGCTTCGGTTGCTATGTTAACATTTCCAAGTGCAGGATTTCTCATAAATGCATCTCCTGTAATTTCAGCTTCAATTGAATTAGCATCTTTTGAAACAGAATAATTATAAGCAAAATTACCGGAAAAACCTTTTTTAAATAGTTTTTGTAATTTAAATGTGGCAAAATAAGAATGCCCTACATTTGTATTCGTGAAAGTAAATAAATCTGCTGGAATGCCTGTACTCCAAGGTGCATCATTCATCGTTACTTTATCAGCATATTGATATACCGGTCTTTTATCTATACTACTGTTTAAGGTTCCAGATGGTTTATTTAAACCATAATTTCTAACCATCATACCGTTTATATCTTTTGTATATGCAAAATCTACTGTTGCCACAAGACCGGCAGGTAGTTTGTAATCTACTCCAATGCTTGTTCTCCAAACTTGAGGGAATGAAAAATCTTTAGCTATTGGAGTCATATACCAACGGCCTAGGTTTGCAACATGGTTGCCAATCCAAACATATGGAAGTCTTCCGTTAAAAATACCCGATCCACCACGAATTTGAATACTATTATCATTAAAAACATCCCAATTAAATCCTAAGCGAGGAGCAAACATTGGTTTTGCATCAGGTAAAGTTTTTGCACTTACTTTAAACTCCTTTCCATCTACATCATACCAATTAAGTCCTTCCATAATATAATCACTTCCTGCTTCTTCAATTTTTTCGTTAATATACTCCTCTGTATTAAAATATAGTGGTTTGTCAATTCTTAAACCTAATGTTATATTAAAATTATTAAGTACACTCCATTCGTCTTGAATATAAACACCTAGTTGACCAACAGCAGATTTTGTAATATTCCATTTGTTGGCATCTTCTGTAGCTTTTGCAGCATCAATACGTCCTTGAACGTAGCCAGATGAAATACTGTCTGCAAAAGCATCAACACTTGCAAAGCCTCCAAACAAATCAAAACCATAACCGAATAAATTGAAATTGTTATTAAAATGAAATTTCTCAAAAGATACACCGGCAGTAACAGTGTGTTTATCTGCATAGTATGTTAAATTGTTGGTAATTTGAGTAACTTTTTGGTCTAAAACATTGTGAATTGAGAAAGGTTCGTGCCCTGCTATAATATATGGTTGGTTGTCTTCAAAAATATTAATAACAGGAGCAGGCGATGAAAAAGGTTCTCTAAAATCATTAAATAAAGTATAACCTGCTTGAAATTTATTTGATATTTTTCCTTTTGCAAAAATTGAATTAGCTTCAACTAAGAAAGAATTAATTTTATTATTAATTCTGTATCCCGAATTTCTAAATTGCATTACAGTTCTGTCCGGGCCTCTGTGCATAATTGCATCCGGATGTGCATTTAAATCTCTGTATGCATTTAAATAGTTGTAAATAAAAGATATGCGAGTTCCTTTAACAGCATTCCAATCAAGTTTTATTATCCCTTTGTCCGAATAAGTTTTATGAATATATCCTTCGTATGGACCAGTTTCATAACCTAAGCCGTTTAGTAGGGTTGAAACTCTATCTAAATCAACTGCTGTAACTCTTGAAACATTATCTCCCGATAGACCGGTTCTTTTGGCAATATAATATGAGCCTAAATCCGTACGATTGTCTCTTTCAAAATTAACAAAAAAGAATAGTTTCTTTTTTAAAATTGGTCCCCCAAGGCTAAATCCTTCCTGATCTTGCGATAAATCAGGTTGTAAAACTGTTTCTCCAAGTTTTACTTTTCCCGTCATTGCTTGATTCCTGTAATATCCAAATAAAGAACCATGAAACTCATTAGTTCCGCTTTTTGTAACAGCATTAATTGCTGCACCTGTAAAACCGGAAAGAGTAACATCATAAGGAGCAACAGAAACTTGTATTTGTTCAATTGCTTCTAAAGAAATTGGCTGAGCGTTAGATTGTCCACCGGGTGTGGCTGCATCCAGTCCAAAAGGATTGTTAAAAATTGAACCATCTAAGGAAAAATTGTTAAATTGATCATTTCTGCCTGCAAATGAGCCACCGCTAGAAGTGGGGTCTAATCTGTAAAAATCTTCTGCCGATCTTGAAATTGAGGGTAGTGAACTGAGTTGTTTACTGCTAATTCCTGTTGTGGAACCTGTTCTGTCACTGTCAAAAACAGCGTTTCTATCAACGGAAATAACAACCTCTTCAATGGTTTCATCATCACTTTGCAGAGTAGATTTAATGTCATAAGATTTTCCCAGTTGCAGATAAACATTATTGTAAACAGCTGTTTTGTATCCAATATAAGATATTTTTACCGTATAAGGACCTCCAACTCTAAGATTTGGAATAAAGAAAGCTCCATTATCCATAGTTAAAGTTGCATCTTCTGTTCCGGTTGGTTCATGTGTAACAACAACAGTGGCTCCATATAGAGCTTCGTTTTTTTCTGAATAAACATAGCCTTTTATTTTTGACGTAGTTACCTGTCCAAAAACAAGAACTGACATAAAAAGCAAAAAACTAAACGTAAACAATTTTTTCATAATTCAAATATTTATATTAAACAATTAACTTTTCACTACAAAAGTAAAAAAAATAATTAAGAAAAATTATTTTTATGTTGAGAAAAAATTGTATTTTTATGAGAAATTTAAACACTAACCAATGAGTAAATTAAAAATTATATTTATAATATTTTCAATACTTTTTTTGGGAATTATAAATAAGCTACAAAGCCAAAATTGGAAAAAATTAATAAAAGAAAATGTAAATAAAAATGTAAAACTTAAAACTAGCAAGTTGCTTGATGAAACTATTAATGCAGTTAGTCCGGATTTGACAAAACGCATGAGTAATTCTGAAAAATATGTTGCAAAAAAATTTAAAAGTCATTGGAATGAAACAATTAAAAATTTTGCAGAAAGTTATGATGTAACTGATTTTAATTATGCAATATCATTTGGAGACAATTCAACTCCCTACGAAGCAAAAGGAAATTTGAAACAAGCAAGAAGTTTTGCCTACTATTTGTCTGATCCTGAAAGTGTAACAGATGCACCGCCTAAAATAAAAGGACAAAACTTTAACTATACAGGAGAGATTTTGTATGTGTCAAGTAGCTATAAAACTTCTGAAAAATCTTTTTTAAAAGCTAAAAGAATATATGATGAAAGCGGTTTAAGCGATTCAACTTTTGCTAGTTTAACTCTTAGTAATTTAGGACTTCTTTATCACACAACCGGACGTTATGCTTTGGCGGAAGAATATACGAAAAAAGCTCTTCGGAAAAGAGAAAATTCGTCTGTAAAAACTGGTTATGCTGCATCGCTTAATAATATAGCTGTTTTATACAAAGATATGGGTTTATATACCGAAGCAGAAGAATATATTATAAAAGCAGAAAAATATTTAAAGTCTGAGAATAAAATTAACTCAATAAAATATGCAATAGTTTTAAACAACAGGGCAATGATTTATCAAACAACAGGTAAATATAAAGATGCTGAAAAATTAATGAATAAATCAATAAAAATTGCAGGAGAGAAGATTAAAGAAAAATCATCTACATATGTAAGGCTTAAAGTTAATTTAGCTTTGTTATACCAACTTACAAAAAGATATGATGATGCTGAAAAAATATACCTTGATGCTCTTGAAACACAAAAGAGGAGAATGGGAAAAAATCACCCGGATTATGCCGTTTTGCTAAGAAATTTGGCTTCTCTATATCAGCAAATGAAACGCTTTGATAAAGTTGAAGAATTATTGAAAAATGCAGTAGATATATATGATAAGCAATTTGGACAAGAACATCCATCCTATGCTCAGGTTATTTATGAGCAAGGTCTTTTTTATCAGTCTCAAAACAGACTTTCAGAAGCCGAACCTCTTTTTACAAAAGCTTTAAAAATACAGAAAAAGAAACTTGGAGAACATCATCCTAATATTGCAAAAACATTAGAAAAAACTGCCATATTGTATTGGCAAAAAGGAGATTACAAAAAAGCATCCGATATATACAGAAAAGCATTGAATGAATATGTCTACCAAATTAATACATTTTTTCCTGCAATGAATGATTATGAGAAATCAAAATTTTGGGACAAGATACATCCAAAATTTATAAGATTCTATAATTTTGCAAATGATGCGATTAGTATTGTTCCTGAAATTTCTGCTGATGTATATAACTTTCATATTGCAACAAAAGCACTTCTGTTAAATTCTTCAAGGAAAGTAAAAAACAGAATATTAAATAGTGGAGATGAAACTTTAATTGCAAATTATAATAATTGGCAAGATTCTAAAAGCTGGTTAGCCAAGCTCTATACATATTCAAAAGATGAACTGCAAGAGGAAAATATAAACATAGATTCTATTGAAACTGTTGTGAAAAATCTTGAAAAAGAAATTACAAAATCTTCAGAAGATTTTAAGGAGGCAAAAGAACAGAATTTTATTTCATATAATAATATTGCAAAACAATTAAAAACAGGAGAAATTGCTGTTGAAATTATTCGTATTAACAGCTATTCCTTTTTATTTTCTAAAAAAGAAATTCATTATATTGCTTTGGTTTTAAGAAATGATAATTCCATTCCTAAAATGACATTTATAAAAGAAGGCGATGAAATGGAATCTGAGTGGTCCGATGAATATCAAGCAACAATTCATTCAGGGAAAAGTATGAAACCATTTTATAATTATTATTGGAAAAATATTGCAGAATTAATGATTTCATCAGATAAAAGGCTTTTTATCTCAATTGATGGAATTTATAATCAAGTGAATATAAATACAATAGAATTGCCATCAGGAAGATATTTACTTGATGCAAAAGATATTAGATTTGTTACAAACACTAAAGATATTCTTTTTTTTTATAAAAAGAAAAAGCATTCAAATTCAGCATTTCTTCTTGCTTATCCTGATTATAAATTAGATTTGCCAGATAATTTAGCAAAATTATCTCCACTTCCCGGAACTAAAAAAGAAGTTGAAACAATACAAGGTTTATTAAAATCAAAATTATACAATGTAAATACTGTGTTTGCAAAGGAAGCAACAGAAGAAAATTTAAAAAAAGTAAATAGTCCATATGTTTTGCATATAGCAACTCATGGCTATTTTCTTGAAAATACTTCTGAAAAAGCAGAAGATACACGTGCATTTGGTATTGAACCAATGAAGGCTTACGAAAATCCTCTTTTACGTTCGGGCTTGTTGTTGGCAGGTGCTGACCGTGCTGTAAATGAAATGAATACAAAGGAAAATAAAGATAAAGATGATGGTATTTTAAATGCTTTTGAAGCAATGATTTTAAATTTGGATAATACAGATTTAGTAATTTTAAGTGCTTGCCAAACAGGTTTAGGTGAAATTAAAAATGGTGAAGGTGTTTATGGTTTGCAACGCTCTTTTCAAGTTGCAGGAGCATCTTCCGTAATTACAAGTTTATGGGAGGTAAGCGATGAAGGGACACAAGATTTAATGTCCACATTTTATAAATACTGGTTACAATCCGGAAATAAACATGATGCTTTTAGAAAAGCACAGCTTGAAATTAAAGCAAAATATAAATATCCTTTTTATTGGGGTGCTTTTGTTTTGGTGGGAGAATAAATGTAAATATACTGAGCCTATGTTGATATTGGAGGGAGAAAAATATCATTTACCCAAATAAATAACTAAAAAAATATCTAATTTGGTATGCCTTAAAAATGTAAATAGGAAAAAAGTCGATTTTCAAATCGACTTAAGTTCCTAAAAGTATAGTGCCTTTATATATAAATGATTAACAATATTTTAGTAATTATTATATTTCAATACCAATAACTAAAATATCATCTACTTGTTTGTATTTTCTTCCTGTTTTATCAACATGGTTCATCCAAAAATCTAAAAATTCAACTAAACCAGCTTTTTGAGCTTCCAAAGGCTTTTTATGATTTTCAATAAGCAGTTCTTTAAACTTAGCAGATCTAATTTTAGAATCTTTCTCACCTCCAAATTGATCAACATATCCATCAGAAAAAATATAGAGTAAATCTCCTTTTTGAATTTTAACAATATTATTTGTGAAAGATTCTTTTTCTCTAAGATATATACCTATTGGCATTCTATCTGCTTTAACTCTCGAAATTTCACCGTCTCTTAAAATATATAAAGGATTATATGCTCCCGCAAATTGAAGAGTCATTTCATCAGTGTCAATAATGCATAAAGCCAAATCCATTCCATCTTTAGCTTCATTGTCTTTTCCTGTTTGTCTCAAGGAACGTTTAACATTTTCTCTTAACCTATTCAAAATTTGATTTGCCTGTAAAACTTCCTCTTTATTAACAATTTCATTTAAGAAGGAAATTCCTAACATACTCATGAATGCACCTGGAACACCATGTCCTGTGCTGTCTGCTGCAACAATAACTGTTTTGTTTCCTCTTTTTGTTGCCCAATAAAAGTCTCCACTTACTATATCTCTAGGTTTGAAAAGAACAAAATGTTCTCCAAGTATTTCTTTTAAGAACTCTTCTGGTGGCAACACAGCTTCTTGAATTCTGGAAGCATAATGGATACTATCTAATATGCTTTTTTGCTGTTTTTCAATCTTTGCTTTTGATTTTTCAACCTCTTCTTTTTGTGCATGAATTTCATCTCTTTGAGCAGTAATCTCTTCATTTTGTTGCCTAATTTCTGAGGTTCTTTCTTTAACAGTTTGTTCCAATTTTTCGTTTTCGCGTTTTAGCTTTTTTGTATATAGTTTTATTAAGAGTAAAACTAGTAAAATACCCAAAATGCCAAATATAACATAAGCCCAAATTGTTCTGTACCATGGAGGCAAAACAGAAAAGCTGTATTGTGCAACTACGCTTTCTACATTATAAATATTCTTTGCTTTTACCTCAAAAGTATAATCTCCCTCATATAGATTTGTGAATCTAGTATCATTTTTTTTATTCCATTTTGACCATTTAGCCGATTCTCCTAATAACCTAAAACTGAATAATGTCTCATCTTCTTTTTCAAAGAATGGTGCTGCCCATTCAAAATTTAGTTCATTGTTTTTAAAATCTAATTTCGGAATATTATTTATGTCTTGTGTGTTAACAATAAGCAGTCCACTATCGGTAGATTGTTTGTAACTGTCAGCAAATAAGAGCGAGTCATTTTTTGTTTGTACTTTTGAAATTAAAGTATAAAATTTGGCTTTGTAATTTTTATCTATCTTTTTATTAAACTTATAGAGACCTTTTTCATTTGCTACCCATACATAATCTCCGTCAGGATATATACTAAAAGTAATTTTTTGAGGTAGGATTTTAGCAAAAGCACTATCTTTTTTAGGATTTACTTTTCCTTTAAATCTAAGTAATCTATGTTTTGCTGTTTGATCTTCTGTTTTAAAAACTGACATCCAATAACCATCTTGGTCTTCTGTTATACGAAAAACTCCTGTTGTTTTATTACATAAATCTTTGCCGAAAAAATCAAATGGTTCAACTTCTGATGTGTCTTTAAACGCGAAAAGACCTCCGCCTGATGCAATAACAATTTTATTATTTATTTTTTGTAAACTAAAATCTTCTCCTAAAAGAGGTAATCCCCTTGACGAGTCTATTAAAGTTGAAAATTTACTATTGAAGTCTTTTATTAAAAGAACCCCTCTATTTGGAGAGCCATTGGCAATATATTCTTTTGTTTCTAAGATGTTTTTTATAGGGTATAAAATTGATTTTTGTCTTATAGGTTTACTCCATTTATTATTTTTATATGTTAAATAACTTAATCCCTGTTTATTGCCAAAGTATAATCTTTCAGGATTATTTATTGATTGGAACATTGTAAAAATATGCCCTTCTTTAAGTATAGTATTTACTATTGTGTCGGCAACCTCAAATAATCCGGAAGGTGTTCCCATTAACAGTTTTTGTTCGTTAGTTCCAGGAACAATAAATTTGCACATATCCCAAATATTATAATATGGTTCACCGTATATTTTAACAAAATTAGAATTTGACTTTCTGTTTTCTTTAAGATAATATAAAAAAGGGCTTGCCGTAACATAAAGTTTGCCTTTAAAACGTATTATATTGTCAACACTACCTTCTAACCCAGTTTTTTCGTTCCATAAATTAAAAACTCCTGACATGTCAACTTTATAAATTCCATTTTCTTGTGAGAAAAACCATAAAATTCCACTGGGGTCATTTTTGTTTGAATACATTGATAATACAAATTGTTGAGGAATTCCAGAAGTTGCTTCGTTTAAATGATTTGTAATTTGGCCTTTTTTATTAAAAATAAAAATACCATTTGCTCTTGTTGCAATAGCAAAATTACCATTTGAAAGTATTTGTCCAGAATATATAAAACTTTCTATTATTGTTTTATCGTATCCTTTAATATTAAAGGGAGTAATTGCATTTTTAGTTTTTGTTTTATCATAAAGAAAAAATCCTTTTTCTTGAGTCCCTATTAAAATTCTTGTTTTATCATAAGGAAGCATAACATAGACTTTTAACAAAGCAAACATTTCTCCTCCTGGAATTAGTTCCATCTGATTGTCTGTTACCCTATACAATCCTCTTTCCCATTCTCTAATATAAAATTCATTATCTACTGAAAAAGATAAATGAAATTTTGTCTTTGGAGAGATAGTATGTATTTCATTTACTAGTTTACCTTTATCATCAAATTCTATTGGCAAATTACAATAATGAAGTTTTTCAAATGATTGAAAGAAAATTTTATTATCAGATAGTAATGTTTTCCATATTGATCCAAAATTATTTATCTCTCCGGTATGTTTGTCTAAATAAAAGGAGTGGAATTTCAATTCCCCTATTGAGTTTGGTTCCATAATTCCAAAGTCACTTTCAGCTCCGTAGTAAACTAATCCGTTGTCGTCAATAGCAAGAGACTTTATCATAGTACTGTGTGGGTTGTTGTAATCTTTCCATTTCTTACCATCATAAGTTTTTAGACCATAATTATTTCCAAAATACATAATGCCACGTTTGTCTTGAGCAATTGCCCATACTTGCCCAGCCTCACCATAATCAGCATCTGTATATTTTTCAATAATAGGAAGCCCATCCTTATTAATTTGAGAAAATAAAGTAATTGGTATAATTACTATTATTATAAAAAATAGGAAATATTTTTTCATGTGTCTTTGTTTATAGTTTAAAAAGGTCACATAGATTTTTTGCAAAAGCAAAAACCACGCATATAAGCCTTTTTTAGTCTATTTTAATTATATTTTGATTTATACGTTTTATGTTTAGTCACACAGCCAGTTATTTTAGACTTTAAATTTTTTTAACACTAGTTAATATTTACTATGTACAAAAAATTTGCCACATATTAAGATACAATAAAATATTAGGTTAACAAAGTTTAAAAAAAAACAATTATTCATCTTTCTAATCAGTTTTTTTATAAACAGACGATTAAGTAGTGTAAGAATAATTATATTAGATGTAAATGGTTTTTGTTATTTGTAACATTGGCTTATTATGTCATAAAAAGAAAAAATCCTTACAGATTTTGTAAGGATTTTAATTAAGGGGACTTCTAAAAACCCTTTGGGAACAAATATAACAAACAATCTGACTTCCTAATATTTTATTTAAAATAGATCACTATTAAATAAAAAATATTAGCCGCATCTTATTTGTTATATTTTGTTTCTTGATAGAAATGAATTTTTAGAAGTCCCCTTAAGATATTATTTTTAGACGAAAACTATGATTCTCTATTATACATTTCAATTTCCCAAAGTCTTATTTTGTATATATATTCACTTCTTACAGGTTCACCATTAGTACCTCTATAATAACACCATTTTTTTAGTTCTTCATCTATTGATTCTCCTGAAAAAACTTTCTTTTTGAAAGTACTTCTTAAAAAATTACCAATTCCTTTTGCATATATAAAATGAGCAATAACAATTTTTTTATAACCTTCTGTATTAGTTTCTTTTTCAGCATACCATACTGCCTTATCAAAATCTTTTCTTAGGATATTTTCAGCTTCTTTTTGAGAAATTTTTTCAGGAAAAACTTCTCCATTTTTTATTCTGTGTCCATATCCGATTGTTTTTATTCCAGAAGCATCAAAATATACTTTTCCTCCTGCAAAGCCTTCATGTTTTTTAATAAACTCAATTGCTTCTTCATATCCTTTGTCAAACTGATATTTGCTTATATAATTTTTCTCTGCTTGCTTTACTTCTTGTTTTGCAGAAATAGTTTCTGATTTTGAAAACAAAACGCTTTCAAAAATGGAATTTGATGCAAATAACATACTTAGTACAAAAAAGATTGATGTTTTTAAATAAAATTTCATAAATGTTAATTTCGTTAATAATAGAATACTGGTTTATTTAAATATCCAATATTCATTTTGAGCATTTTTGCTTTTATAAAACGGTAATAGTCTGTAAATCAGGAGGGTAATGCGTCAGTTGTTTATCGTTTTTTTAAATGCGGGCGCAAACATACAGCTATTTTTTTTATTTGCAAGTTTTTTTGAAAAAAGTTTATCAACAATGCGTATTTTTATAATTTTGACAGTGTGTTACATCCATATTCTTCATTAAATCAATATTATACATATGTTTATAAAATTTTTGACCTATTGAATAAATTTTAAATATATTAGTTGTTAACAATTATTTAACTGAATAAATCAATTTTTTTTATGATATTTGCATTTTCTAAAAACATAAAAAGATGAAATTAAGATTTGTATTATTTTTTGTATTCATATTTATTCAGTATAATTTTATATATGCTCAAAAATCCCTACTCCAATCAGGACCAATGCTTGGTTATTCTGAAATGAAGGAGGTTATGTTGTGGGTACAGACAAACAAAAGTGCGGAGGTTAAGGTTCAATATTATTTAAAAGGAAGCACTAGTAATAAATACTGGACTAATTCTATTGTTACAAAAAAAGAAGAAGGATATACTGCACATTTGCTTGCTGATGTTCTTGAGCCTGGTAATGTATATAGTTATGATTTATATATAAACAATATTAAAATTGTATTCAGTTATCCGACTGAATTTCAGACAATTAAATTGTGGCAATATAGAACAGATCCTCCAGAGATTAACTTTGTTACAGGTAGTGGAGCTTTTATTAATGAGAAAAAATATGATAGACCAGGAAAAGGTTACGGAAGAGATTATCAAATTTATGAAGCAATATCAGAAAAAAAACCTGATTTTATGATTTGGGGAGGCGATAATATTTATTTGCGGGAAGCTGATGTTAATACAAAAACCGGTATTCTTCATAGATATACTCACACTCGTTCTATAAAAGAGATGCAAAAATTATTAGCAAATGTTCATAACTATGCTATTTGGGACGATCATGATTTTGGACCAAATGATTCTGATAAAAGTTTTTGGAATAAAAATATGACATTAGATGCTTTTAAATTATTTTGGGCAAATCCATCATATGGTGTTGGAGATTTAAAAGGTGCAATATCTTATTTTACATGGGGAGATTGTGATTTTTTTATGTTGGATAATAGGTATTACAGAGATCCTGATAATTTAAAATCAGAAAATAAAACAATTTTAGGAAAAGAACAGCTTAAATGGTTAAAAGATGCAATTGTTTCAAGTAAGGCAAATTTTAAATTTATTGTAATGGGGGGACAGTTTTTAACAACATCAGGAATGTTTGAAGTTTATTCTAATTTCGGATTTTCCAATGAAAGAAATGAGATTATTGAGTTTATTCACAGTCAAGAAATAAGAAATGTTATTTTTCTAACAGGAGATAGACATCATTCTGAAATTAGTGTTTTAGATAGAGCATATAAGCCTTTAATATACGATATTACTACATCTCCTTTTACTTCTGGTGCAGCTTCTAAAAAAGATAACGAAATAAATTCTCTACGTGTTGAAGGTTCTTTAATAAACCAACAAAACTTCTCTGTTTTTAATATAACAGGAAAAAGAACAGAAAGGGTTATTTCAATTACTTTCTATGATAGTGAAGGAAAAAAAATAAATGACTATGAAATAAAATATGAAAAATATGGAAGTCGTAGTTTTAAAAAGAATCATTAGAAATTAAAATAGTTTAACTGAAAGAAACCGCAGTTAAACTATTTCTAATTTTTACAATATAACTATTTCAGAAGTTAATTTAACATTTGCTTTTCTATAAACTTCACTTACTCCACAATACCTTTCTTCTGATAGACTAATGGCTTTTTTAATTTTGTTCATAGGAAGTTCAACTCCAGATTTCGGAGTAAATAAATAAGTAACGTGCATAGAAATAAAATGCTTTGGATGTTCATCGGTAAGCTCCCCAGAAACTTCTACATTAAAGTCTTCTAATAAATCAGATACTTTCATTTTTTTTAAGATAGAAATTACATCCATTGCTGTGCATCCCCCTAGGGAGGCAAGCATAAAAGTTTTTGGTCTTGCACCTCTGTTTTCTCCTCCTACTTTTTCTACTGCATCAATCATTATTTTATGGCCATTCACTTCCCATTCAAAAGCCATATTACCTTTCCATTTTGTGCTTATTTTTTCTGACATTTTTTTTATTATAAATTAATGAATTATATATGTTTATTTCAATATAGTTAAATTTCTAAATTAATACAAAATAACCGAAAATAAAATTCTGTACAAAATTAAATTTAGTATTTTTGCATTACTATTTAAAAAAATGACTATAAAAAACGAAATACCAAACTGCGAGTATTGTTTTGTGAAAAATGATATTTTCAGGCATTTAACTAAAGATGAAACTGATGTTTTGGCTTATGTGAAAAATTGTAATACATATAAAAAAGGAGAAACAATATACAGCGAGAACAATAGAGTTGCCGGTGTTTATTGTATTAATGAAGGAATTGTTAAGCATTATAAGACTGGGACAGAAGGTAAAGAGCAAATAATTAGATTTTCCAAGAAAGGTGATATTTTTGGATTTCGATCAATAATTTCGGGCGACTTAGCTTGTACAACAGCTAAAGTTATTGAAGAAAGTACAATATGTATTATTCCTGCAACACATTTTATTAAATTAATAAAAGACAATTCCGGGTTTGCAATGAGTGTTATGAAATTATCGTGCAAAGAATTAGGATTTGCCAATAAATATATTTTAGATATCGCACAAAAGAATGTAAGAGAAAGACTCGCTGAGATTTTATTACTTTTACACACCAATTTTGGTGTTAATCCCAACAATTATTTAAAAATTTCTTTGACAAGAGAAGAACTTGCCGGAATTGTTGGTACAGCAACAGAATCAGTAATAAGATTATTGTCAGAATTTAAAAAAGACAAGTTAATAGAATTAGACAAAAGACAAATTAAATTATTGGATATTACTAAACTAAAACGAATTTCTGAATCTTATTAATAACTAATAATATGTACATAGCAAAAATTAACAATAAAGAATTTGAAATATCTTTTGATAATAAAGAAAGAAAATCTGGATTTATTTCAGGAATACCTTTTAATATCGATGTATCAAAAAAGGATAGCAAAACTTTTCATATTATTAGTAATAATAAATCATACAATATAAATATAATTTCAGAAAATAAAGAAGAAAAAACAATCAGTATTAAAATAAACAATAATACGCATATTATTGAAGTTTCATCAGAATTAGACAAGGTTCTTAAAACTTTGGGAATACAAAATCAAAAAACAAAAAAAAATACAGACCTAAAAGCTCCAATGCCGGGATTAGTAACTGAAATTCTTGTTAATATTGGAGATAATATAAAAGAAGGAGATAATATTTTAGTTTTAGAGGCTATGAAAATGGAGAATAATTTAAAAGCTGAACAAAATGCTATTATCAAAGATATTATTATTGAAAAAGGAAGTTCGGTTGAAAAAAATCAGATATTAGTAACATTTGAATAGTATTTCTTTATGAAAATTACAAATATTCTATATCCATTTTTTATTTTGTTTTTAATAAATAATGTTTCTTTTTCACAAACTGAACTTTATAGTATTGATCATTATTCAATAAATGATGGACTTTCTCAGAACTATGCTAATAACATATATCAAGATAAAGAAGGATTTATTTGGATTGGCACACAGGATGGGCTAAATAGGTTTGATGGATATGAATTTGCTGTTTTTAAACATGACCCTTCTAATGCTAATAGTTTGTCAGACAACTATATACATAGTATAACAGAATCTAAAGATTCTAGTATTTTTATTATAAACAATGATGGATTAGAAAAATACAATTATAAAACAAATAAATTTTCCAATGTTTTAAAAA
The DNA here is from genome assembly GCA_947311255.1 of uncultured Chlorobiota bacterium. Lineage (GTDB taxonomy): Bacteria > Bacteroidota > Bacteroidia > Bacteroidales > JAADGE01 > JAADGE01. Next base: position 8,259 of record CAMZKL010000009.1, on the reverse strand, counting down.
ATAGACGCTATGAGGGTTCTGCCTATTCCACGAAAATAAATTCTGTTTTTCAAGATGATGACAAAAATCTTTGGATACGAACCGAAACAGGAATTATAAGATATTATAAAGAGGGAAATAAATTTTTAGAGTACAACCAAAAAAATTTAAATAATGAACATATTAGTTATTACAATTATTTTTCAATTTCAGAAGATGCAGAAAAAAACTTTTGGACACCATCTCAAAATGGATTAGTTAAATTTGATAGTAAAACAAATAAGTTTACGACTTTTAAAATTAATGAAAACTTAAAATCAAATGAAATATTTTCTGTTTATATAGAAAACTCTGAAAAGATTTGGGTAGGAACAAAAAATGGCATTTATATTTTTAATCCAAAAACTAATAAATTTAAAGAACAAAAATCAAAACATAAAATTTCTGAAGCCAAAGCAATATTTAAAGACTCAAATGGAGCAGTTTGGGTTGGAACAAAATTTGGTTTATTGAATAAGACATCCGACAAACAATACTTTGAATATTTTAGACTGGAAAATTTTGTAAGCCAAGAAATTAATGTTGGCAATATATCAAATATTATACAAGACAAATCCGGAATAATTTGGGTTTCTTCTGACTATGGAATTTTCAAAATTGATTCTAAGAAAAAAAGATTTAATCTCTATCAAAAAAACAAAAACAAATCCATAAAATTTTCTTCAAACACGTTTTATTCTATTTATTTTGATGACATAACTAAACTATTGTGGCTTGGAACAAGAGGGTTTGGATTAAACATTTTTAACAGAGAAACAAAAAATGTTAAGATTTTAAATAGTAAAAATTCCATTTTAACAAGCGATGATATTCATTGTATTATTCCAGATAATAAAGGAAATATATGGATAGGAACAAGTGAAGGGCCGTATATTTATTCTAAAAAAAACAAAAAACTAACTTCATTCTCAAAATATGTACAAAAAGATTTTAATAAGTTATTTGTTAAAAATAGAATTTCGCATATTCTGTTTGAAGAAGATAATATTTGGTTTTCAACAGTTAATGGATTGTATAAATATAATAAAGGCAAAATAATATCTTTTAATAATTATGAAAACTCTTTATCATCAATCGGAGTTTTTAAAGCAGTTAAAAGAAATAATCAAGAAATATGGATAGGAACTTCTAATGGATTAAATGTTTACAATATAAAAACAGACAGTTTTAAAATCTATGATAAAGACAATCATAGAATTAGCAGTAATTCTGTGTTAACAATTTTTAAAAGCTCTGATAATACCATATGGCTTGGAACTGGCACAGGATTAAATAAGTATATTTCTGAAAAAGATTCATTCGTTTATTATACTTCTCAAAGTCATGGATTTGCAAATGATTTTATTTATACAATTTCAGAAGATAATAAAAACAACCTTTGGATGAGCACTAATAAAGGTCTAATAAAATTTAATCCAAAAACTGAAGAAGTAGCTAATTTTTCTATTGGAGACAACCTGCAGTCCAACGAGTTTAATATTGGAGCTGTTTATTTCGACAAAAAAAATAATGAAATGTTTTGGGGTGGAATTAATGGACTTAATTCATTAACATTTAAAACAATAGAGAAAAATCAATTCTCTCCTAAACCAGTTATAACTAAATTTATAGTAAATACGAAAAACAGCAGAAACAATATTTTAAAAGACAATAAAGATGAGTTTTTTCTTAAATATAAAGAAAGTAGTTTTGAAATATATTATGCAGTTCCGGAATATACTCATCCCGAAAAAAATAAATTCAAATATAAATTTGAAGAATCGGGAGAAGATTGGATAAACTTAGGCCACAAAAGATCAATAAGTTTTTATCACTTATCACCAGGAAACTATACGTTTCTTGTAGTAGGCTCTAATAGTGATGGAATTTGGAATACAGAGCCTACAAAATTAAAAATACACATATCTCCACCTTGGTGGTTTTCAACAATTGCTTATATTATTTATTCTATTTTAATTGGTCTTATAATATTTGGTGCTTTTTTTCGATACAATAGAGAAATTAGAAAAGAAAACAAAATACTTCATGAAAAACAAAAAATTGCTAATAAAGTAGAAAAACAAAGGGAACAGCTTTCAGTTAAAAATCAAAGTATTTCAGAAAGTTTGCGTTATGCATCAAGAATTATTAATACAATGTTACCCTCAAAAAAATACATAAAAAAACTCCTTCCAGACTCTTTTATTTTATTTATGTCTAAAGAAATTGTAAGTGGAGATTTTTATTGGGTTGACGAAACAGTTGACAAAACATTCGTTGCTGCAGTAGATTGCACAGGACACGGAGTTCCGGGAGCTTTCATGTCTATAATTGGATTAGATATATTAAGAAACATAATTTTACAAGGCATAGACACACCCTCTGAAATTTTAGATAACTTGAATAATGAAATTGCAAGTATTTTTAGTTCGGATGAAGAAAAAAATGACTTTAAAGATGGAATGGATATAAGTATAATTGCAATTCACAAATATGAGAACATTGTAGAATACGCAGGATCAATAAATCAAATATTTCTTATAAGAGATGATAATATTAATGAAATAAAAGCCGATAGATTTTCAATTTCACCAATAAATATCAATCGAGGATTATTTAAAAACCATATTCTTGATGTAAAAGACAATGATATGATTTATTTGTTTTCTGATGGATATGTTGATCAATTTGGAGGACCGGATGAAAAAAAATTCAAATATAGAAGATTCAGGCATATGCTTCTTAACAATTACAAAAGACCTGTTGAAGAACAAAAAGGAGTTCTCAAAAGGGTTATTAATAGTTGGAAAGGAGACTTAGAACAAGTAGATGATATTCTAATAATAGGAATAAGAATGCACTCTAAAAAATAAATTAATATGAATAAATATATATTCAGCTCTTTGGTTCTTTTGTTAATTGCATCGTGTTCTGATACTTACAGTGATTTTCAGGCAGTTGAAGATTTGAAGTGGGAAAAATCAGATGTGAAAACATTTGAAGTTGACATAACAGAAAATGGAAACTACGATCTTTTTTTTGCTATGAGACACCTAACAGGCTATCCTTTTACAACAATAAAAGTATTAATTAGTCAGATAACTCCTGACGGGAATGAATTTACAAAAGAAGCAGAATTCTTAGTCGCAAATGAAAAAGGAAAGTATAAAGGAGATGTTACAGGTCAATTTTGGGATATTGAAGATATTTTTTCAGAAAATACACCATTAAAAAAAGGAAAATATACTTTTAAAATAAGCCATACAATGAACAATAATCCTGTTATTTTGGTTATTGATATTGGTTTAATTATTCGTAAATCAAAATAATTTTCTCCCAACAATATAAACTTAACAACACCATTTATTTTGATTGGCTTTATTATTAATTTTGTAAAACAATTTAATAGGCAAGTGATAAAATCAATAATAAAATTAAGAATAATACAAACATACAGAGCAATTGCAGAAATTGGTATTTTTCGTATTTTAATTCTTCTTACTATTCTATTTATTGCTTTTTTTTATCTGTTTTCAGAACTTTCAAACACAAATAATAAATATTATATTTCCGTAGGATACTTCGTAATAATTTTTTTTATTCATATAAAAAGACTAGATACAGTTTTTCTTAAAATATATTTAAAAAAATATAAAACAATACAATTTATTGAATATATTATTATTTCAATACCTCTTATAATTGGCTTATTAATAAATAGTTATGTGCTTATTCCTTTTTATGTCTTTGCTATTATTGTAGTTGTGCATATAGAAATAAACATAAAAAAAAGCAATAGAAATACCAAAATTCAAAGACTAATTCCTTACCATAGCTTTGAATGGAAAGCAGGAGTAAGAAAAAATCTATTTCCAATATATACACTTTGGATACTTGGGCTAACAACATCTTTTTTTATTGGAACTGTACCAATTGTAATTTTAATACTTGCAATATTCCAAATTTCTTTTTTAGAAAAATGTGAAGACCTGCAAATTATATTAGCATTTGAAAAGTCAAGCACAAAATTTATTTCATTTAAAATAAAAAATCAAATATTATTATTCTTTGCATTAGTATTCCCTTTATTACTCGCTTTTTTAATATTCCATTTTGATAAATGGTATATTATAACAATAGAACTTATCATACTTTTAAGTTTACAAGTTTTCTTTGTAATTTTGAAATATGCCTTCTATAAACCAGGAGAAAAACCTGTTGGAATGCAAATGTATTCTAGCTTTGGTGTAATAAGTATTTTTATGCCGGCATTTATCCCTGTTGTTTGGATATTAACAATCTATCTTTATTTTAAATCCTTAAAAAAATTAAATTTCTACCTGAATGATTACAATTAAAAACCTTTCAATATCATATAAAAAAGAAGACCGAATAATTAATGCCCTAAATCTTTCAATACAAGATAAAACAATAAACGGCATTGTTGGCTTAAATGGTTCTGGCAAAACAACTCTCTTAAATTCAATATTTGGTTTGTTAAAATTAGATGAAGGAGAAATAAATTATAAACAAGAAAAAATATCAAAAAAACAAATAAGCTACTTGCCTACCGAAAATTTCTTTTATTCATACATAACAGGGAGAGAATATTTGAACATTTTCAGGACAAAAAATTTTAACGAAAACAAATGGAATAAACTTTTTTTATTGCCACTAGACCAAATAATTGACGAATATTCAACAGGCATGAAAAAAAAACTTGCCCTGCTAGCAATATTAAAACAAGACAAACCAATATTAATATTAGACGAACCCTTCAATGGTCTTGATATTGAAACTGCAAGAATTATGCGTTCAATTTTATTGAAATTAAAAGAAAAAGGAAAAACAATAATTATTACATCTCATATAATTGAAACATTAACAAATTTATGTGATTTCATTCACTTTCTTGAAGATGGCAAAATAAAATACAGCAAAGAAAAACAAGAATTTTCTGAATTTGAGAAAAAAATTTTTGCAAGAATTGAAATAAAAAACAGAGAACTAATTGATAGTTTAATTAACTGATTACCTTAACTCCCTGTTTATTAATTTATGTAAAAATGTTAATTTTATTAGGATATTTTATTTTTTTATTGTATATTTAACATATATTTGTACTCTAAAATAAAAATAGAGCATAATATAAATTGTGTGTTTGTATAAAAACACAATTCAAGCGTACATATTTTATAATTAAATTATTAAATAAGCGTTGTACAAAACATGGAAGTAGTATTTAATAACATATGCAGAATTTTCTTTTCTTTTAATGGGATATTTATTAATCCGCCAAAAAACTTTTTAATTACAGAAATAGAAGAAGAGTTTCAATATCTTATCGAAGATATTGAATTTTCTCCTGTCTCAGATGATAAAAACCAATTACACAATGATTCTGTAAAATTCAAAAAAGATTTTAAAAAATCTATAAAGTCTTATAAAAAAGAAAAGGTTTAAAAATGGCAAAAGGAAGAAAACAGTTAAAGCGTACACAAGGGAGCGCAATGGTAACATATGAACAAAATGAAACTTTTGATGATAGCCTGTTACCTGATGCAATAGAACTTGAAAAACTTAAAGAATTAGACCCTGACATTATTAATTGGATTAAGGAACGGACTGCTAAAGAACAAGATGCTCGTCATGATTTTAATGATAGGAAACTAAAACTTTTTGAAAAAAGTTCAACTCGCTTCTTTTCAATAGATATTTTAACACTTTTTTTTGCTTTTGCTATTGTCATGTCTGGGATGGTTTTTTCATATTTCTTAATAATCAATGATATGAAAACACAAGGAACTATTTTTGCAGGAGCAACCATAATTTTAGCAGCAACAGCTTTTTTGAGGTTTCGCAAAGTTGATAAAGAAAATGTTGGACCAAATAAGAAGAAGTAAGGTTTTGTTTAAATAAAAAAAGGGGCTAATATAGATTTAGCCCCTTTTTTAATATCTTTTTTTTGTTCATTGTACAATATTAAAAGCAAAAATGAGATTGAAATGTTATCAAAAAACTCTGTTTTAAGACAGGTAAGAAATCATAAAAATGACAAAAACACACCACAAATTAATAGCAACACAACTAAACATATCAGAAAAACAAGTGGAAAATACAATTTCTCTTTTTGAAGAAAAAGCAACAGTTCCATTTATAAGCAGATACAGAAAAGAAATGACTGGAGGCTTAGATGAAGTACAAATTGCCGATATAAAAACACTTCAAGAAAAATACGAAGAGCTTGAAAAAAGAAGAGAAAGTATTCTTACAGCAATTGAAAAACAAGGAAAACTTACAGAAGAATTAAAAAAACAAATTGACGCAACTTACGATTTAATAGAATTAGAAGATTTATACCTGCCATACAAAATAAAACGAAAAACCAGAGCAGTAAAAGCAAAAGAAAAAGGATTAGAACCTCTTGCAAAAATAATTTTCAATCAAAACATTAAAGATATTGAAAACGAAGCACTAAAATATTTGAACGACGAGCTTGAAACACTTGATGATGCCCTGCAAGGAGCAAGAGATATTATTGCAGAAGAAATAAATGAAAGCAAAAAAGTTCGAGATGCAGTAAGGCGAGAATTCAAATACACTGCAACTGTTAAAGCATCTGTTGTAAAAACTAAAAAAGATGAAGCAATAAAATTTAAAGATTATTTTGATTTTGAAGAAAGTCTTAACAAAATACCATCTCACAGGTTATTAGCAGTTTTTAGAGGTGTAAACGAAGGTTTTTTAAGAGTAAAAATTCATCCTAATGAAGAAAAGGTTTTAGAAAAACTCGACAAAATTTTGCTAAAAGGAAACGGAAATGCAAGTGCACAAGTTCAAGATGCTATTGATGATGCCTATAAAAGATTATTACTTCCTTCAATAGAAAATGAATTTACAAAATCTGCAAAGGAAAAGGCCGACCAAGAAGCAATTAAAGTTTTTGCCGATAATTTAAGGCAACTTTTACTTTCTGCTCCTTTGGGAGAAAAGCGTATTCTTGCAATTGACCCTGCATTCCGAACAGGTTGCAAAATTGTTTGTTTAGACGAAAACGGAAATCTTTTACAAAATGATGTTATTTACCCACATCCCCCGCAAAAAGACACTTTTAAATCCGCAAGTTTAATTTCAGAACTCACAAGTAAATATAATATTGAAGCAATTGCAATTGGCAACGGAACAGCCAGCAGAGAAACCGAACAGTTTGTTAAACAGAAGGTTAGATTTGAAAGAGATGTTGATGTTTTTGTAGTTAGCGAAGACGGAGCATCGGTTTATTCAGCATCAAAAATTGCAAGAGAAGAGTTTCCAAACTTTGATGTAACAGTGCGTGGTGCAGTTTCAATTGGTAGGCGTTTGGCAGATCCATTGGCAGAACTTGTAAAAATAGACCCTAAATCAATAGGCGTAGGACAATACCAGCACGATGTTGACCAAAAAGAACTTCAAAAAAGCCTCGATACTGTTGTTGAAAGTTGTGTAAATGCAGTAGGAATTGATATTAACACAGCAAGCAAACAGTTGCTGACCTATGTTTCCGGACTAGGTGAAGGTCTAGCACAAAATATTGTAGATTACAGAAAAGAAAATGGAGCATTTAAGTCTCGTAAAGAAATTTCAAAAGTTAAAAGACTTGGAAATAAAGCCTTCGAACAATCTGCCGGGTTTTTAAGAATTAGAAACGCAAAAAACCCTTTGGATAATTCAGCAGTTCATCCAGAAACATATTATATTGTTAAGAAAATGGCAAAAGATATAGGGCTTAGTCTTGATGAATTTTTAAAAGATGCAGAGCTTAGAAAAAAAATAAAATTACAAGATTATGTTACAGACAAAATAGGTTTGCCAACTTTAACAGACATAATGAAAGAACTTGAAAAGCCCGGCAGAGACCCACGAGAAAAAGCAAAAGTTTTTGAATTTGCACAAAATGTAACTTCCGTAGATGATTTGCATGAAGGAATGATACTCCCGGGTATTGTTACAAACATTACAAATTTTGGAGCTTTTGTTGATGTTGGAGTTAAGCAAGACGGACTTGTACACATTTCGCACCTTAAAAATGCTTATGTTAAAAATCCGGCAGATGTTGTTAAACTTCACCAACACGTTAAAGTTAAAGTTTTAAGTATAGGTTGAAATCTTCAAAAAACTTGACACGACATGGAAAGTTGGCCGACATTATAAAAAAAGAAAAAAGAATCAAACTATTTGACGAAGTTTATGTTTTGACGTCAA
>CAMZKL010000008.1 GCA_947311255.1 uncultured Chlorobiota bacterium | reverse complement strand
GCAAGTTGAATTTTATCTGTTTCGGAAATCATAATTTAATATTTTATAATTTGCAAATGTAAAATAATTATAGTTAATCGCAAATTTACGATTATGTTTTATTGAAAATGAAACGTGTTTGTTGTAATGAATAATAAATATCATTAATTTTATTATTTTTAACAGGAATTTACAGTTTTGCTAATTCCACTTCAACAAAATTCATTAATTCTGAAATATATTCTTTACTAAAATTAAAATCAATGCCGGCAGCTTTGTAAATTTCTGGTATTGAAACCGAATAGCCTAATTTTAGGGCATTTTCATAATTATCTAATGCTTTTTGAGGATTATTTTTGAAATTTCGCCAAATTGCAACTGCACCAAGTTGTGCAATTCCGTATTCAATATAATAAAATGGAACTTCAAAAATGTGCATTTGTCTTTGCCAAAGTGTCGAATAATATTTTTCATAAGCCGACCAATCAATAACAGAACTGTCAAATTCTTTAGCAATTGTGTTCCACATTTCTTTGCGTTCTTCGGCTGTATGGTCAGGATTTAGGTAAAGCTGATGCTGAAATTTATCAATCGTTGCTATCCATGGTAACACTGAAATAACGCCTTCAAGATGTGTGCGTTTTGCACGTTTAAGTTCTTCATTGTCAGGATAAAAAACATCCCAATATTCCGAAGATATAAGTTCCATCGACATAGAGGCAAGTTCTGCAACTTCGCTTGGTAGTTCCTTAAAATCAACAAGTTCCAGATCACTGCTAAGAAAAGAATGAATTGCATGACCACCTTCGTGCATCATAGTTTCCAAATCTCTTTGATTTCCTGTTGCATTCATAAAAATAAATGGAATATTACTTTCATAAAGAGGGTAATTATAACCTCCCGGGGATTTTCCTTTGCGAGAATTTAAATCAAGATATGAGTTTTTTTTCATAATTTTAAGATATTCACCATATTTAGGACGTACCTTTGTAAAAACCTCAATCGCTTTGTCAATCAGTTCATCACCATCTTTAAAAGGTTTTAGTGCAGGTTTTAAATCAGCATCTACCGATGTATCATATGGTTTAAGATTATCATAGCCAAGCTTTGATTTTCTACCAATATTTATTTTATCAATAATTGGCAGAACTTCAGTTTTTATAGAATTATGAAACGATATACAATCATCAATTGTATAATCGAAACGTTTTAAAGCAGAGTGCATATAATCTCTATAATTGTCAAAATCAGTATTTTGTGCAACTTTATGCCTTAATTGAATAAGCTCAGAAAGAAGATTATCTAATTTCTCATTATCTTTAAATCTTCTTTCTTGTATTAATTCAAAAACTTCTTTCCGTACATTTCTATCAACATCTTTTAAAAAATTTCCAGCTTTTTGCAAGGTCATTTCTTCTCCTTTATAAGTAACCGTCATTGCACCCGAAATTGAGCTAAATTCTCTTTCTTTTTGTTGAAGTTTAGCAAATAAATCAATATTTTTTTTACGGAAAAGTTCAATGGAACGTTTTATTTTCTTTTTTGCAACTTCATATTTTTTAGTGTCAAGTATGTTAAAAAACTCGCTGTTAATCAGTCTTTTATCTAACACATCAGAATATTCAGAAACAATAGGTTCAATTTCAGAGACAAAGAAATTAAAACTTTCTACAAGTTTTTCATCAGCAGTATTACAACTCATTTTAATATAACGCCATGCCATATTTTCTTCCAAAAATGCTTCTGTTTCACTTTTATCTGCCCACCATTTTTTTAAATCTTCAACAGAATTAATCTCTCTTTTTTTTAAATCATCTAGAAATGGAATAATATCCTGTTTAGATTTTATAATAATATTGTCTTTTATAAAATTTCTTTTAGTTTTCATCGTTAAAAATTAATTGATTAATGGTCAAATTTAATTATAGCTATCAGAATAAAAAAGTTTTATATTTGTATGTTTTAATTATGAACTTTAAATTTCTTATTTTGTTTGCATTTTTTAATTTTTTCAGAAGATTATAAATACTAAAATTTTTTAGATGAAAAAAATAAATATAATTATTGTTTTACTCATTTTACCTTTTCTTGTAAAAGCACAAATAGGAGGAAATGGAGTTTTTAATTTTCTTAAAATTACTAATTCTGCAAGAGTTGCCGGATTAGGAGGTGTAAATATTTCAATTTTTGATGAAGATTTGAATATGGCATATCAAAATCCTGCATTATTAAACTCTCAAATGAACGGAAAAGTAACCTTAAATTTTGTTAATTATTTTACAGATATTAGTCTTGGTTCAGTTGCTTATGCTTTTAATTCCAAAAAATTTGGTACATTTTCAGCTGGATTACAATTTATTAACTATGGAAAATTTCAATCTGCAGAAGCAACCGGAATTAGGACCGGAGATTTTAGTGCTGCCGATTATGCCATAAATTTAATTTGGTCTAAAGATTTATACAAAAATGTTAAAGCAGGTGTAAACATAAAACCATTATACTCTCATTATGAGGTATATACTTCGTATGGAGTTGTGGCAGATTTAGGAATAACTTATTATAATAACGAAACAAAATTTGCAACTTCCTTTGTGTTGAAAAATGTTGGAACACAAATAAAATCATATAATAATAATCATGAAAAAATACCTTTTGATGTTCAGTGGGGAATAAGTAAAAAATTAGCTCATGCCCCTTTCAGAATTAATGTTACAGCACATCATCTTCATAAATGGAACTTACGTTATGAAGTTCCTCAAAAAGTAACAACAATTTCTTTTGCAGAAAATGAAGATGACAGTAATAAAGGCAAAGTTTTATATAATGTATTAGACAATTCTTTCAGGCATTTTATTATAGGAATTGACTTAATCCCTTTGAAAAGTTTTTATGCTTCTTTTGCTTATAATCATATGCAGAGGCAGGAAATGAGGATAGTTGATAAGGGAGGATTTAGCGGGTTTTCTTGGGGTTTTGGTGTTAAATTAAAGAAATTTGGTATTAGTTTTGGAAGAGCAAGATACCATCTTGCCGGAAGTTCAAATCATTTCTCATTGTATGTAGATTTATCTAAAATGGGAAGTAAAAAGAATGTTAAAGTTGATTGAGTTAAAGTAAATATTTTTTAAAAAAACCGGTTAAAAGTGTAAATTTGCATTTTTAATAAAAATATATCATTTTGAAGAAAACGTATATATATATAATTGGCTTTATTTTTCTTGTAATAGCAGTGCATTCTTGTTCAACAAAAAAAAATACTGCAATAACAAGATTGTATCATAACACAACTTCTCATTTCAATATTTTATTCAATGGTTCAGAGGGCTATAAAAGAGGTTTGAAAACAATTACGGAAACACCTGAGGATTATACACTTTTGTTGCCAATATACAAAGAAGAACGCGAAGATATAAAAAGTGCTGTTACAGGAGATATGGATGAGGCTATTAAAAAGTCTGTTAAGATGATTAAAATGCACTCCATAACTGAAAAACCAAAGCGAAAAGCTCCAAAAAAAGGAAAAAAAGGCTATAAATTAACTCAAAAACAAAAAGATTTTTATAACAAAAAAGAATATAATAAATGGGTTGATGATGCATATTTGCTCATGGGGAAAGCTCATTATTATAAAGGTGATTATGCAGGGGCAATGAGATCTCTACATCTAATTCTTAATAAATTTAGAAAAGAAGAAGTTAAATTTTATGCCCTATATTGGATAGCACGTTCACAACTTGCACAAGAGAATTTTAAAGAAGCAGAAAGTTACTTAAAATTAATTACAGAAGATAAAACACACCCCGAAGACTTAAATTTTGATATTGATATGGCATATGCCGATATTTTTATTAAGAAAAAAAAGTATGATAAGGCTCTTGAAAAATTAGACTTTCTTATAGGAAAAATTAGAAAGAAGAAAGACCAAGCAAGACTAAAATATTTAACTGCACAAATTTATCAAAAAACAAATAATGGAACTAAAGCAATAAAATTATTTGAAGAAGTTGTTAAAATGAATCCTCCATATGAGATGATTTTTAATGCTAAGATTAATATGGCAAAATCTTTTATAAACAGTTCAGAAAACTCAGAAAAAATCAGGAAAATATTAGCAAAAATGTTGAAAGATGTAAAAAATGTAGATTTTTTAGATCAAATATACTATGTTCTTGCAGGAATTGAGTTTAAAGAAAATAATGAAAATAAAGCTGTTGAGTATTATAAACAATCTGTTGCTAAAAGTATTTCAAACAATAATCAAAAAGCACTTTCGTACTTATCGCTTGCTGATATATATTTTTCAAGACGGTCATATTTACCCGCAGGAGATTATTATGATAGTACCATGAGTGTTTTGAATAAAAAATATCCTGAATACGATTTAATTTCAAAAAAAGCTAGAAACTTAAAAGAACTAACTGATAATTTAAAATTAATAAATAGAGAAGATAGTTTGCAAAGAGTTGCTGCAATGGATTCTGTCGCAAGGAATGCTTATATTCAGGCTATTATAAATAAACTTATAGCCGATGAACGTGCAGAGCAAAATGTAGGAAGGACTTTTAATAATGACCCTTTTAACAGAGGTGATTATAGCCAAAATCCTTCAAGAGGAAAATGGTATTTCTACAACCCTCAATCTGTAAGTATCGGAAAATCTGAATTTATTAAAATTTGGGGAAAAAGAAAACTTGAAGATCATTGGCGGAGAAGAAATAAAGATATTGTTTCAGATGAATTTGAAGATGATGAAAACAATAATGATGAATCTGATAGGATAACAGACAATAAAAAAATTGAATATTATTTGCAAGACCTACCTCTAACTGATTCATTAGTTCAACTTTCTAATGATAGAATTGTGAAGGCTTATTTTGACGCAGGAATAGTTTATGAAAGAAAAATGAATGATTATCCCCAGGCAGAAAAATCGTATAAAAAACTAATTCAACGTTTTCCTGAAAATAATCTAAAAATTGAATCTTATTTTAACCTGTATATGCTAAATTATAAACATATAAAAAATAAAAATGAAGCAGAAAAATACAGAAATAAAATACTAACAGAATATCCTTATAGTAAATATGCAAAAATTCTTTCTGATCCTAATTACTTGGTGAAATTGCAACAAAATAAAGATAAAATTGACAAAATATATTCGGAAGCATACACTTTTTATAAGCAAAAAAAATATCAAAAAGTTATTAATAAAACAAAAGAAGCATTTGAAATATCAAAAGATAACCATTTGAATGCTAAACTTTTATATCTAAAAGCTATGTCTTCTGGAAATTTAGGAGATTTAAAAGAAATGAAAACAATTTTTGAAAATATTGTAAAAGAATATCCAAGAGATGAAGTAGCTCCCTTATCGCAAGATGTTTTAGATTTACTTGCAAGCGGAAAGTATGACCCAAATTACTATAGTACAAAAACCGATAGTGTTTATTTCTATTCAGTTGTTATAGATAGAGGCAGTAAGTTTTCAAATAAAATAAAATATATTTTAACAACCCACAATGTTAGTGCCTTCCCAAAAGAGAAGTTAAAAGTTGAATTAAAAGATTTGGGAGAAAACAAAACAATAATTTTTGTAAAGCCTTTTAAGAATTATTCGAAGGTATCTTCATATATGAATAGTATAAATGGAAAATACAAAGAAATACCTGTTTCAGACTATACTCAATTTACAATAACAGAAGAGAATTTACAAAAACTACAAAAGTTACCTATTCTGGAAAAATATATGAGGTTTTATAAAACTCATAATTAGTTTTTGAAAAAAATATTACGTTTTATATTCCTTACTATCTAAACTATGAATTTCCTTAATCCAATATTTTTATTTGGTCTATTTACCTTATCTATTCCAATTATAATTCATCTTTTCAATTTTAGAGCATATAAAACAGTATATTTCAGCAATGTACGTTTCTTAAAAGATATTAAGCAAGAAACAAAGTCTAAATCAAACTTAAAACATTTATTAATTTTGTTGATGAGGCTGTTGGCAATAGCTTCTTTAGTTTTTGCATTTGCCCAACCCTATATACCATCTTCCAATATTAAAAATATAAATAAAGTAAATGAAATAGGAATATATATTGATAATTCTTTTAGCACAGAAGCAGAAAGTAAATATGGTAAAATTTCAGAAATTGCAAAAAAAAGAGCTTTCCAAATAGCAGAAGCATATCCTGAAAATACAAAATTCTTCTTTATAACTAATGATTTTGAACAAAAACACCAACATTATGTGTCAAAAGAACAATTAAAAGAATTTATACACGACACAAAGATATCGCCATCGGTTAAAAATATAAGTCAAATAACAAGTAAAATTTCTGATTTTTTAACAGCTAATAAATCGAAAGATATATTAAAAAAGGCATATTTAATATCCGATTTTCAAAAAGCAAGTTCAAATTTAACAAAATTAAAAAACGATAGTAATATCAACTATATTTTAATTCCTCTTGAAACAGAAAGTGTTAATAATTTATATATTGATTCTGTTTGGTTTGAAACCCCAAACAGACAACTTTCTCAAAGCGATGTGCTAAATGTTAAAATTACAAATAAATCAGATGAAGCATTTCAGGAAATGCCCGTAAAACTATTTCTAAATGACACATTAAAAGCAACAGATATATACAATGTTGAACCAGGAGAATCAATTATTCATAAATTAACTTTTTCAAATAATAAAACAGGAATTATTAAAGCTAGGGTAGAGATTACCGATTTTCCTATTATTTATGATAATATTTTCTATTTTAATTTTGAAATTAAAACTAATTATAATGTCTTAATTATTAGTAATAAAAATAAAAACAAATATATAGATGATGTTTTTTCTAATATAGCAGAAGTTAAAATAACATATAAATCCCCACGTAAGATTAATTTTGAAGAATTGAAAAATTATGATGTTGTTATTTCGGAAGAAGTAAATAATATGTCATCCGAATTTATTCAATCAATTTACGGTTTTATTTCCGATGGAGGAACTTTTATTGTTTTTCCTGGAATATATGCAAACTTTAAGTCTTATAATAAACTGTTTAATAAGTTGAATGTAAATTATATAACAGGGATTGATACATCCAAAACATATGCCGGGAAAATAAATTATAATGCAGATATTTTTAGGAATGTATTTAAAAAAAGACAAAAAAATCTTGATTTACCTTATTTTCTTAGAAGAGTTAAATTCAGTAATCAAACATTTACTGATGAAGAAATACTATTGTTTTCGGAGAAGAATGATAAATTAATTAGCTCTTCAAACATTGGATTAGGAAAATTATATGTGTTTTCACAAACAGCAGATATAAAGTCTGGTAGCCTTGTTACACATCCAATTTGGGTAACAATGATTTATAATATGGTTTTTTATGGAACTGTTTCAGATAAAATTTATTATACAATAGGAAAAAATGAAATTGTAAAGTTTTCTAACATAAAATTATCCGATGAAAATATAATTCATATTGTTAACAATAAAAACAATTTTGATTTTATACCACAAGTTTTTAATTTAGAAAATTCTGAAACTAAAATATTTTTAAACAATAATATAAAAAAATCAGGTCATTATTTTATTGTATCAAAAGATAAGGTGTATAAAGGAATCTCGTTTAACTACAACAGACTAGAATCTGACTTAACTCATTATTCTTTAAAAGAAATAAATTCAATTATAGATGATTATTCATTAACAAATTTCTCTGTAATGAATCAAAAGGATAATAATTTTTCTGAAATTATTAAATCTCAAAATTTAGGAAAGCAACTTTGGAAGTTGTTTTTAATTCTTTCTCTTATTTTTTTACTTGGTGAAATTTTATTTATTAAGTTCCTAAAATAGTGAGTTTTAAGACCTGAAATTACTAATGTAAAATTTCAAATATAAAAATGCAGAATATAACATTGCCAATCCTATTCCCAAATAAACAGGAAATAAATATAATTTTGGAACAAATTCTGACTTTCTCAAAAAAGAACCTCCTGCAATCATTAAAACTATTAAAATTTGGTCTTTTGGTAGGTGAAATTTAAAAATGCTTACAAACTCTTCCTTAAAATTTGAAATTATTTTTATATTCTTGATATTCAGCTTTTTGAAAATGAGAAGTGTTTTTGTGATTGCAATAAAAATACCAATAATTATTGTAACAAAAAATTCTTTCTCTTCGAATAATTTTGACCAATTATAAGATTTGAAAAGTAGAACAAAACTTGCCCAAAGCCATATAAGACCTGTAATCAAGACAAGATTGTTTTTTCTTAACTTTTAGCACTTTATTTTATGTTAATTTTAAATAGAAAAATATAATATTTAAAACTTGCTGTGAATAAAGCAAACCCAATTCCAATATATAGAGGAGTAAGTATTATCTTTGGAACAAATCCGCTTGTCCTCATAAATATTCCAAGGCTTATCATAAAAATTATTAAAATATACGACTGCCATTTTTGAAAAGCCCACATACAAACTTTATTTTTATATAAGTTTATTCTGTCAATATTTTTTTGAGCAAGTCCCGAAAATCCAAAATATGAAATTGCAGTTCCCAACAAAACACCAACAATTATTGCAATAATTAATTCATTTTGAGAAAGAATGTGATACCATCTGCTTGCAAAGAAGTTTAAAAGAATACCAACTCCCGACCATAAAACCCCAGCTATAAGTATTAAAATATTTTTGTGAACTCTTGGCATAGTAATGTTAAAAATAAATTGAACCTAAAATAATAATTATTAATGCAAAAATCATATTAAGAGATGCTATTTTAAATAATCTAAAATTCATTTTTTCAGAAGGCTTAATAATTCCATAAACAGCAAAACTTGTTGCAATACTTGCCAAAATTATTAAAACTCTTATAAATCCCCATTCAATTCCAAGAAAAAAAGCTGCAATACAAAAAGTTAGAACTGAAATAACTGTTGAAACAGCAATGATAGAGCGTGATTTGTTAAATCCATATTTTTCAATAAATGTTGGTATTCCTGCTTTTTTATAATCTTTATAATATCTCATGTTAAATGTCATAATATGAGTAGGAATCCAAAAAAGAATTGCTAACGCAAGGAAAATTCCCTCTGCATCAATCATTCCAACACCCAAAGCTCTTCCTGCAAGAATTGGCATTCCTCCCGAAATTCCTCCCCAAACAATAGACCATGCACTTCTTTGTTTCAGCCAAACAGTATAAATAATAAAGTCAATAAAAAGTCCTGCAAAAACAATTAATCCGAATAAAATATCTAAGCAAAAAGCAATACTCAATCCTGTAACATTTAAAATAATACCTAAAATTACAGCTTCTTTAACAGAAACTTTTCCTGATGGTATAGCTCTGTTTTTTGTCCTGTCCATTTTTGCGTCTATTTTTCTGTCATATGCCATGTTAAAAACAGTAGTTCCACTTATGGCAAGAAACAAACTAATTGAAAGCCAGAGAGTTAGTTCCCAGCTAGTGTATGGGCATCTGCTACTTATAAATCCTGTTATTCCTGTTAAAAGAAGTAAAAAAGTTTGTAAACTTTTTATTAATTGCCAGTATGATTTTATTTTTAAACCTAATCTATTGAACATCTATTCCTATGAAAAATGCACTTGCAGAAAATTTTCCTACAAGTGCATGATATTAAAAAAACTACTCTTTCAAATTTGTTACAATTGTATTTACTGCAACTGAATCCGTAACTACGTTAACAGTATTTACAGTATCTTTTATGTCTCTTGCACAGCGGAAACCTATATTTATGTTGTAAAAATCCGGCCCTGCACTATTTCTTGCCCAAACAACAATATTATATTCATAATTTGTGAAACTTCCGCCTCGCATATACCGGTAATGAACATCAGGATAATCATCTCCAACCCATTGCCAAACATTTCCGCCCATATCATATAATCCGTAAGGGCTTTTGTTATCTTCTGTTTGGAAGTTGTCATATTTTTTTCCGTTAAAATAACCAACAGGAGTTGTTCTTGCAATATTTCCTCCAAATAATCTTTGAAGAGCGTTAGTACTACTTCCGTAGTTAGTAATATTTTCGTTAATGAAATCTCCCCAAGGATATGCACGTTTGTCTGTTCCACGAGCAGCTTTCGCCCATTCTTTTTCTGTAGGAATTCTATAACCATAAAAATCAGCGTAAGCCTTTGCTCCAAACCATGTTACCATAACAACAGGGTGCATATCGTAACCTTTGTCAACTTTAAAAGCTCCATTTGTAAGTTTAATGTGCGAACCAGCTTCTCCAAAAGGCATAAGAAGATATTCTCCTGCCTGTATTTCCCATTCATGCAAATATCCATTAAATTCATCTCCGGGATGATAACCTATTATACTGTCAGCATCAATTTTTATTGTTCCTTTTTTAACAGCTTCATTCATAAATTTTGCATATTGCTTGTTAGTAACATCAGTAATCATTATTTCAAAATCGTTTTCAATATTTTCTTCGTGAGAATGCATATTGTAATAAAATGTACCAGCAGGTATTTTTACCCATTCATTTGGATTTATGCCGGTTTCAATAATTTTTGTTTCTGAATTAACAATTACTTCTTCTGAGCAACTTGCAAGAGCAATAATAACTATAAAAATAAAAATTAACTTTTTCATTTCTCACCTCCTTCTGTATTAAATTCGTTTTCTTTTCGTATGTTAAGAACAGGATTAGAAGTTCTTTCAACCTCTAATTCGGAGTTTTCAGCTTCTTTTTTCCACAAACCGTCTCCTTTAAATAAATCAAAAAGTTTCCAAGCTAAAAATATTGCAAGAGTAACTAACAAAGCTCCTAAACCAAAATCTGCCAAAAGCATGGTTGTATTCATAAGTTTTTGTTGTGCAACTTCCTGAGGAATAAATAGTCTTTTCATTGAATAAATAGTCATTGATGCGAAAGCAAGATCAGACCCTATTATTAATATCCAACCAAACCATTTTCTTAATTTTCCTTTCAAACCCACTATATCAACATAATACATAATAATAATTGTTGCAATTAGTGCTGCAAGTATGTGCCAATGCCCTGTTAGAGTAATTCTTTCTTCTCGAGCAGGCCAAACTCTAAAAATCTGTTCAAGTTTTATTGCCATAAAAATACCTATTCCACTAACAGTAAAATTCATAAAAACCATTTGCCAGGTAGGTCCAAATTTTATTGGGTCGTGTATTAACGCTTTAAATTTTTGAAATATATTTGCTTTTTCATACCCTAGTTCTATTGAATTGTCGTGAATTAGTTTCTTCCAACTAAATACAACTAGCATCAATGCTGAAAGCATAACTCCAACTGATCCTATGTAAATAAATGTATGTGCCATATGTGTCCAAACAACAGACCAAACTCCTCCGGCAATTACAATTGTTCCTATTATCATAAGAGGCATTGCAATTTTATGAAATATTCCTTTAAACTTAAGCCACCTTCCAATTACTAATGTAATGGCAACCGCAATGAGAGTAAGCATAATATGCAAATGACCAATGATAGATTTTTGCAAGTGAGTTTTATGTGGGTCTCTTATTAAGTCTTCGGCGAGGAAAGTTTCATGTCCGTTTGCCCAAAATGAACCTGTAACAGCACCAAACCCTGCGGATATTAGCATTGCAACAATCATTATAAAAAAAGCCATACGTTCCATGTCCATTCCGCTTTTAAAATGAGCAAATTCTTTGTCTGTAACGTAATATTCTTTTTTCCAAGGGTTTACGGCAACTGCCAACATGATTCCAGAAAAAAATACTAATGATTGTCCAACTAAAAATAAACCGTGAAATGTGAAGTTGTGTCCCCAATAAGCAAATCCTAAACCAAATATCATTGCTGTAATATAGCCTATTGTAATTAGCATATTAATATTTCTTTGCTCGTGTTTTCTCATCGGAATTATTGATGTCATCATGTAAACTTCAATTGCCACAACAGCCATAGCAATTGTATGATAAAGCATAATGATTCTTCCTGCTCTCTCGGTTGGGTTTAAATCCATGCCGAGTAATTTTACTGTAATGTCTCTAATTCCCCATTCTACCATTGGACCAGACAAAGTATTAAAAATACCCGTAACAATTGCAACAAGTGAAATGGCTGTTAATATTAGTCCTTTTGTAGATGAGAAAAGATAATTAAATCTGTTCATATTATTAATTTAGTTTTTTAATATTTAAATTTTAATAAAAAGAGTAATAAAAAAGTGCAAAACAACATTTTGTTTAATCAAATAAGTATAATTATTCTTATTTATAAATACGAGTTTGTTATTTTACACTTTCTTAAAATTATGTACTCATTAATTTTATTTTACAGGATTCATTAAATGTTTTACAAAGCCGTATGTAAATCCTAATACCATTGTAAATAGAATTGTTGTTAAAATTGCAAAAACAAGTTCTGCTGTAAAAATTCCAAGCAAAGGTTTTCCTGCTCCAAGAAAAGCTAACGCAATACCTCCAATACCAATTATTGCTCCTCCAATAGTTACTCCTATAAAACCTTTATTTGCAAATTTGTTTTTAATTGCAAAAATAGGCAAAAAGAAAATTGTTAGACCTGCAATTGAATGGAAAATAGGATAGATAAATTTGAAATTAATAATTTCATAATTTAATAAAATTATTAAAATAAAACCTAAGAATAAAAATGGAGTGTAAAATTTTGCAAACTTTTTATGAAATTCACAAACTAAACCAGCAGCAATACCAAAAGGAATAAGTGTTGCAACAATCTTAATTTCGGGTCTTGCCAGTACTGCAAAATCAAATAAAATTACTAAAACTCCTGAAACAAAAAGTACTGTGAATGAAACCATATAGTAAAAAAAGTGTTTTGGTTTTTCATCTTTTCCTTTAAGTGCCTGAACAAATCGATAGATTAAGTAAACAGCAATTAACCCTGTTAATAATAACAATGCTTTGTCTAATAATGTTGTATTAAATTCCATGATAAAATAATTTAAGTAAATAAGTAATTAAATAATTGATATTTTACAAATTTACAAAAAATTTTAATTTTAAAATATGTCATATAACATGTTGAGTTTGAAGTCTCTAATATAATTGAAAAACTTCAAAAAAATTATTAAATTAGTTAGTAATATCTTCTAGCTTTTCATCAGTAATTAAAAACTGTCTGAAAATTGGTAGTAAGAAGAAAATAAGCAAACCTAAAGATAATGTTCCGCCAATAACCCATTCAAAAGAACCTCTAACAATTGCATTCCAATATGTTGCTACTGCTGAAAATAATGTAACTGTGAGTAATATATTGTAAGCCCACTTTTTTCGTAAGAATACAAAAGGAACCATAAAAATCATTAAAAATGAGGCTAAATAATTACCATAACCACCCAAAAATAATGAAATTGTGTTTGGATTATATTCTGGTATTGATTTTTTAACAATCATATTTTCAGTTGTTTTATCTTTATGAACAATCAAAACTTCCTCGTCGGCTTTGATGTTATCCATTTGAGCTTGCGAAATTGTTGTGAGGGCAAGAGCATCGTAATAATCAAGATTTGTAAATTTATTTCCCAAAGGATTATCATATCTTTGAAGGTTTTCAGTTTGATTTAAATATTCAGGAATAAATTCAAAATATCTTACTCCGTGTTGTGCATTCATAAATACCATACCTGCAACTACTCCAATTCCTGTATATATTACACTTTTAAAGATTTTATTTTTAATGCTGTCTTTATCTAATAATAGAAATGAAAAATAACTGATAAGTCCTATTCCCATTATCCATAAAACGGCAGGAGCTTTTATAACATCAGCAGGTGGTGGGGCAATTCCGGGCACGGGTCCGTTTGAATAGTCTGAAACTATTAAAACCATCCATGGAATAAACATTGTCATTCCGGCAACAGATGCAATTGCTGAAATTCCTAATGCTGCCGCTCTTGCTTTGAGGTTACCTTTGTAAAGATGATATGCTAAAACAATTAATAAAGCACCACCAAAAGTAAACATTAGTATCCAAATACCGAATGTTGTTCCCAAAATTGGAACTGCAGTATAAAAATCTGGATCAAGGGGAATTAATCTTTCCATAACAGAGCGAAGAGCAAGTTTAAGAGTTACCATTGCTTGTGTTGGTGCAATAATCATAAAATAAAGTCCCGAAAGAACTGCTATAATAGCAGCAATTGTTCTTTGAATTTTAGTAGTTTTTGTGTACATAATAAAAAATTTAAAGTTTGTAATTAATTTTATATTTATTTTATTTCTAATAGCATTTTAATACTTGAAAACAATTTTTTAGATTTGTTTTTTAAATTAAAAGAGAAATCACACATTTTCCAGTTTTTTACCATAAGCCTGAATGCTCCCATTGTTATTAATGTTAATTCTTGGCTTTCAATATTTTTAGTTATTTCGTGGTTTTTTTGTCCTTTTTCAATAATAGTTTTAAAAATATCATTGTTTATTTTTAAAATTTTACTGACTTTTTTTGAAAGAGATTTATTGTTTTTAAATATCTCTTCGGCAAAAATAATTGAAACATATGCAGGTTTTTCACTAAAAATAATTGAAAGCCTATCATAAATTAATTTTATCTTATCAAAAGAGCTAATTTCTTTTTCGTTTAATGAAGTTACAAAATTTTCTAATTTTATTATAAAACTATCCAAAACAGAACATAATATTTCATTTTTACTTTTAAAATGACGGTATATTGCAGCTTCTGTAAACCCTATTTTGTTTGATAAGTTTTTAATTGTAAATCCTTGGATTCCATCAAAATGAATTATGTTTATTGAGGCTTTAAGTATTTCGTTTTGTCTATTTGTTAAGGATGTATTCATTTTAGGTAAGTAAATGTTTACTTACAAAGAAAAGAAGAATAAATTAATTTTTCAAATGTTATAAAACATAAGTATTGAGAATTAAGATTTTGCCACTAATTTAGCGGATAGATATAAATTAATGTATTATTTCTACCATTATTTTTAGGTAAATATTAAGATGTTAGTTTTCAATATAGAATAAAAAATGTATAATTTTGAAGTAAAAAAATAAATGAAAAGTGATTTTGATGAATTATAGAAATTACAAAATATAACTATTAACCACTAAGTTTGTGGAAGAACCAATGTATTTATGAAGCATTTTATAATCCTGTTTTTACCATAAATATCTTTTAAGATTTGAACATCTGAAAAATCTTCTGAAATTAACATTTTAACAATTTCTTTTCCAAACTGTTCATTTATTTCAAAATATAATTTCCCGTTTTTAGTAAGATTTTTTTTTGCAAATTTTGCAATTGCTATATAAAATATTATGGGAGAATTGTCATTTACAAACAATGCAAGTTCAGGTTCATATTTTAAAACATTTTGTTCCATATATTTTTTTTCAGAATGTGTAACATATGGTGGATTACTAACAATAATGTCAAATTTTTCTGATGTGAAATTGTTTTTTGTTGATAGTATATCTATCTGAAACACAGAGATTTTAGTGTTGTTTAATTTACTGTTTTTTGAAGCAATATTTAGGGCTTTTAAATCAATATCAATAGCATAAATATTTGAAGTTTTAAGGTTTTTTGATAGAGAAACTGCAATACAACCACTTCCTGTTCCTACGTCTAAAATTTGCAAATTGGATTTTTTATTGTTTTCGTTAATTATTAAATCTACAAGTTCTTCTGTTTCAGGACGAGGAATTAAAACATTTTTATTTACAATAAATTTTAAACCATAAAATTCACTTTGTCCAATAATATATTGTATAGGCTCAAATTTCTTAAGTCTTAAAGTTGTCTTTTTAAGTAATTTAACTTGGTTTTTATTAATTCTTTTTTTTTCATTTGCTAATAAATTAACAAAACTTATATTAAAAATATCCTCAAAAATTAGTTTTGTAAAACTTCTTATCTCATTTTCATTATAAAAGTCTGATAATTCTTTTCTTATGTATATCTTTGTTTCCTTATATGTCATATAATGCAAAATTAATAAAACTGAACCAATATGCCGGAAAATAAAGATAAAGTTTTTATGCAAAGATGCCTACAACTTGCAAAAAAAGGTTTTGGCAATACTTATCCGAACCCTATGGTAGGTTCTGTTATTGTTCATAATGGCAAAATAATAGGGGAGGGCTATCACAAAAAAAGTGGAGAGTTTCATGCCGAAGTTAATGCAATAAATTCTGTTGAAAATAAAGAATTGTTGAAAGCGTCATGTTTGTATGTTAATTTAGAACCATGTGCACATCAAGGGAAAACTCCCGCCTGTTCTTTGTTTATAATTGAAAAGAAAATTCCTCGTGTTGTTATCGGATGTTCAGATAGTTTTGAAAAAGTTTCAGGAAAAGGAATTGAAATGCTTAAAAATGCAGGTGTTGAAGTTAGGGTTGGAGTACTTGAAAAAGAAGCAAGAAGATTAAACAGACGTTTTTTTACATTCCATGAAAAGAAAAGACCGTATATAATTCTGAAATGGGCAAGAACAGCAGACGGATTTATTGATTTTGAAAGAAAGGCAAGTACAGCAATAAAACCAAATTGGATAACTGATGAATTTTCAAGAATTTTGGTTCATAAATGGAGAGCAGAAGAACAATCAATTATGGTTGCAACAAATACAGCGGAAAAAGATAATCCTAAATTAAATATAAGAGATTGGGCAGGAAACCAGCCTGTAAGAATTGTTCTTGATAAAAAAATGAGATTAAAAACAAGTTTGAATTTGTTTGACAAAAGTCAGGAAACAATTGTTTTTACCGAACAAAACAAAAAAAATGAAAAGAATATTAGTTTTGTGAAGATTAATTTTGATGATTCATTTTATGATAATTTTCTTAAAATTTTATACGAAAAAGAAATTCAATCTGTTTTTATTGAAGGGGGAGCAAAGTTTTTACAAAATTTAATTGATAAAAATTATTGGGATGAAATTAGAGAATTTGTAGGAGAAACTAATTTTTTGAAAGGTATTAAAGCCCCAATAGTAGAACCTCCAGCTGATATATTAACAAAAGTTTCCGCAAACAATATTATTCTGAAATATTATTTTAATAAAACATATTAACCCTAATTATTGTGCTACAAATGAGAAAACTTCTTAAAAAAAACATTAACTTTGTTATTAGTTGTTTTTTTTGGGGGATGACTGCTAAAAGAAAATATTGAAAAAAGGAAGTATAGTAATGAAAAATAAAAAGCCAATAATTGCCATAGACGGGCATTCATCATGTGGAAAAAGTACACTTGCAAAAGGACTTGCAAAGCATTTTAAATATAAATACATAGATACGGGTGCTATGTATCGTGCTGTAACACTTTATGTTATCGAAAATATGCTTTTTAAAAATAAGAATATTGATGAAATAAGACTTAAGAATGCTTTTGAAAATGGAGATGTAAAAATTGGGTTTCAATATAATCCGGAAACATTAAAATCTGAAACATTTCTAAATGGAAAAAATATTGAAAATAAGATACGAGGACTTGAAGTCTCAAATCTTGTAAGCCCGGTTGCAGTTATACCATTTGTTAGGCATGAGCTAGTTTCATTACAAAGAGAAATGGGAAATGAAGGTGGAATTGTAATGGACGGCAGAGATATTGGAACAAATGTGTTTCCAAATGCCGATTTGAAGATTTTTTTAACAGCAGATGCAAAAATAAGAGCTCAAAGAAGATATAAAGAAATGAAGGACAATGGGCAAGATGTATCTTTTGACGAAGTTTTGAAAAATGTAACTGAAAGAGATAAAATTGATTCTACAAGAAAAACAAATCCTTTAAAACAAGCAAAAGATGCAGTATTACTAGATAATTCTCATGTTTCAATTGATGAACAACTGAAAAATGCTATTAATTTGGTAAAATCATTAATTTAAAATTTTATACTTTTAACTTTGTATTTATATATAAATAATGAAAATTGAAATAGATAAAAATTCAGGATTTTGTTTTGGTGTGGTAAAAGCTATTGAAATTGCAGAATCTGAATTAAAAGTAGATAAAAAATTATATTGCCTTGGTGATATTGTTCATAATGGTGCAGAGGTTAAAAGATTAGAGAAAATCGGACTTATAACTATAAACCATGAAGAATTTAAGAAACTTAAAAATACAAAAGTGCTTTTAAGAGCACATGGTGAACCCCCTGAAACATATGAAATTGCAAAACAAAATAATATAAAACTTATTGATGCTTCTTGCCCGATTGTTTTAAACCTTCAAAAAAAAATACATAAATCATATTCTGAGATTTTAGAAATTGAAGGGCAAATAATTATTTATGGCAAACAAGGACATGCAGAAGTCGTTGGATTACTTGGACATACAAACAACAAAGGAATTGTTGTCTCCGAAGTTGATGATTTAAATAAAATTGATTTTTCAAAACCTGTGAGTATTTTTTCTCAAACAACAAAAAGTAGTTCTGGTTACCAAAAAATAATTGATGAGCTAAAAATAAGAATGAAAAAAGTGCAAGGAAAAGATGAAATAAGTTTTATTTCTCATGCTTCTACATGTAGGCAAGTATCAACTCGTGATGTTCATTTAGTTGAGTTTGCAAAAAAACACGATATTATAATTTTTGTTAGTGGAAAAAAAAGTTCTAATGGTAAACTTTTGTATGAGGTTTGCAAAGAACAAAATAATAGAAGCTATTTTATTTCAAATACAGAAGAACTTAAAAAAATATGGTTCAATGAAACTGATTCTGTTGGGATTTGTGGAGCAACATCAACACCAGAATGGCTAATGAAAAAAGTTGGATATGAAATACAAAAGTTTGATTTTTAAAAACAGTTTTATGACTAAAAGTGTATTAAAAGACATTCTAAGATTGTTGCCTTTTTTTATATTATTTACAATTTTAATTTGGCTTGTTTCTGATAACATTTTTTTTTGGGACACAATTCAATTAGCATCTCTACATGCACATTATTTTTACGAAAATAATTTTAATAGCCTTTTATTGCCAAACACTATAGATAGTGGACATATACCGGTTTTTGGTGCATTTTTGGCAATTATATGGCAATTGTTTGGAAAAACTTTATTTGTAAGTCATTTTGCAATATTACCTTTTGTTTTTGGAATTGTTTGGCAAGCACATCTTTTATTAAAAGAATTTATAAACAAAAAATATGTAATATTTGCATTAATTTTATTCCTGGCAGATTCTACATTGTTAGCTCAATTTACACTTGTTAGCCCAGATGTGCCATTAGTATTCTTTTTTCTTCTTGCACTAAATTCAGTCTTAAAAAATAGAAAATTATTACTATCTATTTCAATAATAGGACTTTTTTTAATTAGTATGAGAGGAATGATGGTAGCAACAGCAATTCTAATTATTGATATTATTTTTAATGTTGAATTCAAATCAATAAAAAAAACTTTTTTGGAGCTTTTAAAAAAATCAGTTATTTATTTACCAGCACTCACCATATTTATTTTGTATAATTTTTATCATTATAAAATTAAGGGCTGGGTTGCATACCACGAAAACTCTCCTTGGGGAGTAAATTTTGAGTTTACAAGTATAAGCGGATTTTTTAGAAATATTGGAATATTAATATGGAGATTAATTGATTTTGGAAGAATATTTATTTGGATAACTGCAATTATTATCTCAATTCCAATTTTAAAAAAATTATTTAAAGATTTGAAAATAAGAAAGATACTTGTTGTTTTTATTGTAACAACAATAGCTTTGTCAGTGAGTTTTTTAATGTATAAAAGTTTAACCGGACATAGATATATTCTTCCTGTGTACTTAATTTTTTCATTGCTAACTTCATATTTGATTTTTGAAAAAATAAAAAAAACAAGATTAAAATATATTGTTTTCTCAATTCTTTTAGTCGGAATGCTAAGCGGTAATTTTTGGATATATCCGGAAAATATTGCACAAGGCTGGGATTCAACTTTAGCACATCAGCATTATTATAAACTCCGTATAAAGATGATTGATTTTATGAAAGAACACAAAGTAGATATTTCTGAAACCGGATCTGTTTTTCCTAACTCAGGTAAACTTAAATATTTGGATTTAAGCGAAAGCACAAAATCATTTGCAGAAAAAGATTTAAATAAAAACAAATATGTATTCTATTCAAATGTTTTTAATGATTTTTCGGATAATGAAATTAATAAACTAAAACAAGATTTTAAACTCATAAAAAAAAATGAATCATTTGGAGTTTTCATATCTTTTTATAAAAAAATAAAATGAACTTAGAACAAGAACTAATAAAACGTAGTAATTCTAAATGTGAATTATGTAGTAATGATAAAAT
This sequence comes from uncultured Chlorobiota bacterium, assembly GCA_947311255.1. GTDB lineage: Bacteria > Bacteroidota > Bacteroidia > Bacteroidales > JAADGE01 > JAADGE01. The sequence goes on along the minus strand of CAMZKL010000008.1, from coordinate 5,666 downwards.
AAAATTACAAGTTTACGAAATACCTCCCTATTCTGATGAAAACGTAAATAAATGTATTTTACTGTGTAATATATGCTTAGAACAAATACAGAATGAAGAAAAAATTGAGGTAAATCATTGGCGATGCCTTAATGATAGTATGTGGAGTGAAATTCCTGCTGTTCAAGTTATGGCTTGGAGAATGCTAACACGCCTACGTTCAGAAGGTTGGACACAGGATTTATTAGATATGCTTTATTTAGAAGATGATATATTAGCTTGGGCAAAATTACCGCTAGAACAAACTATTGAACAAAAACATAAAGACTGCAACGGAAATGAATTAAAAAATGGAGATACTGTAACTCTTATTAAAAATTTAGTTGTAAAAGGGGCAAACTTCACTGCAAAAAGAGGCACAGCAGTTAGGAAGATTTTATTAGTTGAAGATAATCACGAACATATAGAAGGAAAAGTTGAAGGGCAAAAAATTGTAATTATTACAAAATTTGTAAAAAAAACAAATTGATTATAATATCAATCAATATCTTTTTTATTATGAGAATTTACAAATAAAATATTCCCCAGATTATCATATCCGGTAAAATATTTGCTATTATCTTTGGTAAGCATTTCTTCTCTGAAACCTATAATTGTTAGTGCCGCATCATTTGAATGTTCATTAATAATAGATTTCGATGAAACATCCTCATTCTGAATAATAATTTCAATATTTTGAGAAGTAATTGGTAATCTCCCACTTTTTACAAGCTCATTTAATTCTTGCCTAACTTTTTTAGCATTTTTTGGTTTGCAAATTTCAAAAATTTTAATTGATGCATTTTTCCAATCAGAATGTCCTGAAATTATAAAACTTAAAAGAATCATTAAATTCCCATTTTCATTATCAGCATTTTTAATCCAAATATGAATCCCATTTTTATAATAGACAGGCTTACTGCTAGAGGCTAAAATACAAACATCAAAATCTCCTGCATTCACAAGTTTAAAATTGTCAACAATATCTTTAAGCCCTTTTTCTGGATTCATTTTGTCATATTCAAAAATTACCATATTGTTTTCCATGCCAGCAATACCGGGTATTTGAATTGCCTGTGCTATGGCAGAAGTGTATGAAGGAGAAATAATAGTGTCTATATAAACATAATTATTCATACCAACATTTTTAATGAGTTTTTTAAGCTCTATTTCCGATTGTTTATGAGTAGTTTTAGAATAATAACCTTCAATTCGGTGCAAATAAGTTCCAAAACCATATTTGTAAGAAATCCAATTTAACAAACGAAAAGCATTATCTCTTTCAAAAGAGTTTTTTGAAATACAAATTGCACTTGGCCTCCATTCAACAAATTGTTTTTTATTTTTTTGTTTTTGAAGAAACACCTGCAAGTTTCGGTTCAATTGAAAAATTGAATTTGCAAAAATTGAAACTAAACCTTTCCTGCTTTTATGATAAGAATTAATATAAATATATAATAATGTCATAAGAATAATTGCTGCTACTGCATATGTCATATTAATTTTAAACATAATCCAAACAGAAGCAACAAAACCAATTAATGAAATATACCATTTTGATTTGAAAGATGGTCTGTAAGCAGGTGAAGAACCAAAATGATTTAACAAAGAAATTAAACTTAAAGAACCATAAGTTACCATAAAAAACATTGAAATAATTTCGGCAACTGCATTAATATCTCCCATTATTACAAAAATCATTGCGATAAAACAGGTTGCTAATGAGGCATTTACAGGTTCAGAGTCCTTTTCTCTTCCTTTTGATAACCATTCATTAATAGAAAAAGAAGGAAAGGATTTGTCGCCAGCAAGAGCCTGTAAAGTTCTTGGAGCAACCATAACAGAACCTAATGCAGATGATATTGTTGAAGCAGCTAAACCTATGGGAATAGCAATAATTCCCCATTTTGCAATTTTTCCCATAATAAATTGATTATTAATTAAATCCTCTGGGCTAGCAGAAATTGTTAGTTTATATGCTATAAAGAAATATATTATCATTCCAATTATTGTTGCAGAAGTAGTACCAAGAGGAATTGATTTTCCCGGGTTTTTTAAATCGCCAGATAAACCTACTCCTGCTGTCATCCCAGTAAAAGCAGGAAAAATTATTGCAAAAACAACAAAAAAGTTGTCAAAATTTCTAAATTCTGCTTTTGAGAAACTAAAATTTGATGTTTCGGCAAAACTTGTTGTCCCAACAAAAAATAAAATTAAAGAAATTGCGAGGATAACAACAACAAAATATAAGGCTTTTACACCAACATTTGCTCCTTTTGTAAGAATTAAAATTGATAAGAATATCATTACAGGAACACTTACTGCTTGTCTTGGAAGAAGAATATGGTATGTGTCTTTTATGTATATGAAGAAGAACTCAAAAGCTTCGGTAAATGCAATATAACATAAAATGCAATACTTATTGCTTGAGACATAAATAATGCTATTCCTATTGTTGCTCCAATATTTAACCCAAACGAACGTGAAATAATAAAATATTCGCCACCTCCTTCGACACGTTTGTTTGTTGCAATTTCAGAAATTGCCAAAGCTGTTGGAATAGTAATAATATGTCCTAAAATTATTACTAACGCAACTCCCCAAAAACCAAGTGTTCCAACTGCAAACCCAAAACGTAAGAACAATACTGCACCCAAAATTGTAGAAATTGCAGTAAAAAAAACAGGAGCTGTACCAAATTTTTTATTTGAGTTCATATTATAATATTAATTTTTGAAAGTCCAACGTACTGAAAACCTGAAAACACGTGCAAATACGGGAAAATTATTAATTTGAACAGGATAGTTTCTATCTAATGCCTGAGAATTTATATGTTGAAACTTAAAAGAAAGCATAACATTCTTTTTTATTTTTACATTTAAAAAGACCCCTACGAAAGGATAATTCCCTATTGTTCTAGAATTGTTTGGGTCAAAATAAAATTGTCCTACCGACGGATTAAAAGAAGATGCCTTGTATTGTGTAGAAAAGTAAACATCATAACCCATATATGTATGTAAAACATTTTTGTATTTTACACGAAAATATACAGAATGATATAAAGCAAACAGGGGTAATGAAACAATGTTTTCGTTTGACGATTGTTGCCAATAAATATTGTTTAAAAAATAAAATTTTCTAAAATTGAATGTTTTGTTAATGTTTGCAGTTGTAACAAAAAGGTTTATGTCATATTGCAGAGGAACAGATGAAGGACCAAAATAAATATAATTTTCAATCATAGTAGTTGAAATAGACGTTTTTAAACGATATTTTGGCATATCAAATTTTAATGAAGCATCAATTCGTTTAGTATTTTTAAAATCATTTTCCCAAATGTAATGATTAGAATAATAATTCTGGAAAAAGAAACCAGGTTTTAAATTTGTTATTTTAGCATTAATTCCGACAGTAATTGCTTGTTTTATTACTTTAATTTCTTTTTTTACGTTAAACCCGAGTTTGAAATCATTTCTCCTATATCCAGATATAAAATAATCTGCAAAAATTTTTGTGTTGAAATTTAAAAATTTGTTAGAATAAATATTTCCAGACATACTAGGTTCATAATAAAGTATTTTATTATTAAGTGTAATATATTCTTTAAAATTAAAATATTCTTTTATGTCAAACTTTAAGTTTAAAGAAAAGCCAAATTTATTCTTTTCTTCAAATATTTTTTCGCTTTTATAACTAATATTGTTTGATACACCTCGCAGAGATGTTGAGTCAATAGTTTTATTTAAAATAAAGTTGAAATCATTATAAAGTTTACTCCCGGCTTTCTCTTTGTCTGTGTAAACTCTATATCTTCTGTATAATAATATGTTACCGGAAAGACTAGTTTTTGGTTCTAAAATTTTTACTATTGTATCAAGATAAGATAAGTTCTTATGCTTTCCAAATTCGTATTTTTGTGTTACACTTAATTCTTGATTTTTCATCAAAATAAAGGCCTTTTCTAAATTTGTAGAAGGAATAACATTTGCAGTATTTTCTGCATCAATTATAAAACCTCCGCTATTTTCGTTTTCAATTTTATTATGCACATATGATACGTAAATAGAATATCTGTTTTTTTTGTAATTAACAGATAAAGCAGATGAATTTGTTTTTGTTAATTGAGGCTTGAGTTGGCCTAATGAAGTCATGAAATCAAAATCAAAAGCGATATTAAAATTTGGATTTATATTTTGAGAGTGTATAAAATTTATTGATTGTATATTTTTTATCTTTGTAGAGGTTCTGTGCATTATTGTTGTAAATGGACGTCTTGTATTAAAATATTTTATGTCTTTAGATTTTTTTATAAAAATTGAATATGGCATATTAAAAATAAAATCTCTATCATATAGATCATCTCTTTTAATAAAAATGTCAGAAATACATGCAGAACCTGTATTGCCCAGATTTGAAGTAAGAATGCTAAGTTTCTCTTTTTTTAGTGTTTTATGAAAGGTTTCGACAGAAGTGTCTTCTAGTAATATTTCCTTTTTATTCAAGTTATCATCAATATTCCAAATTATTAAAATATTTTTTAATGAGTCTGCATCATGTTGGGAATAAACATGTTGAAGACTCGTTAAAATAAGAAATAAAACTAAGTATTTTTTTTTGTAAGTTCCGATTAACATATTTATTTAAGCATTTTTATTGAAGAAACATTTTTAACATATTCTTCGGCTTTTTCTGTTGCAAGTTTGCAAAGTACAATCCCTGTTTGTTCCGATTCACTAATTAAATCTAAAGTTTTTCTGTAAATGTCAGATAGTTCAGTCTCAACTTTATCTGCTCCATAACCTTCTTTTTCATTTGCCATTTGAATAATGTCTCCGCCATTAATAATATATCCTGGAACGTAAAGAACGTTATTTTCTTTTAAAACTGAAACATCTTTAAGATTTTTTAACGCTTGGTTAGTGCTACCGGTTAAAACTTTACTTTTTATTTTTTTAAGGTTTTCAAATGTTATTAATTTTTCAGTAGCACATGAACAAAAAATATCACATTCAACATCATATATTTTTTCAGGCTTTTCAATTTTAATATTTTTAACTTTGTCCTGTATAACTTTTATTCGATCATAAATTTTATCCGTTATAGTAATTTCTGCTTCTTCTTTAATTAGCTGATTTACAAGTTCATAACCCAAGTCTCCAATGCCTTGAACAACAACCTTTAATCCTTTTAAAGAATTTGTTTTTAATTTATGCTTTGCAATTGCTTTAAGTCCATGAATCATACCTTTTGCTCTATTAACATATATTTTTCCAAGTCCACCATGACTTTCTTCAAGTCCAAGTAAGTATTTAGATTCTCTACCAACATAATTTATGTCTTCATAAGATATTCCTTTACTAATAGACATAAATAATTTTCCATTCCAACGGTTTAAGAAAACACCCAATGCTCTGAAATACATTTCTGATTTTAGTTTGTCAGGATCTCCAAGAAGTACAATACTAGCACCTCCCATACTCCTTCTCAACAGTGAGGCTCTTAACGAATTGTAGTATGCTATGTCTAAAGCGTCTGAAACTGCATCGTCTTCATTTTTATACTCAAATAGTTTTGCAGAAGCATTTGCAGCACCCAAAATAATACTATCCACAGCAATAATTGCTTTTAGGTTTAATGTTTCTTCTTCT
>CAMZKL010000007.1 GCA_947311255.1 uncultured Chlorobiota bacterium | reverse complement strand
TCAATAACTCTTTCTTTATTTGGGCTTAACCATGCAAAAAATGTTCTTGAAATACTAAATTTATTTAATCCCGGCATTCCCCAACCTAAAAATTCTGCTTTATTTCCTTCTGGAATAACTGTTACAACATTATCATAAAAACCTACAAAAGATTTTCTTGTAACTTGTTCTCCGGTTAATACATTTCCTGAAATTATTCTAAAATCTGCATCAATTGTTTTTAAATTATTATTTATTATGTCAGATATAGGAGCTCCAATTAATGTTTTATAATATCTTGGTGTTTTAACTTCTGAACCAGCAAGGGCAACTATCCTTGTTGCATCATACTTTCCTGTTTCAAATAAACGTCCTATAACTATAACATCGGCAGCATTAAGCGTCCATACAATTTCGCCTTTATTTACAGGTTTTATTTTATTAATTTGAACACCAATATTTCCTGCAGGGTGTGGACCAGCAAATTCTACTTTTTCAACATTTAATGTATTATTAAATGGAGAAGATAATTTTCCTGTTTTAATTCCAAGATAAACCTTTCCGTCGGTAAGCTTTGCTAGTGCATTTACACCTGTTTGGAATGATGCAAAATCATCTTTTACTATAAAATCAATATCCGCAGCTAGAGGTGAAGAATCAAAAGTAGTAATAAAAATATCACGTGGAGTTTCATCTTTATTTGCAATTATAGCAAAAGGTCTCTGCCTAATAAATGGCCAACACCCACCTTTTAATATGTTTTCTTTTATTTCTTCCTTGCTTAAATTATTTGGATTTGCTTGTTTAAATTTTTCATACTCATTTTTTCCATCTGGTTTTACAACAAATTCTAAGATACGTCTTCTTTCTCCTCTGTTTATTGCTGAAAGAGTACCACTTATTGGAGAACTAAAAACAATTTCAGGATTATACTTATCATAAAACAAGGGTGTTCCAGCCTTTACTTCTGTGCCGACTTTTGTTAAAACTTTTGGAGTTAATCCAGGAAAATCAGTAGGTTTAACAGCATAAGAGTTAGAAGTTTCTAGATTAACTAGTTCTTTTTCGGCAGAACCAACTAATTTTATATCTAAACCTTTTTTAATTTTTATAACTTTTGACATAATATCAACATGAAAATTTTAAAATTTTGCTCAAAATTAGAATATTTTAAATAAAACACAAGTTTACTTATACTAATAACATTTTATATGAATACATAAATATCTGTAAATAAGGAAGTATATTGTATTTTTTAACTTATATTATGCTGAATAACACATATGCAAAGATGTAAATATATTCACGTTAATATGTGATTGGCATCACTTTTTATTTTTTTTACAAAAAAACAAAGCCTTACTTACTTTTTATGTTAAATTTAAAAGTTTATTAATTTTGTGTCCTTTATAATCATTTTAAAAAATTATATGTCTTTATATAATATAGTTATGTACACTGATGGTGCTGCAAGAGGAAATCCTGGACCAGGTGGATATGGTACTATTCTTATGTCTGGAAATCACAGAAAAGAATTGTCTGATGGTTTTAGGTTAACAACAAATAACAGAATGGAGCTTCTTGCAGTAATTATTGGTTTAGAAGAGTTAAAAAACTTAGGAAGTAATGTTACCATTTATTCCGATTCAAAATATGTTGTTGATGCTATTGAAAAAGGATGGGTTTTTAATTGGGAAAAAAAGGGCTTTAAAAAAAGAAAAAACCATGATTTATGGCGACGATTTCTATTGGTTTACCGAAAGCATAATGTAAAATTAATTTGGATTAAAGGTCATTCAAATATTCCGGAAAATGAAAGATGTGATGCCTTGGCAGTTCTTGCTTCAAAAAATAATAATTTGCAAGCTGATGTTGGTTATGAAAATGCAAATAGCAGTGATAATTTATTTTAAATAAAAAAAGATTTTCCTTAATAGTTATTTAAGTTTTTAAACAGTCATTTTTTTGTGTTTTGATTTCTTTGAAATATAAATTTCACTCTTTTTGTCTTTTAATAAAATTTCAAATATTTTATACTTTTTATTTTTCAAACAACAAATATAATATTTTAATTTGTTGTGTTAAGTTCTTTAAATCAAGAATTGTAAAAACAGTATTTCAACTCCGTTTTTTTTTAAATCCGACAAAAACAAAATTTCTTTTCCCAGAATAAAAGCATTTCTGTATGTTAATGTGCAACTTCAAAATTCTAAAATACAGCTAAAACACTTTTTGTTTTTCATTCAAAGTTCGGCACTTATTTATTCTTTATTTAAAACTAATATTTTAATCTTTAACTATTAAATTCGAAAAAGAACCTAAAAATGGTAATATAAAAGAAGATTTCAATGTCATCTAACCCGTCTGACTTACCAATTTAAGTTTGTCAAAATCAATAATATTAATCTTACGCCCTTTTAATTCAATAATTTTATCGTTTGTAAATTCCGTAAGAATTCGACTTACACTTTCTCTTGAAGTATCAACATAATCACTTAATTCTTGTCGAGTTAATGGCATTACAAATGTTTTATCATTAAAAATTTCTTCATACAAAAACAAAATTGCATCAGCAATCCTTCCTCTCGCATTTTTTTGTGACCTACTAATATATTTATTAAATAAGTTTATTTCATTTTTACATAATTCTACAATAATTTCATAAGCAAATTTCCCATTATTATGTACAAAACTTTTAAATGTGTTTATTTCCACAAAGCACGCATTAACATCGTCTAATGCTTTTGCAGAATAATGATTAAATTTCACATCTAATGTTGTAGGTATTCCTAAATATGTAGGACCTTTTACAATTTTCAATATTTGTTCATTATAATCATCTTCAACAAAAAGTTTTACAATACCCTTTTTTAAAAAAACAATATTTGAAGAAAAAACACCTTGCTTAAATATAATGTCTCCTTTTTTTAGGCTCGCAATTGCACAATTCTGCTCCAATTGACCTATTTGAGTAACGTCTAGTGTTTTTACCGCTGACGATTTGAATAAACAAGTTGCACATTGAGGATTTTCAAACATATAATTTTTTTATGCAAATTTATCAAATTATACATTGAAGTATGAATGTTCCTTAACATTTTTTCCGTTTATCTTTTAATACACTAATAACCAAGTATTTATATGATTAGTTTTGTTTTGTGACATTATGCACATTGTTAGATGTTTTGGAATAATAGGAGTATTAAGATATGTTAATATGTTTGCCCTCGATTAAAAAAAAACAAATGAAAATTAAAAATATAATAGTTGCTTTCTTTTTGCTTTTGGCTACTTGGTTTTTGCTCAACGGTAAATATGATTTAACAACTCTAGGAATAGGAATAATGCTTTCACTTTTTATCTCATTGGTTTTTTGCGGGAAATGTGAAATATTCTCTGAAATGAATTTTAGTCCGAAAGGAATCTTGTATTTTTTCACCTATATTTTTGTGTCTTTGGGAGAACTCATCAAATCAAATTTTGATGTTGCAAGACGTGTTGTTTCTCCCTCTTTACCTATTAACCCGGGTATAGTTGAAGTTGAAACAAAATTGAAATCTAAATTAGGCAGAATGATTTTGGCTAATTCCATCACATTAACACCGGGAACATTAACAGTTAAAGTGGAAGGGGACACATTTTTTATTCATTGTATAAATGTCGAACATACTGATATTGAAGGAGCAACAAAAGATATTGTTAAAAAATTTGAAAAATATTTGGAGGTAATTTATGGTTAATTTAATATTATACATCGCACTAGGATTTATCGGTTTAGCTGTTATTTTAACACTTTATCGGTTTATTAAAGGAGATACATCTGTCGATAGAATTATTGCTTTGGATGTTCTTACAATAAGCTCAATAGCATTAATAGGATTAATTTCTCATTTTGCCGGCAGAGTTATATATATATGGACATTGCACTGGTTTACGGTTTATTAAGTTTTATTGCCGTATTAATTATTGCACGTTATTTTGAACGAGGTTTATAAAAAATTATTATGAATGAAATTATAGAAATAATAGGAGCTGTTATTACATTAATCGGAGCAATATTTTTGTTCCTCGGAGCACTCGGGCTTGTAAGGATGCCGGATGTATATAACAGAATTCAAACCGGGACAAAAGCAACCACGCTCGGAACAATGTTAACTTTGGTCGGAATAGGAATTATACATTTAGATTGGTACGGTAAAATACTGGTGTTAATCGTTTTTGTATTGGTATCAAATCCGATATCATCACATGTTTTGGCAGGAGCCGCCCATTATATCGGCATTCCTTTATCAAAACGTTCGGTTGTTGATAAAATGAGCAAAAAACCGGTGCTTACGGTTAAGAAGCAAACAAACATTACAGAAACTTCCGAAAAAGAAGAAACTAAACAAAATTAATTGAACTTATTATGGAATATATACTTATAGCAATAGTTCTGGCAATTGTAATGTTAATAATGGCTGTAATGGCAATTCATAACAAAAAATTAGAGGTTGCAATAATTGCGGCAGGTGTTGTCAGTTTGTTTGCATCTGTTTTATACTTGCTTTTGGCTGCACCGGATGTAGCAATGACAGAAGCAGCTATCGGTAGTGGTTTATCTACCGTCATATTTTTTTATGTACTGAATAAAATCCGAAAAAACAATGCTTAAAAATAGTTTCATACTGGCAATTCTGATTGCATTTTCATTGATTTTTGTAAGCCTTTTTATTTCTTATGAAGGGAATGACGAATTATCAAATCTCGGAAAATACTATGCAGAAAACGGTGTACAGGAAGTTGGTGCACAAAATTTAGTTACTTCAATTGTGGTTACATACAGAGGTATTGATACTCTCGGAGAAGTTGTTATATTATTTTTAACGGCGGCAATTATCGGATTCTTTTTGAAATTATCAAAAAAAGATTCAAAAAACGGCAAACGTGTTGAAAAATTAAGAGAAGCAAGTGAAATTCTGAAAACAGGATCACAAGCATTAGTGCCTCTAATTTTTATGTTCGGGATGTATATTTTTATCAACGGACATTTAACTCCCGGCGGAGGTTTTCAGGGTGGTGCGGTTATAGCAACCGGTTTTGTATTAATGATGATTGCAAACCCTGTTCAAAAAGTTAAACACGGTGTTTTGGCATTTGTCGAATCAATTTCAGGTTTTTCATTTGTAGTTATCGGAATATTGGGGATAGTTTTAGCCGGCGGATTTTTAGATAACCATATTTTAAAACTCGGAACTTTCGGAGAAATTTTAAGTGCGGGTGCAATACCTATAATTTATTCTTTTATAGGTTTAAAAGTTGGTGCAGAATTATCCGGAATTGTAGGATCGTTTAATGAAATTCAAGCAGAAAAATAAAATAAAACCATTAAGGTATTAAGGAACATTAAGATAATAAACCTTAATTTTTAATGGTAAAACAGAAAAAATAACACAATGAAATATTTCAGTTTAGAATATATATCAATTATCACAGGATTCTTATTAGTCGTTATCGGAATTTGGGGAATTCTTACGCAAAAAAATATCATAAAAATGATTATCGGATTTACAATTTTTGATACCGGACTTCATGTTATTATGGTAAGTATTGCATATGTAAGAGGAAAAACAGCTCCGATTTTAGATGATGCCGTCGGAATTAAAGATGTTGCTGATAAAATTGTTGACCCGGTTCCGCAGGCATTAGTTCTTACGGCAATCGTAATCGGATTGGGTGTAACGGCTAATGTTAGCTTATGTAATTAAATTATACAAACAAAAAGGGACATTAGAAATTCAGAATTTTAAAGATCTGAAATGGTAATTGTTACATTGCTAAATTGTTGCATTGTTTTTTTTAACAATGTAACAATAGAACATTGAAACAATATAATATTTTAAAGTGTAAGTTTATTAAAAAGGTAAGATTACAAAAAATTAGATAATAAAGATATTAACATAAATAAATATGATTTCACCGATACATATTATCACAATAGCACTGGGAACTGCATTTGCTTTGGGTTTCACAGGAAAACTGTCGCAAAAGATAAGTGCATTTATTATGTTAGCAGCCGTTGGTATGTTAACCTTTATTTCTGCTCAATGGGTGTATGCTTTTTATTCCGGAGGGCAAGAAACAATTCAAATTTTTACGGCAGGATTTAAACCGCCTTATTCCGTTAATTTACAAATGGGTTATCAAGAGGCTGTGATTAGCTTAATGATAAATTTTGTCGGACTGTTAAGCGGTATTTATTTGTTTAAAACACTGGTAAAACAAGGTAAAAATGCAATTGCTGTTTACATCATTTTACTCATGGGTTTAAATGTTATTGTGTTAACACAAGATATGTTTAACTTATTTGTATTTCTTGAAGTTCAAAGCATTGCAACTGCCGGTTTAATTGTATTGCATAAAAAGAAACATGCCGTTTCTTCCGGCTTTAAATATATGGTTGCAACCGGAATTATTGCCGGTTTATTATTACTCGGAATTATTTTTGCTTATTACTTCACAGGTTCTTTGAATATTCAAGATTTCATTAATGCAAATATGACTGCCTCAAAAGGCGGTGCAATTGCAGTATTCTTAATTCTGGGAGCAATTCTTTTAGAACTAAAACCTTTTCCTGCAAACGGATGGGCATTAGATGTATACCAAAGTGCGAAACCCGGGCTTTCAGCAATTATTTCTTCTGCATCCGGGACAGCCGTACTTTTTGTACTTTATAAAATTGCAGCAATCGGTTCGTTTGACAGTTATGATTTATTGGCAAATCTCGGAATTATTACTTTTGTAGGGTCTAACTTATTAGGTATTAAACAAAAAAATGCACAACGTTTATTAGGCTATTCTTCCGTAGGTCAAATCGGCTTATTGGTTATGATTATCGGTTTCGGTCCTGTTCTCGGAGATAAATTTCAATTTATTGCATTTACAATAGTTGTTGCACATTTTCTTGCAAAAGCCGGATTATTCTGGTTGGCAGGAATTGTTAAAAAAGACAATATCAAAAAATGGTCTGCATTGCGTAAAAAACCGTTTTTATTGGTTCTTTTCGGAACATTTGTTTTTACTTTAATCGGATTTCCTCCTTTTCCTTCATTCTTCGGAAAATGGGAATTGATTATGGTTCTTGCCGCAAAAAGTAATATGATTTGGGTGGCAGCAATACTTCTCGGATCTTTCTTTGAAGGTATATATTTGTTTAAATGGTTAGGTTATGTTATAAAAGGTGAGGTTTCCGAAAAGAAAACAATTAAAGTTCCTGTTCATAAAATAATACCCGTAGCAATTGTCGGAATATTAACCTATGTTGTTGGATTTTTTAGTTCAACTTTTGTTGAAGGCGGCGATATTATTAACTATCTTCCTTTATTTTTTATTGCAGCTTTATTCTTTGTAGATTTCTTGCCGGCTTTCGTAAAAAACATAATTGCAATTGCAGGAATGGCATATTATGGTTACACATTCTTACCGGAATTATATGAAAAAGACTTATTACGATTTATATTCGGTACCATATTTATAGGCGGTGGTATTTTAACATTAATTGCCGGCTTCTATGCAAAAGGAAAACGTCAAGGTTTTTATCCTGCGGCTTTAATTATGTTTGCTGGTTTAGGTGGCATCATTCAAGCTGAAAACATGTTGCAGTTCTTTTTTGCTTGGGAATTAATGACTCTCGGTTCATACATTCTTATTATCAGAGGAAAACGCTCTATGCCTCACGGATACAGCTATATGTTGTTTTCTGTTGCCGGAGCATATTTAATGCTTATCGGGTTTGCAATGACAAATGCACAAGCCGGTATTTCATTAGATGCTTTAAGTATGATTACATCGCATGCAAATCTTATTTATTTAATGCTGGCAATCGGATTTATGACCAAAACAGCAACTGTCGGATTACATATTTGGTTACCCGGAGCCCATGCCGAAGCAGAATCTGATGTTTCACCGATGGTTTCTGCCATTTTATTGAAAGCTGGTGTATTCGGATTAATCATTTTATTTATTGCTATGGGAGCCGAAAGTGCCGGAACAAATCCTATTTTATATATTTTGGGTTGGTTAGGAGCAATTACAGCTCTTGTCGGAAATCTTGCTGCATCATTTCAAGAAGACGCAAAGAAATTATTAGCATATTCAAGTATCGGACAATTAGGATACATCTTATTTGCATTTGCAATTATGACACATCTCGGATGGTTAACCGGTATTACATATTCAATTAATCACTTTTTATTTAAAGCTGTGTTGTTCTTGGCAATCGGGGCTGTTGTACTTCGTGTAAAAACACATAAAATGTACGAAATGGGCGGATTAATTAAACGTATGCCTCTTGCTTTTATTGCGGTTTTAATCGGAATTATTACTCTGTCAGGAGTGCCGCCATTATCAGGTTTTGCCGGTAAATGGTTATTCTATAATGCGGTTATTCTTAAAGGTTGGTATTTCCAAGGGGCAATTGTGTTCTTTGCCGGAATTATTGCATTCTTATATTGTTTCCGATTAATATATGCTGTTTTCTTGGGGCAATTAAAAGACGAGCATAGAAATGTAAAAGAAATCTCAATTTGGTTTATTATTCCTATTTATATCTTGATTATCGGTATAATGATTTTCTCTGCAAGACCGGATCTTATTTTACAACCGATCGGTGATGCAATTGCCGGATACTTTCCGTCAGAAACTCTTAATTGGAATGATACAACTGCAAGCACCACATTAGGATATTGGAGCGGTTACAGAGTTATGATAATTATAGGCATAATGTTTACAATTTTATTTGCATGGTTGGCTTTATTCAATCGCAAATCTAAAAAAGTGAAACAGTTTAATATTGTGTATTCAGGCGAAAGACCGGAAAGACCGGAAACAACACATGTAGCACATAATATGTATGCAGGATATAATAAAGCATTGGGATTATTGGTTGCTCCTTTCATTACACAATTCTGGAATTATATGTCAGAAACAGTAAAAGGAACAGCAGGTTTTGTCAGAAGAGTTTATACAGGAAACGGACAAACATACGCATTACATATTATTATGTATCTAGTAATCATATATTTAATTGTATTTTAAAGAAATTAAATAATAAAAAACAAGCACAAAGTTCACAATGAATTTACAAAGAACGCAAAGATTAAATATTTCGGTACATAGTGTGCATTGTACAAACTTTTGTGTCCCTTGTGGTAAAACTAATATAGAAACAAAGTAGTTATGGATATTGTTATAAAATTATTATATGTTTTTCTTGGTCTTTTCATCATCCTTAATTGGGGATTATTGATGAGTGCTACAATGAGAAAAATAGGTGCACGCGTTGCCGGACGATACGGAATACCGTTTTATCAGCCTTGGATTAATATTATTAAATTATATTCCTTAAGAGATTCTATTACTCACGGAGTAATGTTTTATCTCGGCCCTATATTCAGGGTTTCAGGAGGTGTAGGAATCTTTTTATTTATGCCTTTAATTTTTGCATCACAACATTTCAGTAACTTTTCTTTTGCCGGCGATTTAGTGCTTATTATGTATTTCCAATTCTTTGGAATGTTAGGAATGGCACTTGGAGCAGGGGAAGGAGGACATCCCCATTCAGCGATTGGTATAAGCAGGGGTTTATCTCAATTTACAACCATTGAAGTCCCAATGACATTAGCTGTAATTTCTATTGCAATACAATACAACACACTTTCAATATCAGAAATTGTTGCAGCACAACAAGGCGGAATTTTGCACTGGACTCTTTTCACAAATCCTTTTGCAACAGTTGCAGCCATGTTATCATTGCTTGGTGCATTTGGTCATTCACCGTTTAATTTAGTAAAAGCACCGAACGAAATTCCGATAGGACCTCCAACAGAATACCATTCAAGTTTCTTGGGAGTGTTAAGAACAAATGCGGCAATTCTTCATGTTATTGAAGCCGTTCTTTTTATGAACTTATTCTTTGGCGGAGCAGGAAACTGGTTTGAACTTATAGTAAAATCATTCTTTATCTACTTCTGGTCAGTTTTTGTGGGTATCGTTTTTCCAAGATTCAGAATAGAACAATCCGTACAATGGTTCTTAAAAATACCGTTGTTACTCGGTGTAATTGCAATTATTATTTTTATGTAAGATTTGAAGAAAATGACAAACGAAAATAAAAATCACGAAAAATTTCTTCACGAAGAAAATAAAATCAGAGAAGTAAAAGCTCCTGACGGTTCAATTATAAAAGTAGATCCTTTAAATGATTATTTTTTAGACGATCGACCTGAAATAAAAAAACCAAAAACAAATAAAATAGTTGAGAAATTTTTAAACTGGTCAAGAGCAGAATCCCTTTGGGTATTGGGCTTTGGTACAGGATGCGGAAGTATTGAAATACCACCTTTGATGACTCCCAGATTTGATGCTTTCAGATTTGGTGTTGCAATGCGACCGACTCCCAGACAATCAAATGTATTTATAATTTCAGGGTATTTGGCTGTTAAAACATTGAAGCGCGTAATCAGGTCTTATGAACAAATGCAAGGACCTAAATATGTTTTGGCTTTGGGGTCTTGTACTATTAACGGCGGAATGTATTGGGACAGTTACAATACAATCAATCGATTAGACCACTTTATTCCTGTTGATGTTTATGTTGCAGGCTGTATGCCGCGTCCGGAAGCTTTGCTTGCAGGGTTTATGAAATTAAAAGAACGCATAAAAGCCGGAAGGGGAGAAGGAGCAAATGAATATGCCGAAAAATTTGATTGGTATAAAGCGAATCAAAAAAAGATTATTAACGATTGGAATATGCCTGATTATAATTGGTAAGTCCAATTGATTATTTTTGATTGTCTATTTATTATTGAAAAATAAAAAATAAAATTCTTTTTAACAAATTTAAAAATGGGCAAAAGTAAATAAGTCTGTAAAGAAAAATAAAAAAAAATAATGGAAAAAAAGAATAAATCATCAATTGTCAATATTAAATCGTCAATTATTGATGATATAAAAAGCAGATTTGAAATTACAGATATTGTTCACAGAAGAGATAATATGACTTTTGTAACTTGCGAAAAACAAAAAACAATTGCTCTTATAACTCACATGAAAACTAATTTGGGTTTTAAACATTTTGTTTTATTAACAGCGGTTGATTGGATTGAAGACGGAAAGTTTCAATTAACTTACATCTTAAATAATCCGAAGCAAAAACTTGATATTGCCGTTAGAACAATGATTTCAAGAGAAGAAGCAACAATGGAAACAGCCCATAAACTTTGGAAACAAATTGCAACATATCAACGAGAATTAAAAGAAATGTTCGGAATTGACTTTCCCGGCAGTCCTCGAGTTGATGAAAATTTTATATTAGAAGGTTGGAATGATATACCGCCATACAGACGTGATTTTGATACAAAAGTATATGCAGAAGAAACCTTTTTCCCAAGACCGGGTCGAAAAACAAATGATCCCGCAGAATACATGAAAAAAAACTTGCATAAATGAAAGAACAAAAAAATATATTCAACCGGCAACCGGACAGGAGTAAATATCCTGCCAAAAAGAAAAACGGTAAATTAGATATTGATTTATCTTCCGGAAAATTTGTTAAACTTTGGCATGGTCCTAATCATCCCGGAGTTACAGGAAACATGGCTATTGAGTTAACTCTGAGCGGAGATGAAATTGTTGACGCAAAAACACATGTCGGTTATCTGCACAGAGGTTTTGAAAAATTGATGGAAAGACGACTTTGGATACAATGTTTTCCCACTTGTATCAGAATGTGCGTTGCCGAACCTGATTATAATGAATATTTATTAGCTAAATCAGCCGAAGAACTTTCTGGAATTGAAGTTCCTGAAATGGCAGAATGGTTAAGAACATTGGTTTTAGAAATGGCTCGTTTACAATCACTCTTAAGAACTGTTCCCGGACAAGCAGGTACATTATCGCTCGGTATCGGAGTTCAATGGGGTGTGTATTTAAGAGATTTGGTTCTTGACCTGTTTGAAGAACTAACCGGTGGTCGTGTTTACCACATGTATATTATTCCCGGAGGTGTTCGCGGATTACTTCCTGACGGATTTAAAAAAAGAATGGAAGAGGTGCTTGGTAAAATTGACGAATTTGTTAAGAATATTGAGAATTTGATGTTTAACAATATCGTTTTTAAGAAAAGAACAAAAGGAGTCGGTTATATCAAACCCTCTTGGGTTAATAAATACGGAATTGTCGGACCTAATGCAAGAGCTGCCGGATTTAAACGTGATGTCAGAAAAGATTATCCGTATTTGGTATATGATAAATTAGATTTTGACATAACACATGAAACAGATTCCGATATTTTTGCTCGTTCAATGATACGTAAAAAAGAATTGGTCTTAACACTGGATTTAATTCGACAAATAATGGCAAAAATGCCAAAAAAAGGAGACATCAAAGCTCAAACACCTAACGTTTTACATTGGAAAATTCCTGCGGGAGAAACTTATGTAAGATCAGAATCATCAAGAGGTGAATATGGGTTTTATACGGTTTCCGACGGCAGTACAAAACCAAGAAGAATTAATTTAAGAGGTCCGAGTTATACACATGCAGTTGTTTTATTGGAAAAATTGTTGATTAATGCAAATATTGCAGATGTACACTCAATTATGGTTTCATTACAAACTTGTCCGCCGGAAATAGAACGATAGAGTATTAAGTTTTGTTTATTAGACATTCATAACTTATAATTCAAAATTTATAATTTAAAAAAGATGGCAATAAAAGATATATTAACTCCATTTACCGCTTGGAAAAAAGTTTTCAGGGAACCTGTAACGGTTAAAGACCCTTTAAATGACAGACCCGGTGCAGAACGTTACAGAGGTTTTCATAAAAACGAATTAAAAACATGTATCGGTTGTGGTTCATGCGAAGAAATTTGTGAAAACGAAGCAATTGATTTAGTTGCAGTTAAAGGTTATGATACAAAAGACGGAGATAGTGGATTAAGACCGATGGTGGATTACGGAAGGTGCTGTTGGTGTGCACTTTGTGTAGATGTTTGTACGACCGGCTCTTTAACTTTATCGAATGAATATACTTGGGTTGCAGAAGATCCGGAAGAATTCAGGTTTGTACCCGGAGCTGAAAATAAAGAATGGGATAATAATGAATTGGGCTGGAAGAAACCAACACCTAATTACGAATTTTACGGACAGAAACGTCAAACAATGGAAGAACTTCACCCCGAAGAGCGTGACCATTCTTTCATTGAAATGATAAAAGGATATTCAAAAGAACAAGCTCAATTAGAAGCCGATCGTTGTGTAGAATGCGGTATTTGTATTGCAACTTGTCCGGCAAATATGGGAATACCTGAATATATCAAGGCTGTTCGGGAAGATGACATGGAATACGGATTAAAAGTATTGTATGAAACAAACCCCTTACCGGAAATTTGCGGTCGTATTTGTACACATAAATGTGAAACGGTTTGTTCTGTCGGACATAACGGAGAACCATTATCAATAAGATGGCTAAAACGATACATTGCCGACCAAGTAGAATCTGCTGATTATAAGCGTATTTTAGGAACAGACGGTATTGAAAATAACGGAAAAACAGTTGCTGTTATAGGTTCAGGTCCTGCAGGATTATCTGCAGCACACTATTTATCGCTTTTAGGTTATAAAGTAACAATTTTTGAACAATTTGCACAAGCCGGCGGAATGATGCGTTACGGAATTCCGGAATATCGATTGCCTTACAACCAAATAGATAAAGATATTGATTACATTCTTTCTCTTGGTGTTGATATTAAATACAATACAAGAATCGGTAAAGATATTACATTGTCCGAATTAAGAGATAAATACGATGCGGTATTTGCCGGAACCGGTTTACATCTTGGCAGAAGTACCGGAATACCAGGAACTGACCACGAAAATGTTTATCAAGCAATAGAATTATTAAATAAAATAACAGAAGGTAAAGAAATACATGTTGCAGAGAAGATAGTTGTAATTGGCGGCGGAAATGTTGCAATGGATATTACACGTTCATTGGCTCGTTTACAAAATCAAAAATACGGAAGAGTACAGATGATTGCAACCGCACTTGAAAGTGAAGAAAACTTACCGGCAGATGTTGAAGAGGTTCTGGAAGCAAGGGAAGAAAAAGCAATTGTTAATGCAGGTTGGGGACCGAAAGAAATTGAAATTAAGGACGGAAAAATCAAAGGGTTGCATGTTGTAAAATGCTTGTCTATCTTTGATGCAGAAGGTCGATTCAATCCGAAATTTGATGAAGACAAT
This sequence comes from uncultured Chlorobiota bacterium, assembly GCA_947311255.1. Classification (GTDB taxonomy): domain Bacteria; phylum Bacteroidota; class Bacteroidia; order Bacteroidales; family JAADGE01; genus JAADGE01. The sequence continues at coordinate 25,609 of CAMZKL010000007.1, read as the reverse complement.
AAAAACTTCTTTGAAGCTGATATGGTTGTTGAATCTATCGGACAAGGAATGGATATTAATTATATAACCGAAGATATTAAAGCCGAGTTAAAATTCGGACCGAGAGGAAGAATAACGGTTGACGAAAACATCCAATCAGATGCAAAATGGTTATTTGTAGGCGGTGATATTATTCAAGGACCGGATGTTATTCACGGAATTGCAAACGGACACAAAGCTGCTTACGGAATCGATAATTTTTTAAAAAACAAATAAAACATGGCTGATTTAAGCACAACATATATGGGGTTAAAATTAAAAAACCCTTTGATTGCAGCAAGTTCAGGATTAACAGATACTCTTGAAAAAGTTAAAACATTGGCAGATGACGGAATTGGCGCAATTGTTTTGAAATCTTTATTTGAAGAACAAATTCAAATGGAAATTGATTCATTGGGTGTTAATAATATGTTTAATACATACACAGATGCTGAAAATTATGTTTCTTATTATACAAAAGAACACAATGTTAATAAATATTTAACATTAATTGAAGAATCTAAAAAAGCAGTTGATATTCCGATTATTGCCAGTATAAATTGTATGTCTGCAGGTGAATGGGTTGATTTTGCAAAAAAAATTGAATCCGCTGGAGCAGATGCCATCGAACTAAATATGTTTATTCTTCCTTCAGATGCAGAACTCTCAGGCAAAGAAATTGAAGCTGTTTATTTTGACTTGATTGAAAAGATAACATCAATTTTAAAAATTCCGATTGCTCTTAAAATTAGTTCTTATTTTTCCGGAATGGCAAATACTTTAGTCAAATTATCTAATTCCGGAATTTCATCTTTGGTTATGTTTAATCGTTTTTATAATCCAGATATTGATTTAGAAACAGAAACTTTAACTTCAAACAGAATTTATAGTGTTCCGGAAGAAAACAGTAATAATTTAAGATGGATCGGAATATTATCGGGGAAAGTAAATTGCGACATTTCTTCTACAACTGGAATTGAGAACGGAGAAACAGCTTTAAAGAATATTCTTGTCGGTGCAAAAACAGTTCAAATTGCATCAACTCTATATAAAAATTCAACAAATTATATCGGAACAATGTTGAGGGATATGGATGCTTGGATGGATTCTAAAAATTATGCATCATTATCTGAAATAACCGGAAAATTAAATGCTTCAAACATTAAGCATCCGATTGTTTTTGAGCGTTCACAATTTATGAAGTATTATTCTGATCATCATTAATATTTAAAACTAAAAATAGACACATGAAAATTACAGATATTTTAAAACAAAGAGGAAAAACTTTATTTACGGTAGCAACAGATTCAAGTGCTTTTGAAGCTGTTAAAATAATGGATGAAAATAAAGTGGGAGCAGTTATGGTTTTAGACAAAAAAGGCAATGTTGCCGGAATCCTTTCTGAAAGAGATGTTTTATACAAATGTTATAAAAGCGGTATAGCATTAGAAAAGCAAACAGTTAATAATTTAATGACAAATGTAGATAACATTTTGATTGGAGATATGAACGATACTGCAAAAGAATTAATGAATGTGATGTTATACAGAAGAATACGACATATTCCAATAATTGAAAACAATGAGATTGCTGGAATGCTTAGTGTTGAAGATATTCTGAAAATGATGTTGGACAGCTACGAAAATGAAAGTCATATGTTAAGAGAACACATTAAAAATCCGATTGGAATTCACGATTTTAGTAGTCATTTTAAAAAATAGTTTAAAAATAAAAAACACTACTTTTTACAGTTTTCTTTTTACATTCAAACTTTAACTCAATTGAAAAGAATTTTTACTGCAAAATAATGGCTAATTTTACCAAACAGCACATCTTTTAAAATTTTTTATTTGATATTGCTTTTCTGTGCTTATAAAAAAAGCTTAAAGCGATTTATTCTAATTCTTTTTTTGTATAATCTAAAAAAGTATAATCTAAATCTGAGTTCTTATCATAAAATCTTTTTGAGCTTTCAAACAATTTCCATTCATTATAATTTATCTTGGGAAAAAAAGTGTCCCCTTCAAATTTTTTATGAACTTTTGTAATATATAATTTGTCAGCTAAGGGTATAAATTTTTTATAAATTTCAGCTCCCCCACAAATAAAAATCTCATCTTCTCCTTCGCATAATTTTATAGCATCACCTATATTGTTAACAACAAAAGCTCCTTCAAATTTTATATCTTTAAAAGATAAAATTATGTTTTTACGTTTTGGCAAAGGCTTAAAAGGTAAGGATTCATATGTTTTTCTTCCCATAATAATTGAATGTCCGGATGTTAATTTCTTAAATCTTTTTAAATCCGCTGAAATATGCCATATTAAATCATTATTTTTTCCAATTACATTGTTTTCTGAAATTGCTACTATTATAGATATTGTCATAACTAAACTGATATTAAACCTTTAATATGTGGATGTGAAATATAATTTTTTAATGTAAAATCATTATATGTAAAATCAACAACTTTTTTTACTTCCTTATTTAGCAATAATTGTGGAAGTTTTTTAGGTTCCCTTGACAATTGAAGTTTTACTTGTTCTACGTGGTTTAAATATATATGTGCATCTCCAATTGTATGAATAAAATCACCAAGTTCATATCCAGTTTCTTGTGCAACCATCATTATTAAAAGAGCATAAGATGCAATATTAAAAGGTACACCAAGAAAAACATCAGCACTTCGCTGATATAACTGACAAGACAATTTATTATCTGCAACATAAAATTGGAATAAAATGTGGCATGGAGGTAAGTTCATTTTATCTAAATCACCTACATTCCATGCACTAACAATATGTCTTCTAGAATTAGGATTTTCTTTTAGCTGATTAATAATTTGAGTAAGTTGGTCAATATGCTCACCATTTTCGTCTGTCCATGAACGCCATTGATATCCATATATTCTACCAAGTTCGCCATTAATATCTGCCCACTCATTCCATATTTTAACTCCATTATCTTGCAAATATTTTATATTTGTTGATCCCTTAATAAACCAAAGTAGTTCATGAATAATTGATTTTAAATGTAACTTTTTAGTAGTAACTAAAGGAAACCCTTCTTGCAAATTAAATCGCATTTGATGTCCAAACACACTTATTGTACCTGTTCCTGTACGATCTTCCTTTTTTACTCCTTCTAATAAAACTCTAGTTAATAAATTTTGATATTGTTGCATTATTTTTATTTATAAAATCAAATACTAAAATGAATATACACTTCTCAAAATTAATATTTATTTAAATTAACTTACAATAATTTTTTAACATTTAACATTTTTAACTAAAAAACCAAATCGAGTTGCAATCTAACTTCTTGAAACTAAACACAAAACAACTTAACAACATCTTTCGTAAACAAAAACCGGAAAACTTTATAAATATATGTGAAATTTTTTATTGAAAAGTTTGCACATAAAATTATTAATCTTAATTTTGCATCCGCTTAACTAAAAAACGGTCCGTTCGTCTAGGGGTTAGGACGCCAGGTTTTCATCCTGGTAACAGGGGTTCGATTCCCCTACGGACTGCAAATTAACATTTAAAAGAAAAAAATGGCAACTCATCAATCAGCAAAAAAAAGAATTCGACAAAATGAAAAAAGAAGACTGCGAAATAGATATTATGCAGTTTCAACTAGAAATGCTATCAGAAAACTTAGAGCTACAACTGATAAAAAAGAAGCCGAAGAAATGTTACCTAAAGTTTCAAGTCTAATTGACAAACTTGCAAAAAGGAATATTATTCATAAAAACAAAGCTGCTAATTTAAAATCTAAATTAACAAATTTTGCTGCTTCATTATAGAAATTCTAAATAAAAAAAAATAAGGTTGTATGAAATAAAATAAGTTCATACAACCTTTTTTTGTTTTTTAACTACCCCATATTTTAATAATCATAATCTAAAACACACATAACAAAAATTTTAACACCCTAGGGCACAACTATAATCTAGCATACAGACTACCTGCAGAACAGCATAATTATTTTTAATACAGACATTAAGGTAAGCCGCTCAACATCAAATAATTATATAATTTTAAACACATGAAAACAGTACGAGTAACAAAACAATTTAATTTTGAATCTGCACATGCACTTTGGAACTATGATGGAAAATGTAAAAACCTTCATGGACACACATATAAACTTTTCGTTACAGTTATAGGCAAACCAATTGAAGATGTTTCAAGCCCAAAACTTGGAATGGTAATTGATTTTGGAGACCTAAAAAAAATAGTTAAAACACACATTGTAAATGTTTTTGACCATGCCGTTATATTAAACAATAAAGCTCCATATAAAAGTTTTAAAAATGTTCCGGAAATGTTCGAAAGATTTATAAGTACAGATTATCAACCAACTTGCGAAAACATGACAATTCATTTTGCAGACATAATAAAAAAACATCTTCCTGTTGACGTTAATTTACATTCTATTAAATTATATGAAACAGAAACTTCATACTCAGAATATTTCACAAAAGACAATTAATAGAAAACATCTGTTAAACTTAAATTTTTGTAAGAAAAAGATACTTTTTTACATTTGCACTTTAAACTTAACTATAAATAATGTTTGAATATATCAATGGTAAAATAACAGAACTAAATCCGGCTTATGTTGTAATTGATGCAAATAACATTGGTTATATTGTCCACATTTCTTTACACACATATTCAGTACTTGACAAAAAAGAAACTTTTAAACTCTTTACACATCAAATTGTTAGAGAAGATACAAATATGCTATTTGGTTTTGCAGATAAATCTGAAAGAGAAATTTTTAGACTGTTAATCTCTGTTTCTGGAATTGGTCCAAATACAGCAAGAGTTATGTTATCTTCATTAAAATCAACTGAAATTAAAAAAGCAATTAGAACTGACGATGTAAATACTTTAAAAAGCGTTAAAGGAATTGGTGTAAAAACTGCACAAAGAGTTATTTTGGACTTAAGAGATAAAATTGAAAAAACAGAACATGAAGATGGCATTGATATGCCTGCATATGAGAACAATACATCAACAGAAGCATCTGCAGCATTAATAATGTTAGGATTCCCTAAAACAAAGGTTGAGAAAGTTGTTAAAACTATTTCATTAAAAGAAAAAGACATAACGGTTGAAGAACTTGTAAAAAAAGCACTAAAAGTATTATAAATGCGTTAATTAAAAATGTATCATCAAAAAACAAGTTTTGCTTATGAATAAAACATTACTTTAAAAAAGTTTAAAAATATTTATACCGTAGTGAAAAAATATTCAAAAATATTCTTTAAAACAGTTAGTTTTTTAATTGTTATTGCATTTATAATGTCTTTTGCCAGCCAACGAACCGGCTTGTTACATATAAAAACTAATTTAATTCCAGGCATTAAAGATTCAATTGATGATGATTCATTAAAATTCCCTTTTGATGACTACTCAAACAACCCAATAAGCAACTCTTTAAACTCACCACTTTTTTTAAAAAATCCTTCTGCAATACAATCAACAGTAAAATACGACCCCAAAACAGGAAAATTTGTATTTTATGATAAAATTGGAGATATTAATTATCGAAATCCGTATTATATGTCTTTCGATGAATTTGTAAAATACAGTAACAACAAAAGTGATCATAAATATTGGATGGAACGTTCTGCCCTTGAAAGTGTTAAAGGGGGAGAAGTAAATCTTATTGACAGATTAGTAAATAAAAACCTTATTGTGCCAATTCAGGGTTTTGATAAAATTTTTGGTAGCAATAAAATAAATATAAAGCCACAAGGTACAGTAGAACTTTTGTTTGGATTAAAAATAAACGAAAATGATAATCCGGCACTCACAAAAAAACAACAAAAAATGGTAAACTTCGATTTTGACATGAATATCAAGATGGGAGTTAGCGGACAAATAGGAGACAAAGTAAAACTTGGAATTAATTTTGACACAGATGCAACATTTGAATTTGAAAACAATGTAAAATTAGCATACGAAGGTAAGGAAGATGAAATAATTCAAAAAATAGAAGCAGGAAATGTTACAATGCCTTTGTCAGGTTCTTTAATAACTGGTAGCCACAGTTTATTTGGCTTAAAAACAGAATTAAAATTTGGAAAATTGCTTGTTACAAGTGTTTTTTCTCAACAAAAAGGAGAAAGTAAAACAATTGAAGTTGCAGGTGGGGCAACAACAACCCCTTTTGAAATAACAGCAGACGATTACGATGCAGACAAACACTTTTTTATATCTCAATATTTTAGAGACAGATATGATTTAGCATTAAAAAACTTACCCCTAATAAGATCTAATGTTAGTATAAGAAGAATTGAAGTATGGGTAACTAATAGAACCGGAAAATTTGAAAACTCTCGTAACATTATTGCTTTTATGGATCTTGCTGAAAATCAAGAACATTTTTACGCAACAGATACCAGATTTACAACAACAAATGAAGTAGAACCCAGGAATAGTACAAATAATCTCTACCAATTAATGACAACCAATTTTGCTGGAATTAGAAATATTTCTAATGCAACAACACTTCTCTCAGGCATAGAAAATTTCAATGCCGGAATAGATTATGAAAAAATACAAAACGCAAGATTACTTTCTAATTCTGAATACACATTTAACCCATCATTAGGATATATTTCTTTAAATTCAAGATTAAGTAACGACGAAGTTCTTGCTGTTGCATACGAATACGAAAACACTTCTAACGGAGAAACATATAAAGTAGGAGAATTTTCAGGAGAAGAACCAAATGCTCCAGATGCACTTTTTCTAAAACTTTTAAAACCTACAACTTTATCAACTGAGTACCCAACTTGGGACTTAATGATGAAAAACGTTTACACTTTTAATGCATATCAGGTCAATAGTAAAGATTTTAAGATGGACGTAATGTACAGAAATGACAAAACAGGTTCATCTGTAAACTATATTTCTGCTGGAAACATTGCAGGAGAAGTCCTTTTAAAAGTATTAAATCTTGACAACTTAAATAAAAACAATGAAGCTGGTTCTGATGGCTTTTTTGACTTTATAGATAAAGTAACAATTAACGCATCAAACGGAAAAATATATTTCCCTGTTGTAGAACCATTTGGCTCTTATTTAAAACAAAAAATCATTGAGGGAGACGAATTAAACCCCGAAAGAATAAGAATTGCAGAACAATATGTTTTTCAAGAACTATATGATGAAACACAAAGCAGCGCAAGACAAAAAGCTGAAAAAAACAAGTTCTTTTTAAAAGGAGAATACCATTCTGCCGGCGGTTCTGAAATAAACCTAAATGCAATGAACGTACCCGAAGGTTCAGTTACTGTTACTGCCGGAGGCCAAAACCTAACAGAAAATGTAGATTACACAGTTGACTATAATATGGGACGTGTTACAATTCTAAACCAAAGTCTCTTAGAATCCGGAACACCAATTAAAATTTCATTAGAAAGCAATTCTATGTTTGATGTCGGCACAAAATCTATGATTGGTACTCATTTTGATTACAGAGTTTCTGACAATTTTAATATAGGAGCAACAATAATGCACCTACACCAAAAACCTTTAACATCTAAAATAAGTATTGGAAACGAACCAATCTCAAACACAATTTGGGGAACAAATATAGATTACAATCACGAAGTTCCTTTTTTAACAAAATTTGTTGACAAATATATACCATTCGTCAAAACAAAAGCAAAATCAAATATTTCTTTCTCAGGAGAGTTTGCTCATTTAATACCAGGACATCCTAAGGTGCTTGGAAAAGAAGGCTTTGCTCATATTGACGACTTTGAAGGCTCAAAAGTAACTTTTGATTTAAAATCTCCTTTCCGATGGAGAATTGCAAGTACTCCACAAGGACAACCGGACTTATTCCCAGAAGCAGATTCAATAAACAAACTATCCTACGGATATAATAGAGCAAAATTATCATGGTATAATATACATAGAGATTTTCTTGATGGAAAAAACAGCACAATTAATTATCTAACACCAGATGATAAAACTGACCATTTAGTTAGAGAAATTCCCGAAAAAGAAATTTTTCCAGACAGAGATTTCGAAAATGATATTCCTTCTTTATTATATGTCCTAAACTTAGCATATTACCCAAAAGAAAGAGGCCCTTATAACTATGATGTAAATCCTTCGACAGTTTCTTCAGGTATCAATGAAGCAGGAGAATTAGTTGACCCCGCAACACGTTGGGCAGGAATTTCTCAAAGTTTAACAACAAATAATTTTGAAGAAGCAAATATTGAATTTGTTGAATTCTGGCTAATGGATCCTTTCATCGAAAACAGAAATCATGTAAACACAACAGGAGGTGATCTTTATCTTAATTTTGGAACTATTTCAGAAGATATTTTAAGAGACTCAAGACAATCTTTTGAAAACGGAATGCCAAAATCTGCTGAAATTATAAATGTCGATACAACTGTGTGGGGAAGAGTTCCAATTTTGCCAAGAATAACAGATAACTTTGCAAATGAACCTGCCGGAGTAAGACAATTTCAAGACATTGGACTCGATGGACTAAATGACGTAGATGAAAAATCTTTCTTTTCTGAATACATTTCAAAAGTAGCAACTAAAACCGGAACATCCTCTAATGCCTATAACAAAATCTTTGCAGACCCATCAGGCGATGATTATATTTTCTTTAAAGATGCCTCTTATGATGCAAATGAAGCAGGTATTCTTGACAGATACAAAAGCTACAATAACCAAGAACAAAACTCATCTACTTCCGAAACCAGTACAGAAGGAACTGCTAGTATATTAACTCCTAACATGGAAGATTTAAACAGAGATTATACTCTAACTGAAAATGAATCTTACTTTCAATACAAAATAAAACTTAAAGCTGACCAAATGGTGGTTGGTCAAAATTATATCACAAACATAAAAGAAGCAGAAGTTGACCCTGATGGAGATAAAGTTACAGAAACAGTTAAATGGTATCAGTTTAAAATACCTCTTGAAGATTATCAAAAAACTATTGGAGCAATTCAAGATTTTAAATCGATTAGATTTGTAAGATTATTCTTAAAAGATTGGGACGATGAAGTCCATCTTCGTTTTGCAAAATTTGACCTTGTAAGAGGAGATTGGAGAAAATATAGACTATCAATGTTAGAAGGAACTGAAGGAGCTGGAACACCTGAACTTACTGATGCCCAACTAGATATTAATGCAGTTAATGTAGAGGAAAACTCATCAAGAACTCCGGTTAATTACATATTACCACCTGGAGTTACACGAGAAATTTCTCCTTCAAGCCCACACCTTACACAATTAAACGAACAAGCAATTTCTTTAAAAGTTCAAAATTTGAGCGATGGAGATGCACGTGCAGCTTATAAAAATGCAAATCTTGACGTAAGACAATTCAAACGTTTACAAATGTTTATTCACGCAGAAGCAATTGAAGGTCAGCTTCTTAATGATGACGATTTGTGTGCATTCATTAGATTAGGTTCTGATTATAAAGAAAACTACTACGAATATGAAATTCCTCTAAAACTTACTGAACCTGGTTCTTATGACGGAAGCGAAGACCACCCAGACAGAGAACTCGTGTGGAAGCCCGAAAATATGCTAGACGTTCCTTTTGAAGTTTTTCAAGAAGTAAAACAAAGCAGAAACAAAGCTGCAAGCCAAAACCTAATAGATATAACAACAGAATATAGCGTTTATGATATTAAAAATTTTGGTGCAGAAACTGGAAGAAGAATTAGTATAATAGGCACACCAAATCTTAGCAATATAAGAACAATAATGATTGGTGTTAGAAACCGAAAAAAAGAAAACAATAAACTTTCTGATGATGGTTTTGACAAATCTATTGAAGTTTGGATGAATGAACTACGTTTAGAAGGATTTAGAGAACAAGGAGGCTGGGCAACTCGTGGGCGTTTACAAGCAAATCTTGCAGACTTTTCAACTCTTTCTCTTGCAGGAGACTACAGTACGCCCGGTTTTGGAAGCATTGAAAAACGAGTTAATGAAAGACAAAAATCAACAAACAAAAGCTACGATTTTTCAGCTAGCACAGAATTTGGAAAATTTTTTCCTTCAAAATATGGCATAAGAATTCCTGTATATTTTGGTTACTCAGAAGCATTTAGCGACCCTGAGTACGACCCTATTAATCCGGATATTAAAATGAAAACCGTCTTAAAATCTATGACAAAAAAAGAACGGTCTGAACATTTAGATGTTACACAAGACTATTTAAGACGCAAAACATTTAACATAACAAACCTGAAAATAAATGGAAACTCTGAAAAAAAATCTAAAAAGAAAAAAGAAACTGAACTTATAAAAGAAGGTACAAGCAAAAAGAAAAGAAAACCGGTAAACAACAGAACAAAAAGAAAAACAAAAGCTCCTTGGCACATTTCAAATTGGACGGCAAGCTACGGATTTAATGAAACATATATAAGTAATATTAATACAGACCATAATTTACTAAAAATTCATACAGGAGCAATAGCATATAATTACAATATTTCTCCAAAAAACATAAGACCATTTTCAAAAGTTAAACTTTTCAGAAAAAAAGCATTTAAAATCCTTAGAGATGTTAATTTCTATTACTCACCATCCATGCTGGCATTTAGAACAGACATGAGAAAGTCTTATAATGAAATTCAACTAAGAAACATTGAATCCATAAAAGCTGGGAATTATTCCGATACTCTAAAATCAACTTTCGACAAACAATTTATTTGGAACAGAACTTATGATTTAAGATACAACATTACAAAAAACATTAAATTTACATATTCAGCTAATAACATGGCTTGGATTGACGAACCTGACGGAAAAATTGACAAAGATGACAATTACAAATGGAATCAATATAAAGATACTGTAATAGGAAATATCAGAAATCTTGGAAGAACAAAAGATTTTCATCAAAAGGGCAATTTAATTTGGACTCTGCCTATTAACAAACTTCCATTGTTGGCATGGACTTCTGCAACATTAAGATATGATGCAGACTATTATTGGACAAAAGGCTTGGAACTTGATATTGAGGGCGTTTCTGATGAAGGTTTAGGAAATGAAATTAGAAATAGTCAGTCTATTCAATTTAGTTCTCAACTTAATTTTCAAAGATTATACAGAAAAGTAAAATATTTAAAATCAGTTGATGACAAATTTAAAAAACGTGGCAAAAAGAAGAAAAAGAAAAAATTTAAGACTGTTAAATTTACAAAAGAAAATGTAAAATTAAAAAAAGACAAAGCAAAAAGCATTACACATAATCTAAAAACTGAAAAAGTTGAGCTTATTGCCTTTGATAAGAATAAAAAAACCATTAAAGGAAAAACTCAAATTATAAATGAAAACAAAGTTAAATTTATTTCAGATGTTGATGCCAAGAACATAAATATTGTGATTACAGGAAAAAGAGAAGTTAAAGAAGGCATTTTAAGAGCAATTGCTGATTACACAACTTATGCCCTTATGTCGGTAAGGAATATTTCTTTAAACTACAGGCAAAACAATGGAATGATTGTTCCCGGATACACTCCCAAAACAAAGTTCTTAGGTTTTGATGAGGGATGGAAAGCCCCAGGTTGGCAATTTATTACAGGAATACAACCAGACAATAGAGAAGGAATGTATATGTTAAACACAAATGAATTTATGAAATACGCATCAATAGAAAAGTGGATTTCTTCTGATACACTATCAAATAATCCCACGGTTATTACGAGTGATATAAACTATAGTCTTAAAGCAACATTAAAACCAATTCAAGGAATGAGAATTGACCTTACTGCTGACACAAGAAAAAACTTCACACAAACTCAATTTTGGACAGGAGGAGCATCAAGTCCATCTATTTCATCTGACAGAGGAAACTATTCTGTTTCTTTCTTCGCAATTAGAACAGCTTTTGAAAAATATGATGATGTTAGTTATAATTCTCCAAGCTATGAAAAATTTTTAGAAAACAGAAAAAGTGTTGCAGAAATTTTAGCAAATGAACGGTCTAAAATATATTTGAATAATTACAATATGGATGCCCCAAATTTAGACACATTAGGAAACGTAGCAAACAACTATCCTAATGGATACAGCTCCATATCGCAAGACGTTCTACTACATTCTTTTTTGGCTGCATACTCAGGACAATCAGTTAAAAAATTCAATTTCCTATCAATGATTCCTATGCCAAATTGGCGTGTAAAATACGAAGGGCTTACTTATTATGACTTTTTGAAAAAATATTTTAAACGAATTACAATAAATCATGGATATAACTCTAAGTACCAAATTTCTCAATTCGAATCTAATTACAGATTTAAAGAGGGTACGGGTACTGATTCTAATAATCCTATTGGAGAGATAAGAGATGAGCTGACAAATACATATTTTATTTCTCAATATAAATTAGGCGGTGCTGCAATTGATGAGAAATTTGTTCCTCTCATTGGAATAGATATGCAGTGGAAAAATGATATGCAAAACAGGTTTGAATACAAACAAGCCAGAACATTGGCTCTTAGTTTTGCAAACAACCAGATTTTAGAGGTTCAAAGAAAAGAATATGTTATTGGATTCGGATATAAAATTCCAAATTTAAAACTCCCTCTTACAATACAAGGTCAGGAAAGGTTATTTAAAAGTGATTTAAATTTCAGAGCAGATTTTAGCTATATGAACACCCTTACAATTATCAGGAGAATTAATGAAGGTATTAATGATATTTCTGCCGGAAATAAAAATATCTCTATAAAAATTAATGCAGATTATAATCTCGACAAAGTTACTTTGAGGTTATTTTATGAACGTTCAATTATGGCTCCACGAGTTTCTGCATCCTATAAAACTAAAAATACTTATATGGGATTTAGTTTAAGGTTTAATTTAGCAAATATATAAGGAATAATTTCAATTTTTATATAAGTTGGGAGCACAATTTAAAACTGTACTCCCAATTTAAATTAAAGCATTTCTACAACAACAGAAGAAGCTCCTCCCCCACCATTACACAATCCTGCAACTCCGTATTTTGCATTGTTTTGTTTTAAAACATTTAATAAAGTAACTATAATTCTTGCTCCGGAAGATCCAAGAGGATGCCCTAATGAAACTCCGCCACCATTTACATTTACTTTACTTTCATCTAATTTTAATTCTTTAATACCTGCAAGTGCAACAACAGAAAAAGCCTCATTTATTTCATAAAAATCAATATCTTCAGCTGTAAGCCCGGCTTTTTTAATTGCTTTTGGAATTGCTTTAGCAGGTGCAGTTGTAAACCATTCCGGTTCGTGTGCGGCATCTCCGTAGCCTATTAATTTTGCAATAGGTTTTATTCCCAATTCTTCAACCTTTTCTTTGCTCATTAAAACAAGTGCTGCAGCTCCATCATTAATTGTTGAAGCATTTGCTGCTGTAACTGTTCCATCTTTTACAAACACAGGTCTTAAGCTGGGAATTTTTTCAAATTTTACATTTTTAAATTCTTCATCAGTATCAACAATAACATCTCCCCTTCTTGTTTTAATTTCAACAGGAATAATTTCTTCTTTAAATTTACCGGCTTCATTTGCTGCTGCCGTCCGTTGGTATGATTGTATTGTATACCTATCCTGTTCTTCCCGGCTGAAATTCATTTCTTTTGCACACAGCTCGGCAGCATTTCCCATATGGTAATTATTATAAACATCCCACAAACCATCTTTTACCATACCATCAACAAGTTTGCCATCTCCTAATTTAATACCATTTCTCATTCCTGGTACATAGTGAGGAATACTTGACATATTTTCCATTCCTCCTGCAACAACAACATCATTATCTCCCAACATAATAGTCTGAGCAGCAATCATTACAGACTTCATACCTGAAGAACATACTTTATTTATAGTTGTACAGGGAACCGTATTAGAAACACCTGCAAATAGAGCTGCTTGTCTCGCTGGTGCTTGACCTAAATTAGCTGAAACAACATTTCCCATAAAAACTTCATCAATAAGTTTTACATCTATTTTAGCTTTTGCAATTGCTCCTTTAATTACAGTTGCTCCTAATTCTGTTGCAGAAACTTTAGACAAAGAACCCCCAAAACTTCCAATTGGTGTTCTTACTGCTGATACAATATATACTTCTTTCATTTTTATAATTAATTTATGAATTAATATTATTTTTTTAGATAATAGCGAAAATAATAAATTTTTATTAATTTTTGCAATAAAGTTAAAGCATCGTATAAAAAATGACTATTTTTGTATTTTACAAACAAATATTAAAATGGATATATTTATTGAACTTGCTAAATATTTAGGACCTCTAATTGTTTTACTAATTGCAGTTTTGCTAATTCTAAGACATTTTTCTGAAAAAGAAAAACATCAAAGAAAATATGAAACTATTCAAGCAAATAATAAAATAATAACTCCTGTTAAAATTCAAGCATATGAAAGAATTATTCTTTTGTTAGAAAGAATAAAACCAGATGCAATGGCTCTAAGATTACAAAAAAACAACCTTACTGCAATTCAAATGCAAATATTATTGTTGGGAACAATAAGAAAAGAATTTAACCATAACTTGTCTCAACAATTATACATAACAAATTCCACATGGGAAACTGTTGTAAGTGCAAAAGAACAAGTTTCAAAATTAGTAAATTTAACAGGAACAAAAATGGAAAAAGGGGCTAATTCCGGCGATTTTGTTCGTGCTTTTATTGAAATGTACAATGATCTTGAAAAAAAACCTATCGAATATTCTATTTCTGTATTAAAAAAAGAAGCTTTATTGTTCTTTGGGATGTAAAACCCCATTGTAAATTTCCTAAATATAAACTTCCAACAACTCAGTTTCAAAGTCTGATATTAACTCTATTTTTTTCAAGGATGCAGGGATTAAAACAGTCTCTCCTTTTTGTACAGAAACATACCCTTCTCTGTATTTTACATTAAAACCGCCTTTAATACACATTAATATAACAAAACTGTCTTTTAAAGAATAATCTTTTTTTAGAACATTAGAAAAACGATTAAAATTTGTAGTGAAATATTTATTAGATTCTAATTCTGAAAAATCATTTTTGTAATTATAATCAATTAAATAATTACTTTTTCTATTAAGTTCAACAACCTCAGAAGCAAATTCAGTATGTAATTCTCTACTTTTTCCATAATCATCTTTTCTGTCCCAATCATAAATACGATAGGTTAAATCGGAATTTTGTTGAATTTCTGCTAATAAAACACCTTTCATAATTGCATGTATTCTTCCTGCAGGAATAAAAATTGCATCTCCTTTTTTAACCTTAATAGAGTTTAAAACATTTCTCAACTTCTTTTCTTCTGTATATTTTAAATATTCATTTTTACTGATAGTTTTTTTAACTCCTACAATTATTTCACCATCAGCATCAGCATCTACAACAAACCACATTTCA
Source organism: uncultured Chlorobiota bacterium (assembly GCA_947311255.1). Lineage (GTDB taxonomy): Bacteria > Bacteroidota > Bacteroidia > Bacteroidales > JAADGE01 > JAADGE01. Next base: position 10,155 of record CAMZKL010000007.1, on the reverse strand, counting down.
TTTTTTCCGTTTTCATTATGCTTTTCCATAGCAAAATCATCATCAGGATGAACTTGAACTGATAAATCTTCTGAAGCATCTATAAATTTTATTAATAGTGGAAAAAAAATTCCAAATCTTTCATATATTTTTTTTCCAACTAAATCTTGTTTATATACTTCTAATATTTCATTTATGTTTCTTCCGGACAAATGCCCATTTAAAACAATAGATAAGTTATTCTTAAACCCTGAAACTTCCCATGTTTCTCCAACCTTATTAGATTGCAGTTTTTTGTTTAGAACAGATTTGAGTTTTGTTCCTCCCCAAATTTTTTCTTTTAAAATTGGTATAAATTTTATTGGATATAACATAATTTTGACAAAAATACAAAGTTTTATCATTTTGAAATGTAAGAAAATAGAAAGTTTTTATAAATTTTTACTTTTTTTTTTATCTTTGTTGTGTTTAGCTTCTTATTAGTACGTTTTTAAAAAAAATTATTAAATGAATATTTTTCAGAAGTATAGTATCCGCACAAGATTTAATTTTATTACAGTTTCTGTAATTATTTTAATACTATTTATGTCTATATTTTTTGTGTTTACTTTCATCAGTATGAAAAAATATAATGACTATACTCAAGAAATTAATCAACTTAAAATTAATTATCTTAATATGAGGAGGTTTGAACAACATTTCTTGTTGAGACACAAAGAAGACAAAAATTTCTTTATTTCTGGAAAAAACACTTATGTAAAAAAGTTACACTCTGCTTCTAAATCTATTTCAAATATTATAAAAAAACTTTCTGCTAATAAAATAACAAAAGATCTTGACCTTTATAACATTTTAACTGAAATAGAAACAATCCATCAAAAATACATTTCAACTTTTGACGAACTTGTTGTAAAAGCTCAAAAAAAAGGTTCCCCATCTGCAGGACTTATTAATAAACTTATTGTTTCCGGGCAAAAAACATATAATCTTGCAAATCCTTCTTCAAGGAACACAATATCAGAAATGATAAATTATTCTAACAAATATTTATATTCCGGAGATGAAAAATACTACATCTCTTTTCTTAAAGATTTTAAAAAATTAAATTCCAAAAACGAAATTACGGATTCAATTTCGGATACAAGCATATTAAACTCAAACATTTCTAATAATTTTCAGAAATCTTTAGCCACTTTTAGAAACTCTTTTACAACATTAGTAAAACTTAATAAAGAAATAGGAACATCGTACAAAGAAGGGCTAGAAGGAAAATTGCGAAATTTAAAATTTAAACCTCTTGAAAATTTTGTGAAAATTGTTAATAATAAAAGAAAAGAAAAACACCAAAACACTAAAACATTAATTTTTATTCTATTTGGTGCCATCTCAATACTTTTTTTAATTCTTTTTCTCAGATTTTCAAATTCAATTGTTACCCCTTTAAATCGTCTAAAAAGATTTATTAAACCTTTAAGTCTAGGTATTCTTCCAGATGAGAAATTAAACTACGAAGGAAATGATGAGGTATCTGAAATTTCTAAAAGTGTAAATAACCTAATTGAAGGTTTAAAAAAGACTTCCGCATTTGCTTTTTCAATTGGTCAAGGAAAATATGAAAAAGAATATGAGCCTTTAAGTGAAAAAGACACATTAGGAAATTCATTAATAGACATGAGAAAGAACCTTGTTTCTGCAAACAAAGAAACAGAAAAAAGAAATCAAGAAGACAAAATAAGAACTTGGACAAACGAAGGTCTAACAAAATTTAATGATATTCTAAGACAAAATCAAGGAAACATTAAAGAAATGTCAGAAGCCTTAATATCTGAACTAGTTAAATTTGTTAATGCAAACCAAGGAGGTGTTTTTGTTTTTAAGAACGACGAAAACGACAATTTTCTTGAACTTACAGCATCATACGCATATGGACACAAAAAAAAGAAAACAAAAATAATTTTGCCGGGAGAAGGTCTAGTTGGAACTGTTGCTATTGAAAAAGAAACAGTTTACATGACTGAAATACCAGAAACATACATTACAATTACTTCCGGACTTGGTAGCTCTGTTCCCAGAAGTCTTTTAATTACACCAATGATTATAGAAGATGAAGTTATTGGAGTTATAGAACTTGCTTCGTTCAACAATCTTAAAAATCATGAAATTAGTTTCGTTGAAACATTATCTGGAAATATTGCCTCATTCCTGTCAATTACAAAAATAAATCAGAAAACTGCTGAACTTTTTGAACAATCTCAAAAACAAACCGAACTTATGAAAGTTCAAGAGGAAGAAATGAGGAAAAACTTTGAAGAATTACAACAAGTTCAGGAAGAATCTTCAAGAAGAAGTGCAGAAATGTCCGGAATTTTATCTGCAATTGACACATCATCATTAGTTATTGACATTAACACTGACGGTAAAATTATTTCTGTTAACAGAAGATTATTAGAATTATTAAGAATCCCCGAATCAGAACTTATTGATACTGACTATAAAGATTTTATTCTTTCTGAAAATGACGAAGAATATGAAAAATTTTGGGACAAATTAGTTTCAGGAGAAAACATCCAAAGAAATGAGCACATTATTTTAAATGAAAAAGAATTTTGGTTTTCTGTTGTATATGCTCCAATTATTGATAGTAACGACAAAATTTTGTACATATTAACAATGGCAACTGATTTAACAGATGCAAAAAAACTTGAAAACGAACTAAAAGAAAGAGAAGCTCAATTACGCCAAAACATTGAAGACATAAATAAATCGCATAAAGAAGCAGAAAGAAAGCAATATATTTTAGAAAACACTAATGAAATGCTAAAAGCCAATGAAAAAACTCTACATTCTGCTGTTGAAACCGCAATGAAACAAAGAAAAGAGCTTGCTAAAAAAATTGAAGAAATTGCCGAAGAAGAAGCTCTTTCATCAAGTAGATTTGAAGGTATAAATCAAACAAACATTACATTTCAATTAGACTTAAACGGTAAAATTATTTCAACTAACAAAATATTTTTAAACTTATTCGGATACTCAGAAAATGAAATTATTTCAAAACAACAAAGCATTTTATTCAATAAACAATTTTTAGAATCTGAAAGTTATAAAAAAATATGGAAAGATTTAAAATCAGGCATTCATGTTCATGGAAATTTTAACTTTATTACTAAAAACAAAGAAAAAATATTTTTACAAGGAACATTTACCGCTATAAAAAACAGAAGTGGAAGAACTTCAAATATATTTTTCATAGGCTTTGACACAACAGAGTTATTGATAAAATCAGAAGAATTAAAAGCAATAGAAACAGAACTATTTTTCCAAATTCAAGATATGCAGTTATTGCAAAAGGAATCTTCTGAACAACAAGAAAAAATAATCCAAAAATCATTTGAACTTGCAGAAAAAGAAGCAATATCAAAAAGTAGATTTGATGGCATAAAACAAACAAACCTTATTGCCGAATTTGATACAAAAGGAACTATAGAAGATGTAAATGAAATATTTACAACTCTCTTCGGGTATAAAAAAGAAGAACTAATTTCCAAAAATCATAAAATAATAATTTCTGAAGAATTTGCAAAATCTGACAAATACAAAAACTTATGGAAATTACTTCTTCAGGGAAAACACATAACCGGAGAGTTTCCTTTTATTGGAAAAAACAACAAAAAGATATTTGTAAAAGGAACTTTTACAGCTGTTTGTAACACTAATAATGAAACTATTAAAATAGTTTTAATGGGTTACGACAATACCGAACTTATAATGAGAACAGAAGAGCTAAAAGCCAGAGAAACAGAATTAAAATTCCAAATAGACGAACTTAAAGACCTTCAAAAAGAACTCCAAAATAAACTAAAATAAGTATAATCATTTTATTTAATGCCAATTTTCAAAACCTTAAACAAACCATACCCACACGAAGAGTCTATTAAAAAAAAGATTTTTATAGCTGCCTTATTTGGTGTTTTTATAGGGCTTTTTCTTCTAATATTAAAACCTTTTGACATACCAAACCTAACACATAAGCACAAAACTATTTTCCTCTTAGGCTATGGTTTTATAACTTTTTTGTCAATGCTGATAACATTTGTAATCTTTCCTGTAATCTTTAAAAAATTTCACAATAAGGAAAAATGGACAACAGGGAAAGAGATTATCCATATTACAACCACCCTTTTTTTAATTGCTTTGTTAAACATCCCATACAGTGCAGTTTTTTGTAACTATTGCCCGCCTTTTGAAACAGAAACATATGCTGGAACACTTATTTTTTCGATGATGTCTGTTTTTATTTTAGGAATTTTTCCTGTATCTATTATGGTACTTGTTTATCAAAATATTTTGCTTAAAAAAAACATAAAAAATGCTGAAATTGCAATACAAAAAATAAAGAAAAGGAGTACTCCTCAAGAAAAAATTTCTATATACTCAAACAATAAAAGAAACATGTTGAGTATTAATATAAATCAATTACTTGTGATTGAAGCAAATGGTAACTATATAAATGTTTATTATGAAGAAAATGACAAATTAATCAAAGAAATGATTAGAAATACACTAAAAAATACAGAAGATATAACTGAAAAACACTCAAATATAATTCGTTGTCATAAATCATACATAGTAAACTTATCCAAGCTGAAAAAAGTAACAGGAAATGCACAAGGCTATAAATTAACATTTAATCATTTAAGTTTTACAGTTCCTGTTTCTAGAAATCTATCAAAAAAAATACTTAACCAAATACAAAATTAATTTTGTCTGAAACTAAAACAATATTGGGAATTGACCCTGGAACTATTTTTACAGGATATGGTGTAATAAACGTCATAAAAAAAACTCCACAGTTAGAAAACTTTGGATATCTTGATTTATCAAAGATAAAAGACCCATACGAAAAGTTAAAAATGATTTTTCATAGAACAACCCAACTAATAGACGAATATAATGTTAATGAACTTGCAATTGAAGCACCATTTTTCGGTAAAAATGTTCAATCAATGTTAAAATTAGGACGAGCTCAAGGAGTTTCTATTGCAGCTGCACTTGCTAGAAATGTTGACATATTTGAATATGCTCCAAGAAAAATTAAAGTTGCAGTTACAGGAAATGGTAATGCTTCAAAAGAACAAGTTGCTGTTTTTCTACAAAACATTCTTAAATTTGAAAAAATACCAGATAAATTAGATGCCACAGACGGGCTTGCTGTTGCTGTTTGCCACCACTATCAATCTAAAGTTCTTGGAGGAGGAACTTATAAAAGTTGGAAAGATTTTATAAATAAAAACCCTAGCAGAATAAAAAAAAATAAACAATAGCATCACTAAACAATAAAAAATTAATAAGAAAAGTTTAAAGATTAATATATATTGTTAAATTTGTATTAGTTTTTGTAAACAAATCTATAAAAAAAGACAAAACTCATACACAAATTAAAACTTGGCAATATTATTGCTCAAACTTAAAATCATATCTTAACAAAAACCAAAATCATGAAGTTAACAAAAGTATTATTCATCGGATTAATTTTTTTTATTTTTTCAGGAGCTGCTTTCGGGCAAGAAATAACATATTCCGCAGCAGAGGGTTTATTTAACGATTCTCAGAAAAAAGTTTTAGAGAAAGCTGAAAAACATATTGATAAAGGAGATAAAAAAATAAAATTAGCTGAAAAAATCGAAGCAAAATATACAAAAAAGAAAAAGAAGAAGAAAAAAAAGAAAAAAACAAAAGCAAGCAAATTTGACAAGAAAACTTGGGAAGCCAAAAAATTTAGAATTCAAGCTGAAAAAGAATATTTAAAAGCATACCAAGATGCTTCCACAGTTTATTCTGAAATTATTGTAGCTGCTGATTTCTTTGACGATGGAGACCACACAGAAGCCACTGCACTTAACAATGAAGCAGTTAAAATGGTTGTAGATGCAGAGAAAAAAATGTCAAAATATAACAAGACAATAGGTAATAAAAAAACTCTAAAAAAAATGCCTTCTGCAAAATTAAAAACAGCAATTAAAGAAGCTCATTCCCTAAAAGAAAATGCTATTAACAAACAAAAAGAAGCTCTTGATTTAGTCTTAAATCAAGGAAAAAAGAAAGAGGCTGTTGAAAAAGATAATGCAGCATGGGCAAACGCTCAAAATATTAATACTATTGAAGCATATAAAGATTATATAGACAGTTTTTCTTCTGGAAAATATGTAACAAATGCAAGAGCAATGATTCGTCAACTAAAAGCCGAAGAAGAAAAGAAAAGAGAAGTTGTTATTCAGGCATCTTCGGACTATACTTTTAAAGTACAAATTGCTGCATCTAAAACCCAACTTTCAAATTACGAGCTACAAACTAAATATCCAAACACATCTGAAATTGAACAAGTTTACACAAATTATTATTACAAATATTGGGTAGGCTCATTTGGTTCATACTCTCAAGCTGTTTCGTTAAGAGACCAACTACTTATGTCAACAGTTCCTGACGCATTTATTGTTGTATTTGACAAAAGTGGAAATCAAATTGATGTTAGTTTTGATATGAAGAACTAATAAAATATATTTTATATAATTTTATGAGAAGGCATTGACGCCTTCTCTTTTTTTTACTATTTTTGTTTAATTTTAAAAAAACATATTATCTCAAACTTACCTCTTGCAGAACGCCTCAGACCTAAAAAATTAGAAGGTTATATCGGACAAGAACATCTTGTTGGTAAAAATTCTGTTTTACGTAAAATTATTGAAACAGGAAACCTTCCATCATTTATTTTATGGGGGCCTCCCGGAGTTGGAAAAACAACATTGGCAAAAATAATTTCAAACACTCTAAACAGGCCTTTTTACATACTTAGTGCTGTAAATTCAGGAGTGAAAGATGTAAGAGAAGTAATAAACAAAGCAAAAAGCCAAGCATTTTTTTCTCGTCCAAACCCAATTCTTTTCATAGATGAAATTCACAGGTTCAGCAAATCTCAACAAGACTCTCTATTAGGAGCAGTTGAAGACGGAACAATAACACTAATTGGTGCAACCACTGAAAATCCGTCTTTTGAAGTTATTTCTGCCTTGCTTTCCAGATGTCAGGTCTATATTTTAAAATCACTAGAAAAAAAACATCTCAAAAAACTTCTAGATAATGCTGTAAACAATGATGTAGAGCTGAAAACAAAAAAAATTAAAATTAAAGAAACTCATGCTCTTTTCATGTATTCCGGAGGAGATGCACGAAAACTTTATAATATTATTGAACTAACAATAAACTCATTTTCCGAAAATGAAGATATTATAATTAATGACAAAAACGTTGTTAAAAGTCTTCAAACAAACATTGCAAGTTATGACAAAAAAGGCGAAATGCATTACGATATAATTTCAGCTTTTATAAAATCTGTAAGAGGAAGTGATCCAAATGCAGCAGTTTATTGGCTTGCTAGAATGATTGAGGGAGGTGAAGATGTAAAATTTATTGCAAGAAGATTGCTAATTCTATCTGCCGAAGATATTGGACTAGCAAACCCAAACGCCTTATTAATAGCGAATAACTGTTTTAGTGCTGTAAATATTATTGGTTTTCCCGAATCAAGAATAATTTTATCAGAAACTACAATTTACTTGGCAAATTCTCCTAAGAGTAATTCTGCTTATGAGGCAATTAACAATGCACAAGAAATAGTGAAAAAAACAGGTAATCTACCTGTACCTTTGCATCTTAGAAATTCACCCACAAAACTAATGAAAGAAATTGGGTATGGAAAAGATTATAAGTATGCTCATTCATTTAATGAAAACTTTATAAATCAAGAATATTTACCAGATGATATTTCTGGATCAATATTTTATAAAACACAAAACAATCCACACGAAAAAAAAAGTGAAGAATTACAAAAAAAACGTTGGGGAAATAAATATAAATAAAATAGTTATATGATAAACAAAATACCAAATATTAAATACACAAACGAAAACAACTTTTTCCTGTTAGCAGGTCCATGTGTTGTTGAAAGTGAAGAAAATGTATTCGAAATTGCCGAACACCTAATAAACCTTACAAATAAATTAAAAATTCCATTTATTTTTAAAGCTTCATTTAAAAAGGCTAATCGTTCAAATATAAATTCATTTACAGGAATAGGAGATATAAAAGCTCTTGAAATATTAAGAAAAGTTAAAAATAAATATAATGTTCCTATTGTAACAGATATTCATACAGAAGAAGATGCAAAAATTTCTGCTAAATATGTTGATGTTTTACAAATACCTGCATTTTTATCAAGACAAACAGATTTATTAATTGCAGCTGCAAAAACTGGAAAATTTGTAAATATAAAAAAGGGTCAGTTTATGTCTCCTGAATCTATGCAGTTTGCGGTTCAAAAAGTGAAACAAGCTGGAAATAATAACATAATGCAAACAGATAGAGGTACAATGTTTGGATATGGAGATTTAGTTGTCGATTTCAGATCGGTACCAATTATGCAAAAAAATAAATATCCTGTAATTGTAGATATTACGCACTCACTTCAACAACCAAACCAATCATCCGGCATAACCGGTGGGCAACCGGAAATGATTGAAACTATTGCAAAAGCTGCGATAGCTGTTGGAGCAGATGGCATTTTTTTAGAAACCCATCCTAATCCTTCAATTGCAAAATCTGATGGTGCAAATATGTTAAACCTTACCCTTGTTGAAGAACTTTTAGTTAAACTTGTTAAAATAAAAAAACTTATTTCTACGTTTTAGAAATTCCTATTTAATTAATTTATATTATTACTAATGAAACACCCATGACAAAGACATTGCAACCAAAGGGGATGACTATAATCTAGTACATTGGTTTATTGTAAAATAAAGCAAGTGTTCCTATTTGCAGAGCAACACAGTTTTTACAAACATAAACACACAACCAACTTATTCTACATCAAGCAATTAAACAGTTTTAGACACATGAAAAAATATTTCTTTCTTATATTATTTATAGCATTGAGTATATTCCTAAATGCTCAAAAAGGAACTCTAAAAATCGTAATTACTGACATTCGCAGTAATAAAGGAAGCATAAAAGTTGCGCTATATAATGAAAAAGATAAAGAATGGTTTTTAAAGAGTGTCTCAAAGGCAAGTCAATTAAAAGAAGTAAACATTAAAAACAAAAAAGCTTATGTTATATTTTCAAACATAGACTATGGAACATATGCAGTCTCATTATTTCATGATGAAAATAATAACGGAGAGTTCGACAGAACTTCTGTTGGATTCCCCGACGAACCTTTTGGAATTTCAAAAAACAAATTAACAATTGGTCCACCAAAATTTAAAGATGGCAAATTCGTTTTCAATTCTTTTGAAAAAATTATTAATATAAAAATGAAAACATTTTTATAACTAGTTGATTATATACAAAAGTGCAAGTGCAAATAACAGGTTTATGAAGAGTAAATGTAATTTTAACTTTCATTTACTTTATAACATTTTGCTATTCAGCTATTCGGCTTTTTTGTACCTTGTTCAATTTGATGTATTTATATACATCTTCATCTAAAAATACCGAAAGACAAACGCATATCTGAGCTTTTCAACAAGCCCTAAATAAAAATCGTGCCACCCCAAAAGGTGGCACGACAACTTATTTAATCTAAGCTAAAAGATACTAGAATTCCATTTCTGAAAGACGCTTATAATAATTATATCTCCATTTTGCATTGTCCTCAGCTGCTGCAAATAATTCATCTGCTTGATCAGGGAATGATTTGAACAGAGAATTAAATCTTACTTCACCCAACATAAATTCTTTAAACAATTCAAACTTAGGTGGTTTTGAGTCTAATTGGAATGGATTTTTACCCGCCTCTTCTAATCTTGGGTCAAAACGATAATTAGTCCAATATCCAGATGCAACTGCCATTTTCTCTTCATCTTGTACTTGGTGCATACCTTTTCTCAGTCCATGTGCAATACAAGGTGAGTATGCAATAATTAATGAAGGTCCTGGATATGCTTCTGCTTCTTTAATTGCTTTCATTGTTTGTGCCTGACTTGCACCCATTGAAATTTGAGCAACATAAATATAACCATAAGACATAGAAATTGCTCCTAAATCTTTCTTTCTAATTTTTTTACCAGATGCAGCAAATTTTGCAATTGCAGCTGTTGGTGTTGCTTTTGAAGATTGTCCTCC
>CAMZKL010000006.1 GCA_947311255.1 uncultured Chlorobiota bacterium | reverse complement strand
TTGCAACATTCTTTTCTGTTTAAAGAAAAGACCTCAGGAAAAGAAAAAATGTACCTTGTGTAAAAATAACAGCTCAAATTTAGGCTATTTGTATATTTGGCCTGTTAGTAAGCATTTTAAATGTATATTTGTTGGGGTTTATGAATAATATGGGTTAAAGACGTTTTTTTAAACACTTTTTATGAAGTTATGCAATGATAAAGTTGTTTCCTTCTGTAAATCCTTTTGAAAGTAAATATTTTCTAATTTCTTTTCTCATTCCTTTGTTATTAACAAAACTTATTATAAATATTTCATCTTTAACACTTATGCTTTTATAACTTACAACATCATTTCCGTTAATTTTTTTCTTATCAACATCAATAAAATATTTGATATTAATGCCAAGTTTTGAAAGGGTTTTTGTACGTCTTTTTGTTCTTTTGCCTGCTCCCCACACAACAATATTGGGAAAAAAGGAATTGTTTTTTTCTAAATACCGATATAAATATGCCGATTTTATTTTATAAAAGGCTTCAAAAGAGTATCTTTTATCTGTGCGAGTTAATCTAGTTTCAGAGTCGTACCAATCGAGAAGAGTTTTTTTAAGTTTGTGGTATTTTACACCGTTTTCAATCCAGCGTAAAAACATTTCATAATCTTCGGGAAAGTTGCCATCTTTATATAAGCCATATTTTAATGCAGTTTCTTTGCGAAACATTATTGTTGGGTTAATTATTTGCAGTTCTGAAAACCTGTTTATTGCAATTTCTTTGTGTATTAAAAGTTGGTTTGTTTCTTTTACAAAAGATAACATTCCGTCGTTTGCTAAATCTCCTTTGAAATTTACTTTGCAACTTATAACATCTATTTCGGGGTGTTTTTTAAGATAATTATATTGTAATTCTAACTTTTTTGGATACCAAAAATCGTCGGCATCTGCTCTAGCAATTATGTTTGTTTTAATATTTTCAAAACCTTTTTGTGTGGCAAAAACTACCCCTTGTTTTTTCTCGTTTAGCAAAATAATTCTCTTATCTTTTTTTGCAAGATTAGTTGCGATATTATAACTGCTATCTAATGAATTATTATTTACCAAAAGGAGTTCGTAGTTTTTAAATGTTTGGTTTAAAATTGAATTTACAGAAAAAAGTAAAGTTTTTTCAGCATTATAAAAGGGAAGGATTATTGACATTTTTGGTGTATCCATATTATTTTACCGTATAAGAAAACTGTTTTATCAGTTAATTGTATTTACGTATTTATCTGCATCCAAGACATAAATCTTGGTTAATTATTTTATTGATATATCTGTTTTCATACAAGCAGCAAAAAGGAATGTTCTAAAAGTTATAAGCTCCTTATAATGATGTTATTGTATGCAAAAACTTAACATTGCCCTGTTTTTCATAAAACCCGCTTATTTTTGGAAACAAATTTATTCTTTACTTTCCTTATTTTGAAAATTTATCAAATTTTCTTGAAGGTAGTTCCTGTAATTTCAAAACTCAGGTTTAAATAAAAAAACATTTTTCGGTTTCTTATCTTTTGCCAAGCAGTATAATATATTGGAAACAATACAAAAATGTCCGGTTACTTAAAGCAACCGGACAAATATATATTTTATTTACTTTTTGGAATATTACTCTCCAAACATATAACCTACAGAAAGACCAAAGAAAAGATTTTTTGCTTTTGGCATTTCAACTGCTTTTGTTCCCTCATGGAAATTATAGTCAGAAGCATCAGCATTAGCTTCATTAAGCTGTTTTGCATAATCAGTCCATCCTTTATATCCTTTATCATCTTTGTTGAAAAAATTAGTCATTCCCATACCAACATTAAACTCAACAAACAATGCATCAAAATCTGCTCCAACAGCTAAATTAAGACCTAGATCAGTTTTTTTGTAAAATTCATCTTTAACTTCTTTGCCATTTTCATCCTCATATGTGAAAAAATTTTCAGTTCCAGAAGTTGTTTCACTTCCGGATTTTCTTTCCCATTTAGTTTTTCCGCTAATTGCATATCCGAAATAAGGACCAACTGCAACATAAGCAGGCCCGAATGCAAACTTTGGAGAAACCCCAAGTTTAAGATAATTTATATTTGTTTGAGATTTAAAGGAGTTTTCTCCCTCTTCTGACTTAGAATCGGATCCTAACTGATTTAAACCTAAATCTATTCTTAAACCCATTGCATCGCTAACAGGAAGTTCTGCAAGAGCAGCAATGTTTAAACCTTTTCCCATTTTAGAATCTTTTGATGTATCGTAGTTTGTTAAATAACCAGACATATTTGCACCAAGTTTTACTCCAAATTTTTGTGCATTCATAGTAAATGCAAACATAGTTGCTACTGCAACAATTAATAATTTTCTCATAATGTATTGTTTTTTTAATTAATAATTTGGGCAAATTTAGGAATTATTTTTATACCAAGCAAGAAAATCTTAACACATTTTAACAGTTGGGGCTTAGCTTATGGGTATTGGCTGTTTATTGTTGTTTTATTTTCCTAATAATATACCTACAGAAAATGTAATTGTATAGTTTTTTGTGTATTTATTGACAGAAGCATCTTTAAGTTCGTTAATATTTGTTAGCCCTTTTCCATATCTTATTTCAGTAAAAAACATTAAAAATTCTGCTCCTAACCCAACATTCACTCCTAAGTCTGTTCTTTTAAATGTTATATCGTCTCCACTAAATTCTTTTCCTTTAAATACGTCGTTTGAAGGAGTTGCCCCATAATCTGCATATTGCTCTTCTGCAATTTTTTTTCCATCAACAGTAATTGTTGCAATTTCTTTTCCGTCCATTGCATAGGCTAAATATGGCCCTGCTGTTATGTATGCAGGTCCTAGTTTATATTTTAATAAAATTGGAACTTCAATATAGTTTAATTTTAAAGAAAAATTATTTACAACATCTGTTCCATCAACGGTAGAATTTACGGTTAGTTTATATCCTTTTTGAGAATAAAGAGCCTCAACCCTTAAACCTAGTTTGTTGGGAGTATAGTCAAATGCTAACCCCCCACTAAAACCAGGTAAAAGTTCTTTTGCATTTTCTTCGGTAAGCTCAATGTTAGTATTAACACCAGACATATTAAGCCCAACTTTTAAGCCTATTTTTTGGGCATTTAGTATAAGTATTGAGAAAATAGCAAATAAAAATATTATTATTTTTTTCATATTATTGTTTTTTAGTTAGTTAATATTGATTTGAACGATAAAGTTAATAAAATATTTTAATGAAATAAATTTAAGCTATTTAATTTCGAATGCAAAGTCATAGTTTTATTTTTCAACACAGTTTATAAGATTTAACAATTTCAATTCTCATTTTAACTAAAAAAGAAGCAAAATGCCCATAAATATGGGCATTTATAAACCCAACTTAAGTCAGGGGTAATAAAGTCAGACAAAAAAAATTTATCATCTTATATTTAGCTGATTTTCAACATTTTGATTAAAACAACATTTTTCTTTGCCAGTGAATTTAACAATAGGTTGGACTATAATAAAAAATCTTCAAAAGATTAAATAATTCATTCCAAAAGAAAACACTTTATTTGAAAGGGCATCAGTGTTTTCACTTGAACTTCCAGACATACTATGAGTATATCTAACAAAAAGGTCTGTTGTCCTCATGTGGTAAGTTATGCCAGCTAAAAGTCCATAATCTACTCTACTATATTTATAATCTTTGTTATTAAAATCTACTTTTATTTTTACAGTTTGAGAATTTGCCAAGTCTGTATTTTTATATTTGCCATCTGTCCAATATGCAGCATAAGCACCTATGTAAATATCAAAAGAAGAAAAGCTGTTTTCAAATAAGGAATAATGCCCAGAAAAGGGTGTTTCTATAAAATTCATTGTATTTACAGTCTTATTGTGGGGTTCTTGCTTTGTTTTTAATCCTTTTTGGCTATACAAAATTTCGGCTTGTACTGCTAAAATTTTATTTAGTTTTTTATGAACAAAAACACCAGCAACAAAACCTGGTTTTATTTTCCTAATAGGTTTTATAAGATTGTTGCTGTTATGATTTAAGTAAACAGCTTTTGACAAATTAATTCCTGTTTTTATTCCTATTGATGTTTGAGAATATAAAGAAAAAGAATGAAAAAAAAAGACAGTAATTATTATTAAATTTTTATTCATCTTTCAAAAATATATATTTTTTTGATTTGTGTCAAATTTTCAATAATATTGTATTGAAAAATATAGTTCTGCCTTGTAATATTAATAAAAAAATGAAAAAGTTAGCAATACCTGTCTCAAATAGAGTTTTATCTGCACATTTTGGTCATGCCCCCAAGTTTTATGTTTTTTATACCGAAGGGGTAAACGTTATTAAAGAAGAAATTAAAACTCCGCCGCCACATGAAGTTGGGGCTATTCCAAATTGGTTAGCAGAAATTAAGGTTACGGATTTAATAACCGGCGGAATAGGAAAAAAAGCAATTGACATCTTAAACTCTAAAAACATAAATGTTTTTACTGGTGCACCAGTTGATGTTCCGGAAAAAATTGTTTTAGATTTCCTTTCGGGGAATTTAAAAACTTCTGCAAATTTATGTAATCATAATGAGAAAGATGATGCCCATTGTGAGCATTAATAAATTTGGTTATATAAAGGGTTTAGCTGAAAAATTAAATCTTAAGGAGGCTTCTAAAATTTCTAAAAATCTTGATGCGAATGAATTTTTAGAAGTCCCTTTAAGGTAATAGTATTTATAAAATCGTTTTGAATTATACAACTATATAATGCTAAAAATATACAATGTTGAAAAAAAGAATATAATAAACATTAACAGTCTTGTTACCATATACTTAACATTTATTTTAAAGCATTATCTTATTGAATAATTTTACTTTATATGATTTAAAAACATTTAAGAAATATCCATTTTTTATAATACAGAATAAACAGTTACCACATAAATAAGATTAGAACCATAAAATTTTAAGTTTTAAAAATGAAAATCTATACAAAGACAGGAGATAAGGGGCACACTTCACTTTTTAGCGGAGGTAGGGTAAGCAAATCTGATTTAAGAATTAAAGCCTATGGAACAACAGATGAACTAAATTCATTTATCGGTTTACTTGCTGCATCAGAAATTAACATTTCACACACAAAGGTTCTTATTAATGTTCAAAATAAGTTGTATAATGTTGGCTCTATATTGGCAGTTAAGGGCAAAACATCATTTAAAGTTCCGGAAATAACTATGATAGATGTTGTGTTTCTTGAAAAAGAAATTGACCGATTAAATCTTGAGCTTCCTCCTATTAAAAACTTTATAATTCCCGGAGGAAACAAAGCTACAGCTCTATGCCATGTTTGCAGAAGTGTTTGCAGAAGAGCAGAAAGAAAAGTTGTTGAACTACAAAATATTGAAAATATTGACTTAGTTATAATTAAATATTTGAACCGGCTATCTGACTATTTATTTGTTTTGGCAAGAAAGATTTCAAAAGAAACAAAAGCAAAAGAAATTGTGTGGAAACCATAGCAAATTCGAGCTTTTACAAAAAAAAACAGGAAAAATTTTTTGTTTTATTTTTTTTTATATATTTGCATCCCAAAAAAAAGGGGAATATACATTAATTAAATTAAGTACAAATGTATTGGACATTAGAATTAGCATCAAAATTAGAAGATGCACCTTGGCCTGCAACAAAAGAAGAATTGATTGATTTTGCAATTCGCTCAGGCTCACCATTAGAAGTTGTTGAAAACCTTCAAGAGATTGAAGATGAGGGAGAGAGTTATGATAGTATTGAAGATATTTGGCCTGACTATCCGAGTAAAGACGACTTTTTCTTTAATGAGGACGAATACTAAAAGACAAAAAACAAAAAAGAGCGATATTACATTCGCTCTTTTTTTACACCTTTTGACGAGTTATCTTTTTGACTATCAATATCTTCTTTGGTATTTTCTTTTTCACTTTTTTCGGAAGAAAAATCTTGTTTTTTAATCTCTTTTTTCCAAATAAAAATATCTTCTTTTTTTGTTGCCCTATATTCAATATCCCATTTAAAATCTGGCAAAATTGTTTTTTCAATACTTAGTGTAAGAGGGGGGTGAATTTTTCCAACAGGCTTATCAAAGAACCAAATTTTATCTACTGTGCTATTTTTCATGTAAATTTCCATATCAGCACATTCTATAAAATTTACTCCAATTAGTCTTTTATCGTCATCTCTGATAAAATATATAGATTTGCCATTTTCAATGACATCAATTTGGGAAAGTTTTTTGTCGTCAACATATGCAATCATGTTTGTTCCGAATATTTGATCAAACCTTATAGAGTCTGATTGCGAAATTATAAATGCTTTATTTTTCAAATCTACCCTA
This sequence comes from uncultured Chlorobiota bacterium, assembly GCA_947311255.1. Lineage (GTDB taxonomy): Bacteria > Bacteroidota > Bacteroidia > Bacteroidales > JAADGE01 > JAADGE01. Next base: position 142,517 of record CAMZKL010000006.1, on the reverse strand, counting down.
TCAATTTCATTTTTCTTTGTAAGAATTTCAATATAATCGGCAGACAATTGATTAGAGTCTGACCACATTACAGGGTTAATGTGCATTTCAATAACAGAGTCTTTCAGGTTATAAACAAGAGAATCGCATTTTGATTGGAAGTCTGTTTTAAAAGTTTTAACGTGTTTAAATGCTCTAATTATTCGATAAACTTCATATTTTTCATTGAGAAGAATTGAGTCTTTGTAGGATTCTAGTGTGTCAGCGTGCATATATAAAGAGTCTGTTTCACCTGCTTGAATAAAAAGAGCACTGTCTGTCATCATTGAATATCCGGTTTTTTCTAAATATAAACCATCCTGTCCCAACAACATAACATTTTGAATAGTGTCTTCAAAAACTACATTATTATAAGCCTTTCCAATTCCCAAATTTCTATCGTAATATAAACTGTCTCCCCTAAGTATTTGTTCTTTGCTTTTGAGATATGCGTTTTTATTAAATTGGGATACATCTTTATTGTGATTATACCATCCGTTTTCACAATAAATATAATTTGAATCGCTTATAATTTCAGTGGGACCGATAAAATAAGTTATTTTTTCAACAGTGTTGTGTTTTAGGGTGTCAGAATACATCTTAAATCTTGGGTTTTTTACAACAACATTTTTTTTGAAAAAAAACTCATCATCATCTGCATAATAGTATCCAAAAACACTTGTTAAAGTATCTTCCCCATTTATTGTTGTTCCATTATTAAAATAGTGTCCTATGTTTTTGTTGAGGTCATAGTCTAAACTGTCTGTTAAAAGTGTTAAACTGTCTTTTTTAAGAATAACATTGTTTCTAACTTTTGCTTGTTTTGTTTTTCCGGAATAATGAAGAGTGTCTCCATACAAGAAGACAGTATCTGTTTCTTCTCCCTTGGGGGGTTTAATAATTTTTATATTTCCAAATGCGTCAAAATAACTTTTCCCGTAGTTAAAAAGGGCACTATCACAATACATAACTGAATTGTCATGCTTGAATACAACGCTATCTGTTAGTATTTTAATGTCAACACCTAGATCTTCTGTTGTAAAAAGGTATTTAGAGTCGAAATCAATTTTTTTTTGAGAAAAAGCTGATACCGAAAACAAAGCAATTAATATAAAAATAGTGAATTTTTTCACGTTTTAAATTATGTAAGCCTATAATAATTGATTAATTATATCTTCGACAGAAATTCCTTCTGCTTCGGCTTTATAGTTTCTTATAATTCTATGCCTAAGAACCGGCAGGGCAATTGCTTTAACATCATCAATATCTGGAGAGAATTTTCCATTAAGAGCTGCGTGAGCTTTAGCTCCTATCACAAGATATTGAGATGCTCTCGGCCCTGCTCCCCATTCCAAGTATTTGTTTGCAATATCGTTTGCCTTTTCTGTTCCCGGGCGTGTGGCAACCGTTAAATTAACTGCATATTTTAAAACATTGTCGTTAATTGGTATTCTTCTTACAAGTTGCTGGAAGTAAATAATTTCTTCTCCTGTTACAATATTTTCTAATTTAATTGACTTCTCTTTTGTTGTTTCTTGAACAATTTTTATTTCATCGTCAAATTTTGGATAATCTAACCAGATATTGAACATAAACCTATCTAATTGAGCTTCCGGTAGAGGGTATGTTCCTTCTTGTTCAATAGGGTTTTGAGTTGCAAGAACAAAAAATGGTTTTCCAAGCTCATATTTTATTCCTCCTGCCGTAACGTTTTTTTCTTGCATTGCTTCCAAAAGAGCTGCTTGTGTTTTTGGTGGTGTTCTGTTTATTTCATCGGCTAAAACAATATTTGCAAACAGTGGTCCTTTAAGGAATTTAAATTTTCTGTTTTCGTCTAAAATTTCAGTTCCTATAATATCTGAGGGCATTAAATCTGGTGTAAATTGTATTCTTTTATATTCTAATCCTAAAACTTCTGCCAAAGTATTTACAAGTAATGTTTTTGCAAGACCCGGGACACCAATTAAAAGACAATGTCCATTACTAAAAATAGAAATTAATACTTCTTTTATAACATCATCTTGTCCGTATATAACTTTATTAATTTCAGAAAAGAAATTTTCATATGTTCTTTTTAAAGCATTTACAGCCTCAACATCATCTTTAAATTTTATCATCTTTTTTATATATTAAGTTCTGTTATTTATTTGGAGAACCATCCTTTGTATTTAAAATTACAGTTCCGGTAATCTTCGTCTATTTTAAAATAAGTTGTTTTTTGAACTTTTTTAATCCAATTACTAACTATTATATCTTTCTTTTTTTGTTTTGACATATCACTAATAAGCTGATAATCAGTTTTTATGTCTGCAATATGGGGTTCTGTTTTATTTATAAGTTTTATTATTTTTATTTCGGGTTTTCCTTTCATACTTCTGCTTTCGTATGATTGAGAAATTTCTCCTGCATTCATTTGTTTTAAAATATAGTTTGTTGCAGCATCTAATTGACTGCTTTTAAAACCTGATGTTCCAGTATAAGGGTTTATAACAATTCCTCCACTTTTATTTGTTTCTTCATCAGTAGAATACCTTATTGCAGCCTCTTCAAATGTCATTTCTTTATTCCTTATAATTTTTGCAATACTGTCTAATGTTGTCTTTGCTTTCCTTTTCTCAGAGCTTAAAGCTTTTGGTATTTTAAGTATGTGTCTGATATGTATTCTTTCTCCTTTTCTTTCTAAAAATTGAATAATATGGTAGCCAAATTCTGTTTTTATAATTTTTGAAAGTTCTCCTTCTTTTTCTAATTCAAAGGCTGCTGCTGCAAATTCGGGAACTAAGTCTCCTCTTCTTACCCAGCCTAAATCTCCATCGTTTGCAGCAGAAGCTACATCATCAGAATATAAACTTGCAAGAAAACCAAATTCTTCTCCTTTTTTTACTCTGTCAATATATTCTTTAAGAGATTTTTTAATTTTTTTTATTTGTGAGTCTTTAATAACAGGGTGTATAACAATTTGTGCTATTTCAATTTCGGATTCTACAAGAGGAAGGCTGTCTTTTGGGAGAGTTTTAAAAAAGGTTTTCACTTCTTTTGGTGTAACTTTTATATCTTGTGTTATTTGGCTCTCCATTTGTTGGGAAAGTATTTGGTCTTTAACAACATCCCTGAAATGGTCTTTTATTTTACTGAATGGTTTGTTAAAATATTCTTCCATTGCTTCTCTACCGTTCATTTGTTCTTCAAACATAGACATTCTTCTATCTAACTCGCCTTCTACCTGATTATCAGACACTTCAATACTGTCAACATTTGCTTGGTTTACAAGAAGTGCTTGGTAAAGAAGTTCTTCAAAAACAAAACATCTTAGGTTTTCGCCATGTGTTTCTCCTCTTGATTTATATTGAAGCATGAGGGTTTCAACGTCTGATTTCAAAATGGTTTTGTTTCCTACAATTGCAATTATTCCGTCTATTGAATTGTTTTGAGAAATTGCTTGCAAACTTAAAATAAGTAGCAGTAATGTTGTTTTTAAAATTTTTATCATTTTTTATTTGGTTCAAATTTTGAAATCGTTTTTTTAATTGTTTTTCAAGAAAATTTTAATACTATTATTTTTTATATCACTTTGATATATTCTTTTCTCTAACTCTCTTATAATATTTCGTTTTCTTTTATTTAAAAGTATTATTTTAATTCTGTCTTTTGCTAATTCCAAAGGTTCTGTTTCCCCTTTTAGTTTGAAATCTTTAAAAATTACATAATACAGAAAACTAGTGTCTCTCGTTTGCAGTTTTTTACTTGCTTTTAAAATAGTTTCAGGGTTGTTAAAATTATTTGGCAAAAAATTTAGCACCGTAGAAATTTGAGTCCATTTATTATTAAAATTTTCAATATTTTTTGCTTTTTTTTCTGCCGATGCAATCATTTTTTCTTCATTATTTAAATAAAAAGCATTTTTAAAACTGTTTATATTACTACTTTCAACAGAAAACTTAAACAATAGTGCTTTTACAACCTCTTCGTTTAATTTAAAACTTTCAGGAAACTGGTTGTAATAGTTCTCTATTTCTTGTTCTGAAATAGTAGTATCTATTTCTTTTTTTATTATTTCTTGTTTGTATTTTTCAATTAGTAGAGAAGCTCTGTAATCTTCAACAGTTGAGCTAATATCTTTTTGTTTTTCAGTTAAATTAAGTTCTGCTCTTTTTAAAATTGTTTGTTTTTTTACCCAAAAATCTATTCTGTTTTTCAGTATTACAATACTATCTTCCGGGCTTATGTTTTTTGGTATTATATCTTGAATATCTTCAAAATATAAAACTTTATTATAAACTTGTGCAAGTTTTGTTTTGTTTTCTTCCTTATTGCAAGAAAAAATTAGCAAGACAATACTTAGAATTAGAACTTTATAACGTTTTAACATAAATAATTGTTACATTTAATTTAATATCCTTCGTAGTATTTGTAAAAAAACAAAACCAAGGTTTCTTTCTTTTTTATTTTAAGTTTAAAGATTTTTTAATGCTTTTTAAAACATTTTGATTAACTGAAATTTTATATTTTTTCTTTAAGTTTTCAATCCATTTTTTTTCGAGCTCTGTTTGATAATCGGATATAACAATTCCTTTTACTTCTTCAAATGGTTTTTGTTTTGATATTTTTGTTCCGTTAATATATACTAAAACTTTCTCTTTGGGTAGGTTTATAATTTTTTGTTTTGCAGACAATTTGTTATTTTTCTTCATTTCAAAAACCTTATCTGCGTAAACATTTTCGCCTTTTGAATATTCTCCTTTTGAAACTTTAGTTAAAAGTTCCCCTTTTTTGTTTATCTTTTTTAATAGTTTATCATCGTTATATTTCCCTCTTTTAGAAAGTAGTTTTGATGCAAGTTTAAATGTTTTTATGTTTTTATATTTAAAAATACTTAAATCAAAGTTTAATTGGTTTTTGTAGTCTGAAATATTTTTTTCATAAAACTTCTTTAATCCGATAGTATCTTCTGATGCTTTGTCCCATATTTCATTTTTCATTAAATCAAACAAAAGCATTCCATCATGATATTCTTGCATTAAATATTTAAAATCTAGATTATTTTTTTCAAGATTGTTTTTTTCTGTTTCGCTTAAGCTTTGTGAAACAAAATCATTATACATTTTATCTACATATGATTTTATTTCTCTTTTTGATTTTCTTTTTTGTTTTGCTTCAATAAATTTGGCAAAATCATCAGTATAGTAATCTTTATTGTCAAGAGTAAAAAGGAGTATTGATTTTATTTTAAGAGACGGCATTTTCCATTTTCCTGTAAAAACAGTTGAATCTACAAGATTATAAAAACTTGTGTATTTTCCTACTTCCTTAAAATTATATTGTTTTTTTAATTTTTTGTTTACATAGTTTTTAATTCGGGCTTTTCTGTCTGGGTCTTTTTCAACAACTTTTTTCAATTTTTCTTTTTGTTTTTCAAAAGATTCTGGTGGTCTTTTATCCAATAATTTTATAATATGCCAACCAAATTGAGTTTTTACAGGTTTTGAGATATCTCCAACCTTATTTAAAGCAAATGCTGCTTTTTCAAATTCGGGAACCATTCTTCCTGTTGTGAACTCTGGAAGCTGTCCTCCTTTTTTTGCTGTCCCTTTGTCATCTGAAAACTTAACCAAATCTTCAAATTTGTCTCCTGCAAGAATTCGAGAATATATACTATCTACTTTTTGTTTTTTTAATTTTTTTTCTTCTTCTTTCATTTGCTTTGGAGCACTAATCATAATATGTGAAACCTTAAAAAATCCTTGTGCTGGTCTTGAATCCACTAATTTTACGAGATAATATCCGAAATCTGTTCTTATTGGGTTGGATAATTCATTTTTATTGGGACCAAATGCGTGGTTTTGAATAGAGTATGGTATTCGTAATGATGGAAGAAATGATAAATGACCCTTGTTTTTAGCAACTTGCCTATCATCAGAGGTTTCAGAAGCAACTTTTTCAAAATTTTCTCCTTTTAAAATTCTTTCTTTTATTTTCATTGCTTTTTCATAGGCTAATGTTGAGTCTTTTGGTGTTGCATTTTTAGATAATTTTATAAAAATAATGTCTAGTTTTATTTCTGTTTTGTTTCTATCATATGCTTCTTTCACAAACTCTTCAATTTTAACACTTTCTGTGAGATATGGTTTTGCAAGTTGATTTCTGTATCCTGACAATTCATTTATAAAACTTAAAGAAGTATCCATTTTTAAAGATTCAGCCTCAACAACTTTAAGTTTAAAGTTCTTAAAAAGTTCTAAATATTCGTCTAAAGATTGTTCGTTAAGATTATCTGAATTATTTTTTTTATAAATATATGAAAATTCTTCTTTGCTTACTTTTTTATCTCCAACTGTTAATAAAACAACTTCTTTTTGTGCGAAAATTAGTGTTGAGAAGAAAACTAATAATAAGATTAATGTAAATTTTTTCATTTTTTTATATTTGTTTAGTTAATTGATATTAAATAAATTGTTAGCGCATTTATATTTATAATAGATGTTTTACTTAATTATCTTCTACTATAGTTTGGGGCTTCTCTTATAATAGTAATATCATGGGGATGATTTTCAGAAACTCCGGAATTTGTTATTTTTACAAATTGGGCTTTATGAAGTTCTGAAATGTTTTTTGCTCCACAATACCCCATTCCTGCACGAACCCCTCCAATAAGCTGATACATAACTTCTGTTAAAGTTCCTTTGTATGGCACTCGCCCCGAGATTCCTTCTGGAACAAGTTTTTTTACATCATCTTCAACGTCTTGAAAGTATCTATCTTTTGATCCATCTTGCATTGCTTCAACAGATCCCATTCCTCGATAAGACTTAAACTTCCTTCCTTGATAAATTATTGTGTCTCCTGGCGATTCTTCGACCCCGGCAATTAATGAACCAATCATCACGCAAGAACCTCCTGCAGCAAGAGCTTTAACAATATCTCCGGAATATCTTATACCTCCATCGGCAATTACCGGAACATTCATTTTTTTAACAGCGTTTGCAACTTCATAAATTGCAGAAAGTTGAGGAACGCCAACACCTGCAATGATACGAGTTGTGCAAATTGAGCCTGGTCCTATTCCAACTTTTATTCCGTCTGCTCCTGCTTCCACTAAATCAATGGCTGCTTTTGCTGTTGCTATGTTTCCGACAATAAAATCAACCCCCTTAAATTTCGTTTTAGCATTTTTAAGAGTATCAATAACACCTTTTGAATGTCCGTGTGCTGTGTCTATAACAATTGCATCTACACCTGCATCATATAGTGCTTTTATTCTTTCAAAAACATCATTTGTTACTCCTACGCCGGCAGCAACTCTTAAGCGACCTTTGTTGTCTTTACAAGAATTCGGTCTATCTTTTGCTTTTGTTATATCTTTGTATGTTATTAAACCAACAAGTTTATATTTGTCATCAACAACAAGAAGTTTTTCAATTTTATGTTGTTGTAAAATGCCTGCTGCTTGTTCTAAATTTGTAGATTGAGATGTTGTAACAAGATTTTTTGAAGTCATAACCTCGTTAATTTTTCTTTTTAATCTTTTTTCAAATCTTAAGTCTCTATTGGTTACAATTCCAATTAGTTTTTTTGATTGGTCAACAACAGGAATACCTCCTATTTTATATTTAGTCATTAAGTTTAGAGCATCGTTTACAGTTTCTTCTTTTGAAATAGTTATTGGGTCTATAATCATTCCGTTTTCTGCTCGTTTTACTTGTTTTACCTGTTGAGCTTGACGTTGAATACTCATGTTTTTATGAATAACGCCTATTCCTCCTTCTCTTGCAATTGCAATAGCTAGACCTGCTTCTGTAACGGTATCCATAGCCGCAGAAACAATTGGAGTGTTAAGTTCAATGTTTCGGCTAAACATAGATTTTATATCAGCATTTCTTGGTAGCACCTCTGAATATGCGGGAAGTAACAATACATCATCAAATGTAAAGGCTTCTGAAACAATTTTATTAGATTTGAATGACATGTTTTTAAAATCTTTAGTAGATATTAATCCGCAAAAATAAAAATATTTGTATGATTACATTAGAATTATTGATTAAAAATAAGGAAAGGTTTAAATTCTAAGGTTTTTATTTATTTTTTTTAATACTTCTCATAAGCTTTGTGGCAAAAACAAATTCACTTAGCTCTTTGTTTTCAGTTTTCATTAGCTCTTCGCTGCTTCCTGTCCACCATTTTTTTCCTTCATGTATATATGCAATATTGTCTCCTATTTCTACAACAGAATTCATGTCATGTGTGTTTATAACCGTAACGGTATTAAAATCTAATGTTATATCTTTAATTAAATTATCTATTACAATAGATGTTTGTGGATCTAATCCTGAATTTGGTTCATCAAAAAATAAGTATTTAGGGTTCAAAGCAATTGCTCTTGCTATTGCAACACGTTTTTGCATTCCTCCACTGATTTCTCCGGGAAATAGGTTGTCTGCATCTTCTAAATTAACTCTTTCTAAGCAAAACCTTGCTTGTTTTTCCATTTCTAATTTACTAAAGTTTGAAAACATAGTTAATGGGAACATTACATTTTCCATTACAGTTGAAGATCCAAATAATGCACCGCCTTGAAAAACCATTCCTATTTCTTTGCGTATTTTTTGTTTTTCTTTATTATTCATTTCTGAATAAACGTCTTCTCCATAAATTATTTGACCTTTATCAATTTTGTGTATTCCAAGAATAGATTTTAATAATACCGTTTTACCAGAACCACTTTGCCCAATAATTAAGTTTGTTTCTCCTTTTTTAAATTTCAAAGAAATATCTTTTAAAACATGATTATCTTCAAAAGATTTTGATATGTTTTTTAATTCTATCACGACAATAATATTTGGGTTAAAACAACATTAAAAAATAGAATTAAGATACTTGAATATACAACTGCTTTTGTACTTGCTTTACCAACTTCTAATGCTCCCCCACTAATATAATATGATTGATATGCAGAAATTGAAGATATAATTATTCCAAAAATTACACTTTTAATAACAGAATATGTAATATAAAAAGGTATAAAATAGTAGTGTATTCCATAGATGAAATCATCAACAGGTATTGCGTTTGTTAAATAAACGGCTAAATATCCACCAAAAATCCCAACAAACATACTAAAAAGAGTTAATAATGGAAATGTTATGATAGCTGCAAGCACTTTTGGAAAAACTAAATGACTTTCAGAGTTAACTCCCATCATATCTAGAGCTTCTATTTGTTCTCTAATTTTCATTGTACCAATTTCAGATGCTATATTTGCACCCACTTTTCCTGCAAGAATTAAACCTACAATAGTTGATGAAAACTCCAAAAACATTGAATCTCTTGTTCCAAGTCCTACAAGATATAAAGGTATAAATGCTTGTTCAATATTATAGGCAGTTTGAAGGGTAATTACTGCACCCATAAAAATTGAAATAATAAAAACAATAACAATGGAATTGATTCCTATTTTTTCTATTTCAAAAAATAAATCATTGATAAAAATATTTGTTTTTTGAGGCTTCTTTATAATTTTCCTCATAAACAAAATGTATTTTCCTATGTGATAAAAAAAATTCATTTGTATTGGTTTATCTTTAAATACAAAGTAAGAAAAATAATTTTAAAATAACTAATGTTTAATAATCCTATTCTGGGCACACTCATACTTTGTTAAAAGTATTAATTTACTTAGAATTACAACCTGTTCTATCCTGACACGATAACATTGATTTTGGATTTTCATATTTTTCAGTGTCTTTAATTGTATTGAAAAAACAAAGTCTGCGTTTACCCCGTAATCCGTTTATTTTGTTACAGTTTTATTTCGTAAAATTTAAAGATTTAGACGTTTCTATTTATATATTCAGAATAATCTTTTAAAACTGGTTTATAATCCGATTTTATTAGAGGAGAAGAAATCATTAAATCGGCAGTTGAGCGATTGCATGCTGTTGGTACGTTATATAAAACAGCAATTCTTAAAAGAGCTTTAACGTCAACATCATGTGCCTGAGGTTGCATTGGATCCCAAAGAAAAATAAACAAATCTATCTTGTTTTCGGTTATTAGTGCTCCCATTTGCTGGTCTCCTCCCAATGGTCCGGATTTTAGTTTAATTATTTCGGGGGTTTTACAATTGTGTTCTTTACATTTTTCAGACAAGGCTTTTTCAACCAATTTTCCTGTTGTTCCTGTGCAATATATTTTATTTTCAGACAGTTCTCCCCAATTAAACTTAACCCATTCTATAAGGTCTATTTTTCTGTTATCGTGTGCTACTAGTGCAATGTTTTTCATTTTAATAATTTAATTTTTTATGGTTATTTTTCTTTATCTGGGTATTTTATCGGGTATTCATCCGAATCATGTTTTTCTTCACTCCTTTTTTTCTTCTTTTTTCTATTAAAAAGGTAATTTGATCTTTCTTTATCTCTCTTTGCAATTCTCTTTCTCTTTTTCTTCATTCTATCTTGAACCTTTTTATTTTGCAAAGCAAAGGCTCTTTTTTTTCTAAGTTTTAACAGTTTTATTGTGAAATTTTCTTGCTTCCTTCTTGCCTTTTTAAATGTTTGCTTTTCTCCACCTCTTAATCTCATTCCCCTTCCTTTGTTAAGAATAATTTTTTCATTATCACTAAGTTCGTATCTATTTCTTAAACGGTTTTCTTTTCTGTCATATTTAATTACAGTTTTATTTTTAGATACAGCTTCTCTTTTTGCTTCTCTTTTATATCTTTTATTAACAATTTTATATCGTTGTTCATTGGAAATTGAGTCATTTGGAGATGTTTCTGATTTGTTTAAGCGATCAAAAAGTAATGTTTTTTTATATCGTCTGTTTTGGCGATAAATTAACTTTTTTCGTAACCTAAATCTCTTACTTTTCAATCTTTTGTATCTTATTTTTTCAAAAACATTTCTTTTCTTTTTAAGAGCAACTTCTTTATCTTTTTTGTTTGGAGCAAACTTTTTTCGGTAAAATTCTTTGTCGTAGTCGTCCCAAGCTCTTAACAATGAGTCTTGTTCTTCTGCATTCATTTTCACCCACATTCCGGGCATTATTCTTTTTGGTTTGGACAAAGCTTTTCCTCCTGCGGAATTTTTTTTTACAACCAAAGAGTCTTCTTGAACAGATATAGAATCAATTATTGCCAAAGTATCAGATCCTATTGAGTCATTTCTGTTTTTTCTTTTAAAAAAATTAAATATTTTAAACTTCTTCTTTCTTGGTTTTTCAAGACCATCATTAGTGTCATTCTCATTGTATTCTTCAACATCTTCTTCTTCAAAACTTTCGTTAAGTTCTTTGTCTTTCTTTTTTTTCTTAAAGAAATTAAACAATTTAAACTTTTTTTCTTTTTCTTGCGTTTTTGTACTAATGGTGTCTGAAGAAGACTCGTTAAAAATATCATCGTCTTCTTGAGCAATTACTGAATTTGAAAACAATAAAAACAGAATAAGAAAAGCTATTTGTAAAAAATTTTTAATAAATTGCATAATATTTTAATAGAAAACTTAGCAAAATTAATACTATTGGAATATTAAAAAAGAAAAAGGATGAAAAAAGATTATTTCATATTAAAAACGTTAATTTTTATAGTTTTAATATTTCTTATTGTTAATATTAACTCTTGCAAAGATACAAAAAACAAAATTCCTCCTGTTCATGTTGATATAGAAATCCCTCTAAGCGACCCTTTATATAATAATCTTACCGTTCTTGGTGGGCATGTGAATATTAAGGGTGGTTATCGAGGAATTCTTATTTACCATACCGTTAGTAATGAATACCGTGCTTATGACAGAGCCTGTCCTTATGATCCTGACTGTGGAAAAGTTTCTTTTATTCAGGCAAATTATAGAGCCGTTGACACTATTTGCTGCAACTCTGAATTTGATATGCTAAATGATGGAATTGTTGCACAAGGTCCTGCGGAATTTCCTTTAAGATCTTATCGTTGCATTTATGATGAAAATGCAAATATTTTATATATTAAAAATTAAATTGCATCAAACTTTGAATGTTTTTAATATGAAATGCAACTAACGAAATATTAAGGTATAAAGTTGTTTCGTGCAACTTGTTTTACAATAATTAATTAGATAAATTTGGACATATGACAAACAAACGATTTAATCTTTTTGCATTACTATTAATGTTGGCATTCTTTTCTTGCAATGATAACATAATTGCAACGAAGGATATTGATATAGAAAGTGGTGTGTGGGATATAAATGATACTATAAAAATAAATGCTGAAATAACAGATGTTAATTCTTTTTATAATATTTATATTAAAATTGAAAATAAGGAAAGTTTTTTAACAAATAATTTATGGTTATTTATTCATTCAAAATCTCCTTCAGGAAACACACAAATCGACACTACATTATTTTACCTTACAAATGAAAAAGGTGAGTGGTTTGGAGATAAAAAAGGAGAGCTTATTAAGAATAAGTTTTTATATAAACCAAAAATAAAATTCCCAGAAACAGGGACTTATCATTTTATTTTACTTCACGGAATGAGAAAAAACGACCTCCCCGAAGTTGTTGAGGTAGGAATAATTGTTGAAAAGATAGCGGATTAAATCAAAATAAATCTTTTTTTATATCTCTTTTTTTTCAAAATTTATAATTATTTTATTCTTTGTCTTTTTGTAATTCTTTTCTTGCCTTATCAAAAGTGTCTGAAAAATAAAAAGAAAACAAGTTTGAAAATCTTAAAGCAATAGCCTGATATTTATAATTTCCATCATTATTTTTTATTAATAAAAGCTCATTTAGGGACATTTCAAGTGCTTCTTCAAAGTATTCTAAACCTTGTTTGCTTGTTAAAAAAACAGATCTTACCGCAGATTTTAAATCTCCCGAAATAAGCAAACCGCTTCTATCTGCAGTAAACTGCATAAGTCTTGAAGCTAGTAACAATTTTTCGGATTTATTTACTTTAGAACTTAATTCTTTATTTGCAGTATAATACTTTGATGTTTTTATGGCTGTGTTATATATATTTTTAACATTTGGGGCTTGTTTAGTTTTTCTAATGATACTGGAAAGAACTCTTAACTTTTGTGAATATTTTAAAGACTTTCCAACTATTCCAGCAACAGGCACAGAGCCAATAAGAGTATCAAGAAAAAATGATTCTTTATCTGCTACACCTCTCCAAGCATCACTAGCTGATATTTTAGAATGTTTATAATAAATATGTGCAGCCTCAACGGCAACGGCAAATTGTAGTTCTTTAAAGTTTAAAAACAAAAATGATTCTTTATCTAGGTGTTTGTGTCCTATAATTACAAAAGGAGGGTTTCCTTCGTAACCAATAATTCCTCGTGATTTTTCTCCTTTTGAGATATAAAATTCTAGTTTTGAAAGGTTAAAAATATGTCTTATATTATCTAGGATTTCAAATAGTTTTTTATTATTTGCTGATGTTATTTGTTCAGCAAATTGCTTTAAAGATGAATAGTCTTCTGTTTTTAATTTAGATACCCATTTTTGGATAGAATAAAAACTTCCATTTTTTTGCGTTGCTGGATGCCTCAGGTCTTGTTCCAAAATGGTGTTGGATAGTTGATTATATTTCTTTACAGAAACAATATTCCTCTCAGATAAAAGACCTTTTTTATTAAGTATGTTTAAAGCGTTTATGGCTTTTTCTTTTAATTCCTTTGTGCCATTTTTTGCAAGGTGCTGAATGTTCGGCTCGTAAAGAGGCTGTAACATAACAAATTGCACGGTCTCGTTTATGGAAAATCCTTTTCCTTTTGCTTTTTTAAGAAGCTCTAAAATTATAATTCTAAGAAGTTGTCCGCTTGTATTTCCTGTTAAATCAATGTTTTCAGAAGGAAGAATATCCGAAACTGTTTCATCCGGAAGATTTTTAAGTAAATTATTAAGAATTCTTATTGCTTTTCTTTTTTTATCTGCATAAATCAAAAATTTCGCATAATCTATATCAAAAAATGTTGTACTTATAATGTCTTTATTCTTTTTCTTAAAATCTTTTCTAATAGAACGATACAGGTATATTACTCCTTTTTTTTCTTGTTTTAATTCTGCGGTTTCTGTAAACAGTTTCAAAAAAAATATTTTTTCAGTATCTGACAATTGCCAATTTGAAAAGATATTCTTTATGGTTTTTTCTGCATTTTTTGATAATAAGATTTCGTGTAAACTTTTAGTAATTTCTTCTTGGGAAATTAAGTCTTCTTGGTTTTCAATTTTATTTTTTAAAGAAACTATTAATAAAATAAAACCATTTAAAGGTGATTTTTCTTCTTTAATAAGATTTTTTATTAAAAAATATGCAAAATCATAATTTTTATTTAAGTAATTATTTTTTATAAATTCTCTGATTCTTGAATTTTCATCATAGTCTTGAATGTTTTTAATTTGAGAAAAAAGTTTCTTATTGCTTCTTTTAGAGTTCCATACAATATTTTCATAAGTCATTGATATTTTTGTAATAGCTTTTTTATATTTAAACTTTCCATCAATTATTTCAAAAATAAAACATTCTCCGGTTTTATTAAAACCAAAAACAGCAATATTTTTATTTGTTACAATAAACGAAGAGTTATATATTTTTGAATTTTCTTCTTTTGGTTGTTTTTTAAGGAGAGACAGATTTAATTTAGCTAAAACCTGCTCGTTTTTAAAAATATTGCTAATGAATAAACTTTCGTTATTATGTGTTTCTTCAACAAAAGAGTTATTAAAATTTAACACTTTTTCAGGAAATTTTTTCTTAAAAGAATTAAATATTTTTTTATAAATAAAACTTGAGATCTCCTTTTTGTGAGATTGACTAATAAATGAAGAAATATTTATTTTTTGTTGGGAAGTGTTATTTGAGTTTATATTTTCTGCCGTATTTATATCGAAAAATAAAACTTTTTCAGTTTTTAAAAAAAGCAATAGAAATTCAACGTCTTTTTTAAGAAGTTTTACAATACTTCTTTTTGCTTTGTATTTTATTCCAATTAAGTTATTTTTGTAGTTGGTTCTTTCTGTTTCTAATTTTAGTTCTTTACTAAGGAATTTATATAAATAATGTATAAAATCTTCAAAATTAAAACCTTCATATAGATAAGCGGCTTTACCATTTTCTTGAATATAATTAAATTTGTGAAAATTTACATCTTCAGAAGAAACATTTTGTGCAATGTTTTCTTTTATTAATATATATTTCTGATATATGTTTTGCATTTATATAACTATTTTTGCAACCAAAGATAACAAAAACAGTTAATTGTTTAATTTTTTAGGCTATTTCTTTATTGGTTTAAATCCTGTTTCCCAAATTATTATTTTATTTTCATCGCAAGAAACCAAATATTTTCCATCTTTGCTAAATGCTACATCTAAAACTGCAGATTCGTGAGCTTCAATTTTTTTAACACTTTCGTGGCTTGATGCGTCCCATAAAATAAAAGAATTATCTACTGATGAACTAACAATATATTTAGAGTCTGGGCTAACATCAACTTTTTTTATGTGCCACATATGTCCTCGCATAGTTGCAATATTTTCTAAAGTTTCTGCATCCCAGATTTTTACAGTGTTGTCTTTTGCACCTGTAACAACGAATTTTCCATTTGGACTAAGAGCCAATGTTGTTATCTTGTTATCGTGTGCTGTTACTTTTTTTATAATTAACTGTTTTGAAAGATTCCATTTTCTCAGGGTTTTATCAAAGGAAACACTATAAACAAAAACATTATCATTTGACATCTTTAAAGCACTAACCTTGCCTTTGTGTCCCCAAAGAGTTCTGTATCTTTTTGTTGTAACAAGTTCCCAAACGTTTATTGCTTGCCCGTTTCCAGCTGTTAAAACATGTTTGCCTTGTGGAGAAAATTCCGCACAAAACAATGCATCTGCATTATTATTATATGTTTTCAACTGTTTTCCTGTATTTATACTCCAAACAACAGCCGTATTGTCTTGACCTGCTGTTATATAATATTTGCCTTTTTTGTCAAAAGAAATGGAGTTAATGCTTCCTCTATGCCTTTTAACGTTATAAATAGATTCTCCTGTGTTAACATTATAGGCAACAATTTCTCCATTATTAAAACCGCATATTATTTTAGTATTGTCTGGTGTTATATTAACTGCAGTAATTTTTGTTTCTCCTTTATTTGGTTTAATTACTTTTAGTTCTTTAAAATTTTGACTGTTTACATATTGTAAATTTAGACAAAGAATTAAAAAAATTCCGATTGTTTTTAATATTGTTTTTTCCATGTTTTTATAGGATTATTTTATTATAATTGATTATAATACAATTGTTTTATAATCTGACCAAACTTATTTGATAAAAGTTGCTTGATTTATTACAAAAATTATGCAAATTGTTTTTTTATTTATGTTTTTAAAAATTCCACATAAAATTTTGTTCCTTTATTTTCTTTAGATTCAAACCAAATATCTCCTCCTGCACTATTAACAATGTTTTTTACAATAGCTAGCCCAATACCCATTCCTGTAGATTTTGTAGTAAAACTTGGTTCAAAAAGACGTTCTTTTTTGTTGTCAGGAATTCCTTTTCCGTTATCTTTTACAGTTATAATAACTCTTGTCTGCTTGTTTATTAACGACACTTCTATTTCTCCTTGTTTAGTTTTGGGAATTGCTTGTATTGCATTTTTAATAAGATTTATAAAGACCCTTGAAACCTGTTCTTTATCGGTAATAATATTTAATTTTTTAATTTTATTGAGTTCAAGGTTTATGTCTATATTTATTGTGTTTTCAAACAGAGCTGTAACAGATTTTAGCTTCTGAACAATATCTACCTCTTCATTTCTTGCTTTTGGCATTTTAGCGAAAGCTGAAAATTCAGAAGCTATTGAGGAAAGTGTGTCTATTTGTTCAATTAAAATTCGGGAAACAGAGTTTAATCTTTTTTCAAATTCCGGATTATTTTCTTCACTATCAATCCATGTTTTTTGAAGAAGCTGTATGCTAAGTTTCATAGGGGTTAATGGGTTTTTAATCTCATGGGCTATTTGTTTTGCCATTTCTCTCCAAGCACTTTCTCTTTCGGATTCTGCTAGTTTTTTTGCACTTTTTTCTAACTTAGTTACCATTGAGTTATATTCTTTAACAAGTGCACCTATTTCATCTTTTTTATTATAGATTATTTCAGACTGTTTCTTTCCAAGTTGAACTGCTTTAAACTTAGACTGCAACATTCTTAGAGGTCGGGAAATTGCTGTTGAAATAATAAATGCAATGAAAATTGTTATTAGAAATAATACTAAATATAAGTTTAAGGTTGCTATAAAAACATTAAAAATATTATTTTGAAGTCTGTTATTATCAATAAAATATGGCAAGTTAATATATGCAATTATTTTGTTGTTTTCATTTTTTAAAGGAACATAAATAGATGCAAAGTGCAGGTTTCCAATGTGTTCTTCGTTTATAAATTCTGTTTTTTTTTGTAAAAACATCATTTTATATGCTTCTGAGTTCATTTGTTTTCCAATAAGACCTTTGTTGAAAATTTCTGCTCTTGATGTTGCTAATAAAAATCCATTTATGTCATAGAGGTTTATGTCTGAGAAAAAAACTTGCGAGAACTTAATTAGCAGTTCGTCTAAATGGTCATATTTGGCACTTCTCCATGCAGGTGTAAGTTCTTCTTCGTTTTCGAGTTTGTGTTTTAGTTCTACTAAAACTGATTGTACCTTATCTGCAATTTCTTTATTAACAGTTTTTTTATTTTGTTTTATTGCAAAATAAACTGTTCCTGCACCAAAAAAAACAAACGACAACAAGAGAATAAAAATCATTGCTAATCTTATTTGTGCTGTAAAATCAAAGCGAAATCTTTTTATTATAAATTTATAGTTTGAAAAAATAATTGCTACAAAAACAAACAAATTTAATAAAACAAAAAGATAGGCAAATGATATTATTAAATCAAAATATCGCACTTTTTCTTTACTTAAAACTATTCTTTGCCCATTTTTTTCATTTAAAACAAGATGTTTGTATTTTTCGGTTTCTATTAAGTATTTTTTTTTATTTTTAATATTAAATTTTTTATCTGTTAAATCGTAATAATATTTGCCGGATTTAACAATAAGCACCCCTTTGTTGTATTTTGCGTATGAGTATTTATCAAAATCTTTATTAATTGGAGCACTTTTATCAATTAACAGTTTTGGATATCCTAAACGTTTTGACACAAGGCGTTCGTTTAAGGTTATGTATAAACTTAGGTTTCTTTGGTCTTTATTTATTGGCAATTCAATAATTCCTGTATAAATTATTTTTCCTGTATTGTCATTTACAAACCAAAAGTTTGTGCTGTTAATTTTCTTTCCATATTTTTTAAGTTTTTTTAAATAATATCCTTTACAATTTGCTGCCTGGTTTTCTTCTGTGTATATTTCTGTGTTGCCACAAAGAACGACAGATAAAGTATATTTTTCCCAAAATCCATAAAAATATTTACGCATTAAATATTCATGAACTTTTAAATCTTGCTCGTAATTAACATCTGAAATAATTTGTTGTAAAACAGTATCTTTTTCAATTCTGTTATTAATTTCTCTTAAAAAATATTCTGCAGTTTCATCTCTTTCGTTTGCTAAATTATTAATTGCTAGATTTTGCTTAATAATTTCGTGTTCTTGAATGTTCTTATTTTCAAAAACAACAAAGAAAACACTAAAAACAAAAACAATAAAAATTACAGAAAGATAGGTATAGTCTTGTTTAAAAAACCGAATAAAAAAGATTAATAATATGAAAAGGTAAAAAGTTAAAACAGGTAACAGAACAAACCCTGCAAATACCATATATATATTGACCGGTAGCAGGCTAATTAACAAAACTAAACCGGCATCTTTTGTATTAGACAACCTTCTTAAAAGTTTTAAAAAATGGTCTATGAAGGAGAAAAATGAAAAAAATAGAACTCCAACAAAAAGATAAGAAAATTCTAAATAAATATCTGATTTGAAAATGTGCCTAAGGTTGAAAAAAGAAGTATTAGCTTTAATAAAATTTGATATAACTGTTAAAATAACATTAAAAAAAAGATAGCTTATAAAGATAAAAACAACAAAAACTCCAATTTTAAAAAACTTTTTATTTTTTAAGGTGTTTTCTGCAAAACCTTCAAAAGGAATAATTCTAAATAAATTTGACACTAAAAAAAGCAATAAAACAGAAAAAACTAACAGCTTTCCAAAACATAGGTTTATAAACTTGTAAACAAAAATCTTATCTGTGAAAAAGTTGCTTATTTTTAAAAAGCCTCCAGAAACAATATTTGTAAGGAAGAGTATGCTAAAAATTACGCTAAATGCAATAACTGTATTTGCTAAATATGAATTGTTTTTATCTGATATTTTAAAAAAAAGGGTGTTAAAAAATAATAAGAAAAGAACTATAGAAATAAAAAAGAATATAAACGGTAATTCTCTTGAATATGCTTTAATGTTAGAATTTTGTGAAGGAATTAAAGAAAACAAATATTTTCCATTTTTTCCGTATATGTTTTTTCCTATACTTATTGGAGATGTTGATAAAATAACGGACGAAGGTATTTCATTATTTATTACAAATTTTGTTTTTAAATATTGATTTTCATAGAAATAATTATTTTTAATTTTCAATAAACCAACAATATCTATATTGTTATTTTTTTTTGTTTTTACTTGGTACCAACCATTTTTTAGATTAATAATTTTATTATTTTTAAAAACAGAATCAGAAAAATAATAATTAACAGGAACTGTATTATTTGACCAATATTTTAATTCTTTATTTTTATAAATTAAAACTGTTAATCTCGTATCTTTTATGTTGTCTAAAGACCAAAACTTTTCGTTTTCGGTTGTTTTTATTTCTTTGTTAATAGTAGAAATAATATTTTCAAGTTTGTTTTCAAAGGAGTGTAACTCAAATTCTATTTTTTCAACATTTATTTTGTAATTTGCTTGTTTTTTTTCATACAAACTTATGGTATATGACAAAATAAACACAAGCAATGAAAACACTAATAATAATATTAATTTCTTATTTTTAATCATTATGATAGGGTTCTCCTTTAATAATTGTAAAAGCCCTGTACAATTGTTCAGAAAACAATAATCTTACCGGTTGATGAGAAAATGTCATTTTTGACAATGATATTTTGCCATTTGCTCTTCTGTAAACTTCTTCTGAAAAACCATAGGCTCCTCCAATTAAGAAAACCAAGTTTTTTATTCCTGTAAGTTGCTTATTTTCAATAAATTTTGAAAATTCTCTTGAAGAAAGCATTTTTCCATTTTCATCAAGTAAAATTAAGAAATCTTTTTTAGAAATATTTTTTAAAACTTGGTCTCCTTCTTTGCTTTTAACAATCTTAATTGGCATACTTTTGCTTGCCTTAAGGTCTTTTAATATCTTTATTTCAAAATCAATATACCTTTTTATTCTTTTTTCATATTCTGAAATTCCTTTTTCTAGATAGTCAGAAACTGTTTTTCCTATAAAAATGAGCGATAGTTTCATGAGTTTTTATATATAAAAAACATTTAATCCGTATTATTAGTACATTTTTTTGTGTTTACAAGCAATTTTCGTATTAATCATTGAGTTTTACGAAGGTTTCTTATACATAGTATAATATTGTGGGTTAAGGTGCTTCTATCCTCTTCTCCTTTCTAACAATAACAACATCATACTTCCTAATAAGACTCGAAGTTCTTCTCCACTTTCAAATTCTGATAGTTTGTCTATTGAAAATCTTCTTCCAAAAAATGATTTTCTTTTTGAAATTCTTGCAACAAGTGTCCCGTCTGGTCTAGTAATGATATATTTTGGATTAAAGACATATCCTGTAAGCATTCCAATAATCGGTATTTCTGAAAACAAACTGTCAAAAACTTTTGCCCATGGATTTTCTTCCTTAATAACAAGGTCTTGTTTTTCATTTTCATCATATAATTCGTATTGTGCTTTCATTAGGGACTTCCAGCCTTTTCTTGCAATTTTTCCAAGTTCTATTCCATCTGCAGAGGTAAAATTATATGTTGTATTAAAGTCTAACCATTTATTGGCTTTAATATAAAACATTTCTTTTGTCTTTTTTTCATCTGAATAAACAATAACTTGTTCTTTAAGTTTAAATAGTTTTTGTTTAACATAAGCAACTGTTTCATTGTTAGCATCTTTTGCAGTAAAATCATTTGCAAGTGTTCCAATTTTAAAAGTAAAATTTAAGGGGAATTTCATGTTTTTTTTTAGTTTATATATTTATTTTTCTGTAACATACAAAGTTAAAAAAAAAATTGAAAATATGGGCGTTTTTTAATTGCCTGATATTTTAGGATTCATTTCAGAGCCACAAAACTTACAAAATTCTGCGTCTTTATCATGCCCTTCTTTAAGACATTCGGGACAAACTTGTGTTGTTATATCTTTTGAGTTTTTTTTTGCCATTTCAGACGTAATAATTCCCGTTGGAATAGCAATAATTGCATAACCAAGAATCATAACGGCTCCTGCAATTAATTTTCCTAAATCTGTTACAGGAGCTATGTCTCCATATCCAACAGTTGTTAAAGTTACTATAGCCCAATATATACTTTGAGGAATGCTCGTAAATCCTCCTTCTTTGTCTTCAATTAAATACATAATTGTTCCGAGTAAAATAACAATCATTATAACAAAAAAGAAAAAGACACTTATTTTTTGTTTTGAAGAAACCAATGCTCTTAATAATGATTGGCTTTCTGACACAAATCTTGACAACTTAAATATTCTAAAAACTCTTAAAAGCCTCAATGAACGAATAACAACAAGACTATGGTAGGTTCCTGGAATTATAAGGCTAACAAATGTTGGCAAAATTGCAAGAAAATCAATTATTCCATAAAAACTAAAAATATATTTAGATTTTTTATTTATAATTAAAATTCTTAAAATATATTCAATAGAGAAAATTATAGTAAAAAACCATTCAGCAATAAGAAGAAACTTTTTGTGTTGTGATGCAAAAGTATCAACACTTTCAAGCATTACCACAATAACACTTAAAACTACTGCTATTAAAAGAAAAATATCAAACGCTTTTCCGGATTTTGTATCGGCTTCAAAAACTATTTCATATAGTTTTTGTTTTAGCTTTGTAGTCATAGATTACAAAATTATTAGATTTCAGGTTTTATTGTTTTTAAAATCTGTTTTTTCTAATTTAAAAAGGTCTTCGAGCATAACATTAAAATAGCGAGCAATTTTTAATGCAAGAACTGTTGAGGGAACAAATTTTCTGGTTTCTATTGCATGAATTGTTTGCCTAGAAACTTCAACTTGTTTAGCGAGTTCTGCTTGGGTAATTCTCTTTTTAGCTCTTTCGACGCGTATAGTATTTTCCATTCTTATAGATTGATATTTTTATATAACTCAAAAAGCATACCAAGTAATAAATATTTAGTTTCGTTAAATTACTCATAAAGAGATGGTCATAAATTATACCATAAGTAAGCAATAGTTGTTTTTCTGTTTTAAGATTTTCTTTTTACTTTCACAATTTTAATTAAATAATTTATAATATGTTGGTAAAAACGTATGGAAGTGCTGTTCAGGGAGTGGATGCAACTACAATTGCCGTTGAGGTGAATATTTCAAGAGGTGCAAATTTTTACTTAGTTGGTTTACCGGATGCTGCTGTTAAAGAAAGCCAACAAAGAATAGAGTCGGCATTAAGAGAGCACGAATATAAAATTCCCGGGAAAAAAATTGTAATTAATATGGCACCTGCAGATATTCGAAAAGAAGGCTCATCCTACGATTTAACTATTGCAATAGGAATTCTTGCCGCAAATGAAGATATAAAGGCCGAGAAAATATCTGATTATGTGATAATGGGAGAACTTTCTCTTGATGGAACTTTAAATCCTATAAAAGGTGTTTTACCTATTGCGATTCAAGCTAGAGCAGAAGGTTTTAAGGGTTTTATTTTACCAAAAGAAAATGCAAGGGAAGCTGCTGTTGTTAATAAACTTGATGTTTTTGGTGTTGAAAACATAAAAGATGTTATTGATTTTTTTAATGAAAGAAAAGAACTTAAACCAACAATTGTTGATACTCGCAAAGAGTTTTATGAAAATATTACACTTTCAGATTTAGATTTTTCTGATGTTAAAGGACAAGAAAATGTTAAAAGGGCATTAGAAATTGCAGCAGCAGGGGGGCATAACATTATTATGATAGGGCCTCCGGGGGCAGGAAAAACAATGATTTCAAAAAGAATACCAACAATTCTTCCGCCACTTTCATTACAAGAAGCCTTAGAAACAACAAAAATACACTCTGTTGCTGGAAAAACTGATAAAAATTCTTCTTTAATTACTCAAAGGCCTTTTCGTTCTCCGCATCATACAATAAGTGATGTTGCACTAGTTGGCGGAGGGCAATTTCCTCAACCGGGAGAAATTTCTTTGGCTCATAACGGAGTTTTATTTTTAGATGAACTTCCTGAATTTAAACGTACTGTTTTAGAGGTTATGCGACAACCTTTAGAGGATAGAAAAATAACTATTTCGAGAGCAAAATTTACAGTAGATTATCCTGCAAGTTTTATGCTTGTTGCATCTATGAATCCTTGCCCTTGTGGATATTATAATCATCCTGAAAAAAGTTGTGTTTGTGGAACAGGTGTTGTTCAAAAATATTTGAATAAAATTTCCGGTCCTTTGCTTGACAGAATAGATATTCATATAGAAGTTGTTCCCGTACCTTTCTCTAAATTAGATGAAGCAAAAACCGGAGAAGGTGGCGAGGCTGTTAGAAAAAGAGTTATTGAAGCAAGAAACATTCAAAAGAAAAGGTTTAAAGATTTTAAAGAAATACATAGTAATGCCCAAATGACACCAAAAATGATGAGAATTTATTGCGAAATTGATGAATCAGGAGGATCTCTTTTAAAAAATGCTATGGAAAAACTTGGTCTTTCGGCAAGAGCTTATGACAGAATTTTAAAGGTCTCAAGAACAATTGCTGATTTAGCTTCTTCTGAAAACATAAAAACAGAACATCTTGCAGAGGCAATACAATATAGAAGCTTAGATAGGGATAATTGGGGGAGTTAAGAATTAGAAGTATTTAGCAAGTTTATAATTGTCTTATATTTTAAAAATTCCACGTTTTACAAGTTCAAAAACTATTTCGGCTTCATGCATGGCATCATCAGCACCTCTGTGCTTTTCTGTATAGTTATTATTTGAAAAAAAATAATCGTATGCTTCCTCAACTTTGGGCCATTTAAAATCTCCGTACTTGCCAGGTAGTTTTAAAATATTTGTTGACAAAATCATCGGACATGGTAGCTTTTTGGGAAATTTAAATCCTCTGCTTTCTAAAAAATCAAAATCAAAACTTCTATTATAGGCAGTCACTCCAGCAGGATAGTTGTTTATTATTCCTTGAATTTCATTTTTTAATAAATCTAGGCGTTTTGATAGTCTTACATCCTCAACAGATAAGTCAGAGTTTTTTATAATCCAGGAGTTTTCAACTTCATTTCTTGTTATTCCTTTTTCGTGAGTAACTTTATCAAAAACTACTTTTCTATTTCCATTTTCAGTATCTAATTCCACAATTCCAATTTCTACAATTTTACCTCCTTTGTTAATAAAACCTGTAGTTTCAATATCAATTATTAAAATTTTACTCATTTTTTTATGTAAATATATTAATTTTTAATATTTATTAAAAAAACCTGTTAATCATAAGACTAACAGGTTTTTAGCGGTCCGGACGAGACTCGAACTCGCGACCCCATGCGTGACAGGCATGTATTCTAACCAAACTGAACTACCGGACCTTTTCGCTTTTTGCGTGTGCAAATGTAAATCTTTTTTTTTTTCTGCAAAACTTTATTTTTATTTTTCTTTCTTTTTTTTAAAA
The DNA here is from genome assembly GCA_947311255.1 of uncultured Chlorobiota bacterium. Classification (GTDB taxonomy): domain Bacteria; phylum Bacteroidota; class Bacteroidia; order Bacteroidales; family JAADGE01; genus JAADGE01. The sequence goes on along the minus strand of CAMZKL010000006.1, from coordinate 117,591 downwards.
AATGTAAAATTTATATTTCCATATTTCCTTCTTTCCTCAAAATATTTATTTGTTGAAAAATCATTTTTTGCAGAATGTTCTAATATAAAAACTGCTTTCTGTAATGCTTTATTATTAAAAATTAATTCTGGTAGTTTGTGTATTTTTTTATCTTCAAATGGTGGGTCTGCAAATATTAAATCTACCTCACGCATTGTTTTTTCACAAAATTTATAAACATCAGAAGATATTACATTGCCTTTTCCTGTAAAAAGAGTATTTATTTGTGTTTTTATATGCAAACAGTTCTTTTTTCTAATTTCTACTGATGTTACTTCTTTGCTTCCTCTTGATAAAAACTCTAAACTTATGTTTCCTGTTCCAGAAAATAGGTCTAATACTTTTAGGTTTTCAAGGTTGTATTTATTTTCTAGAATATTAAAAAGAGATTCTTTTGCAAAATCAGTTGTTGGTCGAGAATTGAAGTTTTTTGGTGGAAGTATTTTTCGTCCTTTTTGGCTTCCTCTAATAATCCTCATTATACATATTTAAAATATTATAAAGAATATGTTCCCCAATATCTTTAAAGTTGTATTTAAGTTTATGGTCTAGTTTTAAAAACTTCATATTTGGAAAAAAACCTTTTATAAATTTATAAAACTCGGAGTTTTTCTCAATTAGACCAGAAACATTAAGGTGCATTTTGTTTTGTTCAATTTTATATTGTGCAAGAGTATTCATTAGGTAATACACAAAATCGTCTTGGTTTTCATATTTATAAGTGTTGTACATTACAAACCTATCATCTTTATAAATACCAATATTAAAAGTTCCAGAGTTAATGTTAATATGTACAACGGGTAGTTTAAATTTTGTTGCCTTACCCTTTACAATGAGATTGTTTACAAAAAAATTATTTTGGTGTAAAAAAATTATTTCCGGAAATTTATTAACAAGAATTGTGGTTAAATCTGACGAAATCGAAAAAACATTGTATGCATCAATTTCTTTATTAAAATTAAATAGTAGTTCTTCGTTTTCTTCTAGTTTGTGATTAAAAGTAAAATATTGTTTTGCTTTTGTTTTATCAAAATATTCTGAGGGAATAAATGTTGATTTTTGGGTTAAGTAACTAAAATATACTGTTTTATAATTTTTACTTAAAAACAAATCTTCTTTTATCATTGATTCAGCTTTTTCGGCAATTGTTTTTCCAATTAATTTTTTATCGAAATTATGATGGTTTAAAGCTGCATAGGTTTTTCCAACTAAATCAATAATAGCATATGAATACCCTTTATCGTCTAATTGTAATGACAATATATAAGAAGATGTTTTACTTTTCGAGAAACCGTCATTAAATACAAAGAAATTTTTCATGTGTCTAGTTTTCTCTTATTAATTGATGTTAAATAAGTTGCATTAATATTTGTATTTAAAATTATTATATTTTTCAGCACATAAGAACACTTTATTTTTTTTGTTAGTAATCTATATGCTAATCTTTGGTCATATTTTTGGATGATAAAATGTTTATCGTAAGTAGTTCACAGATAAACATTTAATATATAAAAAAACCATAGCGAATTAATAATTTTTTAGTTTTTATTTTTTCAAATCGTATTCTTTCAACCAATTACCATCATTATTATTGTTTTCTTCAAGAGACCCAACTTTAAGACCAGGGTACTTACTGTTCTTTATTGCATCATCATTAAGATTCAAAATTAATTGTTTTTTCATTCCTTTTAATAAAACTAAATTGGGAACTTTTGCTTCAAAAACATTAATATTAACACCTCCAGCCTGAATAGATGCAGTGTCCATTTCAAATTTATAACCATCGGTAAAAGGAACTTTTCCAAATCTTTCAATGTCATAATTTTTAAAAAGAGTGTCAATAATATTGATTTTTAAAGTATCTCTACTAATTATTCCCATTTTTAAACAGGCTTTTTCAGCTTTTAAAAGATTATTGTCTTGTTGCAAGTATATTGAATCAGGAACTTCTCCTATTTTTTTAACAACAGACATTGTTCCTGTTTGAACAAACTTTTTTAAACTATCAAGGCTGGGAGTATATTTTTCATATTCGTTTTTAAAGGCAACTTGTGCAGTCCTTATTTTTTTTAATTCATTTACCGTTTCTTGAAAACGTTTATCTTTTTCAATATTAAACCTAATGGGATCCATTATACTTTCGTACAATGTATAACCGGCAAAAATAGCAATACCTAAAAACACAAAGCTTAAAATATACTTAATAAATTTATTCCCGGAAGAGATAAAATAACTTCCTCCTATAAGCAGTACAAGTATGCCAATTCCAATAGCAACTCCTAAAATAACTATTGGGATATCCAAACTATCTGTTACGGCGTATAAGATTCCTTCTATAAGCAAAAAATATGCTACAAAAGAACCATACTTTATCAGCTTATTATCAGATAATTTTTTTAAGGAAGCAACTAAGGCAACTCCTATTGTTGCAACAATCAAAATAATAATATAAATTGTCATCAGAATTAATTTTTTTAGTTTGATTGCAAATTTAAAAAAATAAATCTTAATTATAAATTTTCTTTGCAAATAATGTTATATTCACACCTAAATTTTTAAATTTGATTTTAATGCTTAACGATTTTATATATAACGAAATTATAAAAAGTTTAATTTATGAGCCTTTAGATGGACAAAAAGAACTTATAAATAAACTATCTTTATTTGTTTCGTCTTCTTCTTCGGAAAATGAACTTTTTTTATTAAAAGGTTATGCAGGAACCGGAAAAACAAGTGCAATTGCAGGACTCGTAAAGGCATTAAAAAATCTTAAACTTAAAACCATACTTATGGCTCCCACTGGAAGAGCGGCAAAGGTATTGGGTGCTTATTCAAATAAAGAGGCGTTTACAATTCACAAAAAAATATATCGGCAGCATAGCTCCAATGATGGTTTGGGAAAGTTTGGTTTAGACACCAACCTTCATACAAATACAATTTTTATTGTGGACGAAGCATCAATGATTTCAAATCAATCTTTTGAAAATTCCATTTTTGGAACAGGAAGATTATTGGATGATTTAATTAAATATGTTTATAATAAACAATTTTGTAAGTTAATATTAATAGGAGATACTGCTCAACTTCCTCCTGTAAAGTTGGATTTAAGTCCCGCTTTAGACAAAAACGAGCTTGCTGTTTATGGTTTTGAAATTATTGAACACGAATTAACCGAAGTTGTTAGGCAAAAAAAAGATTCAGGAATATTATTTAATGCAACAAAAATTAGGAATATTCTTGCAAAAAATTTGCCTTATACAAATGTAAAATATAAAGGTTTTCCGAAAATAAAACTTTCTGGTTTTAATGATATTGGCCAAAGTTTGGGCAGTGAACTTATTGAAGAAATTTCTGATGCTTATGCAAAATTTTCCGAAAAAGATGTTGCTATAATTTGCAGATCGAATAAACGAGCCAATCAATACAACCAAGGTATTCGCTCAAGTGTTCTTTATAAAGAAGAAGAAATTTCTGCAGGAGATTTGGTTATGGTTGTAAAAAACAATTATTTTTGGACAGAAGACTATGATAGTATTGATTTTATTGCAAATGGAGATATAGCAGAAATTTTAAGAATTCAAAAATATACAGAACGATATGGCTATCGTTTTGCTGACCTTACTCTAAAATTTCATGATTATAAAGACATTGAAATCGATGTTAAAATTATTTTAGACACATTACACTCTGAGTCGGCTTCTCTTTCATATAAAGAGATTCAAAGGTTTTATGGAAAGGTTGAAGAGGATTTTTTAGATATTAAAAATAGAAAAAGTCGATTTAAAGAAATAAAGAAAAACCCTTATTTTAATGCTTTGCAAATAAAATTTGCATATGCCATTACTTGCCACAAGGCACAGGGAGGGCAATGGAAAAAAGTTTTTATTGATCAGGGTTGGTTAACGGAAGATATGATTAACAGAGAGTTTTTGCGTTGGCTTTATACTGCGATAACACGTGCAAGCAAAGAACTTTCTCTTGTAAATTTTAAAAAAGAGTTTTTTAATGTGGGTGAAGCTTTTGAATAGGCAAAATATTTTTTTTCAGGGCAAATTCAAGCTTTGTTAAAATCTTTTAAAAGTATTTTTTTGCTTTAAATAGTATTAGTTTTTAATATGTAATAATAACAATAGTTTTAGATTTTCACATTTTTTAGTTTCATTATTCTTAAAAACACTAGTTTGAATTATTAAATTTCATAAATTGTGTAAAAAAATAAAAATATAGGTTTGCCCTGTATCTTTTTTTTTATTTCTTGCTAAATCTTATTCAATAAATTACTTTTGCAGAAAATTAAACAAATTTTAAAAAAATACTTATGAAATTTTTTATAGATACAGCAAATCTTGAACAAATTAAAGAGGCTCAAGACCTTGGGATTTTAGACGGAGTTACAACAAATCCTTCGTTAATGGCAAAAGAAGGGATTAAAGGAGATGAGAACATAAAAAACCACTACAAAACAATTTGCGAAATTGTTGAAGGAGATGTAAGTGCAGAAGTTATTTCAACAGATTTTAAAGGAATGATAAAAGAAGGGGAAATTCTTGCGGCTTTGCATCCTCAAATTACAATTAAAATTCCTATGATTAAAGATGGTATTAAAGCTATAAAATACTTTTCGGAGAAAGGTTTTAACACAAATTGCACATTAGTATTCTCGATAGGTCAAGCATTATTGGCAGCAAAAGCTGGTGCAACATATGTTTCTCCTTTTATTGGCAGGCTAGACGACATTTCTGCTAATGGAGTTGAATTGGTAAGACAGATTGTTGATATGTATAATTATTACGGATACGGAACGCAAGTTCTTGCTGCATCAATAAGACACACACAACACATTATTCAATGTGCTGAAGTTGGCGCCGATGTTATAACAGCACCACTTAGTGCAATTGTAGGACTTTTAAAACATCCTCTAACAGACAGCGGTTTAAAAACTTTTTTGGCTGATTACAAAAAACTAAACGGATAATTAAAAACAAATATAATTATTTGAGGAATTCTGAAAATAAAAAAGCGAAACCAAAAGTTTCGCTTTTTTTTCGCGTTTTAATTTGTTATATTTTTTTATGAATCTAAAATTTTATAATTTCTTAACGTTTAATAAGTTGTTATAATTTTTTATTTAAAATAATTATATTGTTCTGCAAGAAATCAATATACTATATTATAATCATTCACCTAAAAACAAGATGTTTAAAAAGGGTGTTTCATGTCAAATGATACTAAGTCCACAAATTTTTCTACCCTTTGGTTAATAATCTTTTCGTTTAATTCTTGTATTCGTTCAGTTCCAAATTTTTCAACATTAAAAGATGCCATTACAGAACCAGCAATAACTGCATTTTTCATATTATTGAAAGAAATATCATCCGTTTTTGCAAGATATCCAATAAAACCTCCGGCAAATGTATCTCCGGCACCTGTCGGGTCAAAAACAAATTCGAGAGGTAATGCTGGGGCACTAAACATTTTCCCTTCTCCAAAAAGTAATGCTCCATGTGCTCCTTTTTTAATTATAACAAACTTTGGACCCATTTCACTAATAACTCTTGCCGCTTTTACCAAAGAATGTTTACCTGATAATTGTTGTGCTTCCTCATCATTAATTGAAAGAACATCAACAAGTTTTATTGTTTTTTTAAGTTCATCAAGCATTGTATCCATCCAAAAATTCATTGTATCCATTACAACTAATTTTGGTCTTTTTTTTATGCGTTCAACAACTTGCCTTTGTATAACTGGAGTTAGGTTTCCCAACATTAAATATTTTGTGTCTTGGTATTGGTCGGGTACTTCTGGGTTAAATGTAGCTAAAGAATTTAGCTCGGTTGTAATAGTATCTCGAACATTCATATTACTATGATATTTTCCAGACCAAAAGAATGTTTTTTCTCCTTTTTTTATTTGAATTCCTTTTGTGTCAATACTGTGAGAGTTTAGCATATTTAAATATTCTTGAGGAAAATCATCTCCCACAACTGAAATTATATTTGTTTTTTTTTCAAAATATGATGCAGAAAGAGAAATATATGTCCCCGCACCGCCAATTATTTTGTCTGTTTTTCCGAAAGGTGTTTCTATTGCGTCAAATGCAACTGATCCTACTACTGTTAAACTCATCTTATTTTTTATTAAATTTTTAATTTTTTTTGCAAATATATTTGTTTTTTCAAAAAAGGTATTACTTTTGCAACTCAATTTTAAAAAACATTCCTCCTTAGCTCAGTTGGTTAGAGCGTCGGACTGTTAATCCGCAGGTCCTAGGTTCAAGTCCTAGAGGAGGAGCAAAAAAAGATCTTGTATATTTTTTTACAAGGTCTTTTTTTGTTTTTACCTTGGAATTTCTACACTTTCAATAATTTGTTTTATAACTTTTTCTGTTGTTACTCCTTCCATTTCCTTTTCGGGACTTAGAATAATTCTGTGTCGCATAACCGGATAAGCAACTATTTTTATATCGTCTGGGATAACAAAATCTCTTCCGCTTATTGCGGCTTTGGCTTTACTTGCTGCCAAAATGTTTAAAGATGCTCTTGGAGATGCTCCAAGAAAAAGAGAATTATTATTTCGTGTTTTTGCTGTTATTTGTGCAATATATTTTATTAAATTTTCGTCAATATAAATCTCCGTTGTTTGTTGCCTAAAAAAAGCGATTTCTTCTTTGGTAATTAACGTTTTTATATTTTCTATTTCATTTTTGCCTTTTCGTGCTTGGCTGTTTTTCAAAATTGTTATCTCATCTTCTGTTTTTGGGTATCCTACGTTAATTTTAAACAAAAACCTGTCTAACTGAGCTTCTGGCAAACGATATGTTCCTTCTTGTTCAATTGGGTTTTGTGTTGCAAAAACAACAAAAGGATGCTCCATTTTATGTGTGTTTCCGTCAATTGTTATTTGCCGTTCTTCCATTACTTCAAAAAGTGCTGCTTGTGTTTTTGCAGGAGCTCTATTTATTTCGTCTATTAAAATTATATTTCCAAAAACGGGTCCTTTTTTAAATTCAAAGGACGATGTTTTAAGATTAAAAATTGATGTTCCTGTAACGTCAGACGGCATTAAATCTGGTGTGAATTGAATTCTTGAATATTCAGCTGAAATTGTTTTTGCAAACAATTTTGCTGTTAGTGTTTTTGCAACACCGGGAACTCCTTCAATAAGGATATGACCATTGGATAAAAGAGCTATTAAGATTTGCTCAATCATATCTTCTTGCCCAATTACAATACTTCCAATACTTTCTTTAATTTTATCAACTTTTTCTTTTAGTTTATCTAAATTTATACGGTTTTTGAATTCTTGTGTGTCTGGTGTCATAATAGGCTAATTAATAATTTTTGCACTTATTTCTTTTCGGAGTCTTGTTTGTTTTTCTTTTTTTTCTCTTTTCTTTTGTTTTTTATTTTTTTAGCTTCTAATTTTTTTAATCTTTTTGCTTCTCTTTTAATATTTCTTTTTTTTAGTTTTAGGTTTCTTTTTGCTTGTCTAATTTTTGCTTTCCCTTCAATTTTTTTCATTCGAGCATAGCTTTTTGTTTCTTCATTATATATGTTTACCCATTTTATTTTAACTATTTCTCTTTGAATTTCTTGGAATTCTCCGTCAGAATCTTTTTCTGCATAAATAAAAACCATGTGGAGTAGCATTTTGTCAATGTCTTTAACATACATCATTCTTTTTTCATCAACAGAATATAACTTTTCAATATATTTTTTAACAACAAAATGGTTTTTTTCTGTTTTTATCATTTCTCCTCCTTCTGTTTTTCCTTTTTTCCATATTTGTGTTTTTTCTTTAAACATATTAATCGTTCCTTTGTTTACAAAAAAGTCTTCTGAATCTTTAATGTTATTAAACCCAGACATTTCAAATAATAATTTTCCTTTTTGTGCTTGATTATATGTTTTTGCCTTATTTGATGCGTTTATATATAAATCAACAGGTTGGATGTATTCTACAAAAATTGTAAATGGTTTTTTCTTTAATTCAACCTTATTTTTTTTAATATTTATTCTTTTCCCGTCTTGTTTGAAATAAACATAGAATGAGTTTTGTCCAATAATATTTTGCAAAGGAATAATTATTAAAAGCAAAACAATTAATGCTAATTTTGTGGATACTTTACTTACAGTTTTCATAAAAATCTTCTATTGAATTATTAAAATTATTTAGTTCTTGTTGTGAAATTTTTTCAAGCTTATTAATTTTTGTGTAAGTCTGCAAAACTTTTTTTACAATATCAATGTGGACACCTGTTTTTTCTGCAATTATATTATAGTCAACATCCTTGTTTTCAGGGAGTTTAATAAAATATTTATTAAATAAAAAATATTTTAAGTGTTGGTGTTTTTTTAATGCTATGTCTTTATGGTTTTTTGAGTTAAAATATACGCTACTAATAGTTTCTACAAATTCAAGTGTTTTGTTTTCAAATGGTTTTATAATAGGAATTATTCTTTGTCTTCGTTTTATGGTAAAGAACACAAATATTCCGGTTGTTACTAAAAGAATTATATATGCAATTTTAAGGCTTTGACTATTAAAAATAAAATCTAACTTTCCTTTGTTTCGTTTTCTGAATGGTTTGTAATATTCGTCCCAAACAATATCGTTTAATTTTAAATATGATAATGATTTGTATGTAAATTCAAAGTTTTTTTCCGTTACCATTCCATAATTTGTAAAAATCTCAGGGCTTGTGTTTAAATATAACACACCCCCTTTGTCAAAAGTTTGCTTTATAAAAATTGGTTCTTTGTTTTTGGAAAAGGCAAGAACTTCTGTTTTACATCCATTAAAGCCAGAGAAAACATTTTTTGATGCTGATTTACCAAAGAAAAATGGATTTTTTCTTTTTAATTTTTTATTATAAAAGTTATAATTTCCAATTGTATCAAAAAAAGATGTGTATTTTACAGATATTTTAAAGGTGTCTTTAAATACTCTACTAAAATCGTGTGCTGAGATAAAAACAGAGTTTCCTTTATTTAGTATATTTAAAATTGTTTTTGTTTCAAGTTTATCTGCAGAAAAAACATCTGAAATGTAAATGTAGTTTTTTAATATTTTGTTTTTATTATTATTAAATTCAGTTGTTGTTTTTTTGTTTGTAATAATTTTTTTATTGGGAAATATTTCTTGTATGGTATTAAAAAGTACAAAAGTGCCGTATGGACTTTTTTTACTTGCTTCCAAATTAAATGTCCAATCAATTTGTTTTGGTTTCATTATTTCGAATACAATTGTTAGTATTAACACAAAAGCTATTATGGCATAATATTTTATGTCTTTTTTATTCATAAAGGATTATTGTTTTTTATGTGCTTTTGCAAAGTTTATTATGATAGTTCTTTATATGTTTTTTCAAAGCTTTTTTTATATTTTTTGTATTGAGTTTTATCAACAGAAAATTCACCGTACCAAACATATTCATATATTAAAGTTAAATACTTAAAATTTGAAAAGTGTTTTGTATTGATAATTTCGTTTCTATAATCTATATTTGTTTTATTTATCTTCCATTCTATTAGTTCTCTTTCTGTTAAAACTTTGAGGAATAAAATATATAGGTATCTAATTGCTGTTTTAAAATCTTGTGCTTTTTCTGATTTTAAAATTATATTTTCAAAGTTTATTCCGTAAATATCTTCATCAAAAACTTCAAATTCCGGGATATTAATTTTTTTACTTTTTAGAAATATGGATTGCATGTTTATACCTAATAGTTTTATTATAGCATAAACAAATATGGTTAGAATAGCTATATAAAAGAAATATGAAACAAAACTTACTCTTGTATCAAGTAGGTGTAATAATTTAGCTAGCCATCTAAAAAAAACATTCCATATAGATTGAGATGCTACAATTTCATTGTTATATTTATAGAAATCATCATTTAAAAAAGTATTTATTTTCTCCGATGTTCTAATTTCAACATTTGAACTATAGTCGTAATTTAATGTATCGATTGTTTGAGAGGTCGCAGAAAAGGAAACGAACAAGAATAATATAATTATTATTACAGTTTTCATTAAGATTAGTTAAAATTTTGTGTTTTCAAACCTATTAAAGCTATGGTCTTCTTCAAATCTGTTTTTCTCTTTTACTTTATCGTTTTTAAAACTTAATTTATTATTCTTTTTTCTAAAATTTTTTCTTCTGTTTTTTTCCTCTCTTTTGGTTCCAGATAATATTTCAATTGCCTTTTTATGAATATTGCTTGGTATATTAAAAACTTTTTCAGAATATATGGTATTTATATAAACAAAAATAATAAAAAGTCCTGTTGAAGTAAAAAGCTCATTAACAGATTGAATTATAATATTATTTAGATAGTAACCTATATTAAAACTTGAAGTAAGTCCTGTGAAAACAAAAAACAATATACTAAAAGCAATAAATGTTATGATTCCAACTAAAATTAGTGTTCCTATGTGTTTTTGTCCTCCTTTTGTTTTTCTATATTCTTTTGATATTTTTATAATATCAGAATTTAAAATATCTTTATTATAAAGTGTTGCTATTGCAGATATTGGGAAGATTATTAAAAAAACAAATGGGACAATAAACATTATTGTTTTTAGAACAGTAAATATAAGTGCAACAAAAACAACAGAAAATAATGTTTTTTTAGCAATTTCAGGAATTAGTTTTCTTATACAGAGAAAAGATATTTTGTTTTCCCCTTTAATTTTTCGAAGTGTTGTGTATGACATTGTAAACAACATAACTATTGAATAAATTAAAATGGAAAATGGTGCAATAATTAACCATTGTAAAAAATACCAATTTATAGAAATTCCTGTTATTTCATAATTATAGTATTCTATAGTTGTTTGTAAAACAATTATTGGAAAAACAACTAGCAAGAGAAAAGACAAAAAAACTTTTCTGTTTTCTAAAAGAATAAGGATGTGTTTTGAACCTTTTTTTATTTTAAAACCTTTAAATTCTTCGTTTTGTTTTGTATTTTGGTTTGTTGCCATTCTATTTTTTTATATCCATTCTTAAAAATATTTAGAATCATATTTTTAGTATTCAATAAAACATTTTACTATGATACTAAAAAAAGCATTAATTAATATTTTGGTTTAAATCTGTCGTTCTCATTTTCGTCCTCAAATCTATTTTTTTCAGTTTTCGATTTTTTAACTTCATTACTTTCTTCTTCTTCTATAATTTTGTCAGTATTTTCTTTGTTTTTATCTATTGTTTTTTTGTGTTTGTCTAGTAATTCTTCCCAATCATTTTCGTTTTTTGTCTTTTGTTCTTCATTTTTTATATCTTCTTGTTCTAAAACTTTTGATTCTTCAAAAATATTAGAATTGTTTTCATTATTTTGGTTTATGTTTGTAATTCTATCTAGAAGTGTTGGGTTTTCTTTTTTTGTAACAAAAGAAGCGTATAAAAATATTGGAAGAAAAACAGATACTGCAGAAATGATAACACTTCCAAAGCCAATTATAACATTAAAAAGTGTAGTTACAAGCTGGTTGCTTCCTATTAAAGATGCTGCACCAATTGCTCCCACAAACATTGCAGATAAAACTGATGTTAAAATTCCAATAACAATAAAAGTTCCAAAAGTAAACCACCAATGACCTTTTATAAGAACAAATGATCTTGAAATTGAATCTCCAATGCTAAGTTCTTCAAAAACAATAACAACAAAAAGAAGAGACACAGCAATTAAAAGATAAAAGCCCGGAATAATTAATAAAATAAATCCGGCAACAACCATTAGTCCGGCTAAAATTTGTCCGCCAAGAACCGAAAAGTATCTTTTTGATAATTCATTCCAAATATCTTGCATTTCAAAGTTTCCTTTTCCTTTTTCAGAATAGAGTTTAGCATATACACCAATAACAGTATATAGCATAATTCCTTGTAAAAGGTTAGAAAGTATTATTATAAATGTACCTCCTGAATTTTGTGTGGTTTGCGTTATATTATTCCCTTTAAAGATTTCAATCATTTTTGTAAAATCATTTACTGTTCCTAGATTAAAGTATGAAGATAAAACTGAACTTATGAGAACAAAGGGGCCTACAAAATATAGTAAAACCATAATTATTGATTTAATCTCTTGTATAAAAAAAGATATTGTTACGCTTATTATTTCTCCAAAATCTCTTTCCTGAAATATTTTTATGTCTTGTTTGTTCATTTTTGTAATTTTTAAAATTTTTGTTTAAATCTATTGTTATCGTTACTATCTAGAAATCTGTTTTGTTCATCGTCAGAACTCTTGGTTGATTTGTCTTCTTTTTTTGTTTGTTTTTCCTTTGTTTCAACAGTTTTATTTTTGTGTTTTTCTAAAAGCTCTTCCCATTTTTCCTCGTTTTCAGTTTTTTCTTCAAAAATATCTTCTTTTATTATCTCTTTTTCTTTATTTATTGAAGCTATTCTTTCTTTTAAACCCAAACCTTCTTTATTTGTAATCAGACTAAAATACTGAACTGCAATTATTGTTTGTTTTAAGGAAACAAAAAACATATAAGCTACAAAATATAAAGATATAAATAAAACTAATACAATAACAGAACCAACACCAATGGTTTTACCTCCTATAGCAGCAACAATAAAAACAACATAAATAGGAATGATAAACACGTAAGAAGCAAAACCAACAATTAGTCCAAAAATAAATATCAATCCAAAAGTTTCCCACCAATGACCTTTAATAATTTTAAAACTTCTGCTTATTGATTCTCTTATTTTTGCATCTTCATAAACAATTACAATTGAGAAAAAGGACATTGCAATTGTCAAATATATACCCGGAATATAAAAAAAGAAGAAGCCTACAACAACAATTAGAGAAATCAAAATTCCACCAAAGAATATTTTAAAAATTTTCTTTTTGATTAAGTTTCCAACATCATCAATTGTAAAATTCCCTTTTCCTTCTTTTACATATAAGCGAATATAACTATGGGTTGTTGCAATAGACACCAAAAACCCTATCATTAAAAACAATAAGATTAAAAACCCATATAAAATAACTATTTCTGTTGGTTCTGTATTTGAAATTGAAGCCTTATATATTGAATTTGAAATCAAAGATGTTACTAAAATAACAATTGCTAACCAAGGTCCTACAAAACGAAGAATTATTAAAGATAAAAATTTAAATTCTTGAATAAAGAAAAAAATTGGAATTCCCAGTTTATCACCAAAATCTCTGTTTTTTATAAAATCTACGTTTTCTTTTTTCTTTTTTTCCATGTTTTTTTAACAATTTACATATTATAATTTTATCTTTTAGTTTTGAAAAAGATATAAAAAAACTAAATCTGTTGTATTGATTTAATTCTATTTTTATTTTTTTCAGGATAAATAAAGAAATACCAAATTATCATTGCCATTGACAAAACAATTATTCCAATTCTTATTATATCGTTCCATTCTGAATGCCTTGTAACAAAACCTTCTAAAAAAGCAGCAAAAATTATAAAAGGAATTAAGGCAACTATAATTTTTGTAGTACTTTTTGCTCCTCTCAAAAAAGATTGTTTTCTTGAATAAGTTCCAGGAAAAAGGATGCTATTTCCAAGCATTATACCTGCACCTCCAGACACAACTAGTGTAAATATTTCAACTGTTCCGTGTATCCAAACAGTTATTAAAGATTCTTCAAGAACATTATATTGGTAAAAAATATAATGAAATGTTCCAATCATTATTCCATGAACAAAAATATAATAAATTGATCCAATAGATAAAATTAATCCAAGAAGATAGACCATTATCATTACTTTAACATTATTTATGGCAATTAACACAAACATTGACAAACTATCGGTATCTTTATAAACCCCCATTGGGTCCCCTTTTTCAATATTGTCTATTGTCATGTTTACGTATGAATCTCCAAGAATAAGTCTAGAATATTCACCATCGTTTGCCGAAGAAACAACACCAATAAGAACTGTTACAAAAAAAATAATTAGTGAATAAAATATATATTTTCTAGAAACCAAAAGCTCCTTTGGTATTTCATATTTCCAAAAAAAAGCTAGTCTTCCCTTTTTTTCTTTTTTATTTTTATATATTAATTGATGCGTTCTTGAAGCAAGAATATTCAGATAGTCTTCTGTTTCGCTATTTGGAAAGTATGTTTGTGCATATGATAAATCATCTGTAATCTTAATAAAAAGGTCTGCATATAAATCCGGATTATTTTTGGATTTTTTATTTAAAATCTTTTCAAATTGTTTCCAACGTTCGGCATTTTCATTTAAAAAAACTATTTCTTTCATTTATAAGAAGTTTAGGAACTCACAAATCTAACAAAATTGCTCAAATTTTTTGTTATTTTTGTATTTCAAATTTAGAATTTCAAAATTATGAAACAATTAGGAATTGAAACAGGACAAAATGTTATTATAAAAAAAGATTTAGCAAATATTGGAGAACGTATTGGTTCTCAGTTAATTGACTATTTTGTTATTTTTTCCTATGTAATGATTATCTTTATAATATCAGATGCTTTTAATGGTTCTAAAAGCAAAGATATATTTACTGTTATTTTAATAATTCCGGTATTCTTTTATTCTCTTTTATCAGAAATTTTTATGAATGGTCAAAGTTTAGGAAAAAAGGCAATAAAAATTAAAGTTGAAAAAATTGATGGAGGACAGCCTACTGTTGGGAGTTATCTTATTCGCTGGGTTTTTCGCTTAATTGATGTAAATTTTCTGTATGGCTCTGTTGCTATGATAACAATTGCTGTTAATGGAAAAGGACAAAGGCTTGGAGATTTAGTTGCCAAAACTTCTGTTATTAGTCTAAAAAGAAAAAATTCTCTAAAAAACACAATATATGTTGACCTTCCAGAGGAATATCAACTTTCATTCCCAGAAACAGAAATGCTAGAAAACTCTGATATTCAGACAATTAAAGATGTAATTGCTCATTATAAAAAAAATCTTACAAATGAATCTGCAATATCAATGCTTAAAGATACTGCAACTGCTATAAAAGAAAAAGCAGGTATTAGATCTCTTGATATTCCTTTGTTATTTTTGGAGAAAATTATTAAAGATTATAATTTTATTTATAAAGTTAAAAAATAAAAAATCATTTTTTTAGTTGAGTTTTTAAAAAAATTATTAAAAAAATGCTAAATTTTCAATGTTCTTTTTCTAAAAAAGAAGTCTTCTAGATTTTATTTTTCCACCAATTATTCATACTATAAAAAAACAAAAGAAGGAATTTGAGTTAAAACTATACATTATGCCCCTTAACTTGCTGATAATAAGGCAATTAAACAACGTGTCTTTTGTTATGAAATTTTATTAAAAGAGAAGAAAAAACTATATTTTATTAGTTTTATTTGAGAAATATGTGAAAATTCTTTCTGCTCGTTTTTTGCCAACAGCTTTTTCTAACTTTTCCTTTTTAGATTCAGAAATTTCTTTGACAGAATTAAAAACTTTAAATAAATCAGAAATTGTTTTTGTTCCTACTCCCGGAATATTTTCTAACTCTGATTTTATAAAATTTTTAGAACGCTTATTTCTATGAAATTCGATTCCAAATCTGTGTGCTTCATTTCTTGCATGTTGAATAATTTTTAGTGTTATAGAATTTTTATCCAAGTAAAGAGGAATAGAATCACCGGGAAAAAACAATTCTTCTAGACGCTTTGCTATTCCCAATATGGTAATTTTGCCAAAAAGATTAAGTTTCTTTAAACTATTTACCGCAGAACTTAACTGTCCTTTTCCTCCATCAATAATTATTAACTGAGGAAGCTCTTGTTTTTCTTTAAGTAAGCGTTTATATCTTCTGTAAATCACCTCCTCCATTGAAGCATAATCATCTGGGCCAACAACTGTTTTTATGTTGAATCTACGATATTCTTTTTTTGCGGGTTTCGTGTTCATAAAAACTACACATGCAGCAACAGCATTTGTCCCTTGAATATTTGAATTGTCAAAACATTCAATATGGCGAGGCAGTTCTCTCATTCTTAAATCTTTTTGCATCGTTTGCAAAATCTCGTCTGTTCTTCTGTTAGCAGAAAGCAGCGTTCTCTTCTTAATTTTATCTAATCTAAAGTACTTTGCGTTTCTTTTAGAAAGCTCAATAAGTTTCTGTTTGTCCCCTATTTTTGGAATAGTTATTTTAAGTTCAGCAAAAGGAAATTTAATATTAAAAGGTAAAATTAATTCTTTTATTTCACTTAATCCAGACTGTTGATTATCAATAATTTGAACAATTGCATAGGGCAAAATATCTTCGTTTTTTTCATCTAATTTTTTTTGTAATTCAACCGTATGAACATTAATAATTGCACCATTAACAACTTTAAGATAGTTTACATATGCATACTTTTGATCGGCTTCAATAGTAAAAACATCAAAATTTCCTTCTTTTGAAGTTATTACGGTAGATTTACTTTGATATTCTTGAAGCGTTGCTAATTTTTCTTTAATCTGTTGAGCTTTTTCATATTCTAAATTTTTTGCATAGTTCTTCATTTGCAAATTGAGAAATTCTTTTGCAGATTTAAAATTTCCTTTTAAAATATTATGTACTTGTTCAATTTTTTCATCGTAGTCTTTTTGCGTTTGTAGTCCTACACACGGAGCTTTGCAATTGTTTATATGATATTCAAGACAAACCTTAAATTTATTATTTTTAATATTGTTTTCAGAAAGTTTATGCTTACACGTTCTTAGCAAAAAAAATTCTTTAAACATTTTAGTAAGAACTCTCACTAAGCGTACAGAAGTATATGGTCCATAATATTTTGAACCATCTTTAATAATGTTTCGTGTTTGAAAAACTCTTGGAAAAGGTTCATTTTTAATACAAATCCAAGGATAAGTTTTGTCATCTTTCAACATTATATTATATCGAGGTTGGTATTTTTTAATTAGATTATTTTCTAAAAGCAAAGCATCTGTTTCTGTTTCAACAACTATATGCTCAAAACGAACAATGTGTTTTACAAGTATCTTTGTTTTTGCGTTATCATAATCTTTTAAAAAATAGGAACTTACTCGATTTTTTAAATTCTTTGCTTTCCCAACATAAATTACAATGTCTTTATCATTATAATAAATATAAACACCAGGTTCTTTTGGAAGTTTTAGGGCTTCTTTTTTTAGAAGTTGTTTTATATTATAAATTTTATTCATAAAAATAGTTCCACGTGGAACACAAATATAAATAATTCAAATTTAAATGTTTGTGTTTGTTTGTTAAAAAAAATTGTGAGTTGTATGTTGTTTATCTTCCAAAATAAACTAACAATGCACTTATATCTGCAGGAGAAACACCCGATATTCTAGAGGCTTGACCTATATTTTTTGGTTCAATTTTTTTTAATTTTTGTCGGGCTTCTGTTGATATGGACAATAGTTTGTCAAAATCAAAGTTTTTTGGTATTTTAACATATTCTAACCTGTTAGATTTATCGGCGGTAAGCCTTTCTCTTTCAATATAACTTTCATATTTTATTTGAATTTCTACACTTTCTAATATTTCTTCTTTTCTTTCAGATAGAATATTTTCAACAAAATTATTAAATTCTTGGTGATTTTCTAAAAGATGAGAAATATGTATTTGAGGACGAAGTAAAACTTTATGAAGTTTCTCTGTTTGCTTCATTTTCGGAGTTTTTAAACTTTCTAAAAGGTCTTTTATTTGCAAAGGCTTAATATTTGTTTTTTTAAGAAATTCTATAATCTTATCTGTTGTTTCTTTCTTTTTTTTAACTAATTTATATCTTTTTTCTGATGCTAATCCAATATTGTAAGACATTTCTGTTAATCTAAAATCAGCATTATCTTGTCTTAATAAAATTCTGTATTCCGCACGTGATGTAAACATTCTGTATGGTTCATCAACTCCCTTATTAATAAGGTCATCAATTAAAACTCCAATATATGCCTCATCTCGTTTTAGAACAAACTCTTCTTTATTATTTACTTTTAGAGATGCGTTTATACCTGCAATAAGTCCTTGTGCAGCAGCCTCTTCATATCCTGTTGTTCCATTTATTTGCCCAGCAAAAAATAAGTTATCTACTTTTTTACTTTCCAAAGTTAAATTTAGAAATGTTGGGTCAAAATAGTCATATTCTATTGCATAACCTGGTCTAAACATTTTAACATTTTCAAGCCCTTTAATTCTATGAAGGGCTTCTTCTTGAACATCTAGAGGCAAAGATGATGAAAATCCATTAATATAATATTCAACAGTTTTTTCTCCCTCGGGTTCTAAAAATAGCATATGTGAGTTCTTTTCAGAAAAAGTTACAAGTTTATCTTCAATACTTGGACAATACCTTGGCCCTACCCCATCGATAATTCCTGTAAAAAGTGGGGAAAATTTGAAACCTTTCTTTAACTCATCGTGGACATTTGAATTTGTATATACAATATAACAGTTACGTTGCTTTAAAACGTTTTTTATGTTGGGCAAATATGAAAAACTCCTAATTAAATCATCCCCTGGCTGTTCAATAGTTTTAGAAAAATCAATAGTCCTTCCATCCAAACGTGCTGGAGTTCCAGTTTTCATTCTCTTAACAGGAATATTGTATTTTGCCAATTGTTCAGAAATACCTTTTGAAGGAGCATCAGCATCTCTTCCTCCCGGAATTTGAATACGCCCAACATGCATTAGTCCATTTAAAAAAGTTCCATTCGTTAAAATTACAGCTTTTGCATAAAACTTTTTTCCTAAATTTGTTTTAACTCCGACAACTTTGTTTTTCTCAATAATTAACGAACTTGCCATATCCTGCCAAAATGAAAGATTTGGGGTTTGTTCCAACATTTCTCTCCACTTTATTGTAAACTTTACCCTATCTGACTGTGCTCTTGGACTCCACATTGCAGGACCTTTAGATTGATTTAACATACGGAACTGTATGCTTGTAAGGTCTGTTACAATGCCAGTATAACCGCCTAATGCATCAATTTCACGAACAATTTGTCCTTTGGCAATGCCCCCTATTGCAGGGTTACATGACATTTTTGCAATTGCCGACATATCCATAGTAATAAGCAGGGTTTTTGAACCCATATTTGCCGATGCGGCAGCAGCCTCACTTCCGGCATGTCCAGCTCCTATGACTATTATATCATAATAATTATTCATTCTGTGTTTTTTTTAAAGGTAAAAAAAAGACCCTGTTGGTACAGTAATTTTTTTCCTAAGCAAACCGTTCCACGTGGAACAAAGCTCAAAAAGACTTATAACTAGCAAGTTACAAATAGTTTATTAAACGTGTAGTTTAGAAAGATAAAAATCCTCTTTTGTTGATATTTCTTTTTGTTGCTCATTCGTTTTATCTTTATAACCAATTAAATGTAAAATTCCGTGTATCACTACCCTGTTTATTTCATTGCGAAAGCTTGTAGCAAATTCTCTTGCATTTTCCTCTACCCTTTGTTTACTTATAAACAAATCGCCAGAAACAATGCTGTTTTCACAATAGTCGAAAGTAATAATATCTGTATAAAAGTCATGTTTTAAATGTTCTTTATTCATTTTTAAAAGATATTCATCGGAACAAAAGATTATATTTATTTCTCCTGTTTGCAAATTTTCATTTTGAATTGCACTGTCAATCCAATCTTGTATGTTTTCTTGAAGAGCGAAAGATTCTATCTCTTCATAAAAAATTTTTATTTTCATTATTAGTTTTTTACAAAATTGTTCCACGTGGAACGACAATTAAAATCCCTTATTTAAAGGGGTGTTTGAAAACTTTATTAACTTACTTAGTTAATTCTTTTGAATATTCATCATACAATTTTTTATAAAAATTATTTAATTGTATGTTTTTTCTATATAAATCTTCATTAAATGAATTTTCTTTTTTTGCTTTTTTAAAAATATCTTCTGCTGATTTATATATCTTATCTTTACCCTCTGTTGATTTTCTTTTATTTTCAGTTTTTCTTTTATTTTCTGCTTTTTCAGCCTCTAATAATCTTGTTTCTATTCGTTTTTGTCGTTCTATTAGTTGGGGAGTTATTCTTCTATTAACAATGTCTTTTTCGTTTTCTTCTGCCATTTTATCTATTTCTCTTAGCATTCTTTGAGTTTCAGGACTTAAAGAAAATTGTGCGTTTAGGTCTTTCATCATTTGGCGGAATATTTCTTGTTGTGCTAGCATTTTTGCTAAACGTTTATTTTCTCCGTTTTTGCCCATTCCGCCTTTACCATCTTTTCCCTCTTTCATATCTTTAAGCATTTGTTCCATTTGCTTTTTGAGACCTTTTTGCATACTTTTCAAATCTCCCATTCCTTTTTTCTTTCCTTCTCCAGGTTTTTTATCTCCTTTTTTTGGCTTGGATTTACCACTCCCTGAGCCACCTGAATTTTGAGATTTTTTCATCTGATTAATAATTTCTGAAAGTAGTAGAGCTAGATTGTTTGAAGACGTCATAATTTCTCCTTGCATCTGTCGTGCTCTTGAAACACTTCTTTTTTCAAACTCATTAGGAACTTGTCTTAGTTTTGAATTTATTTTATAAACTTCATCTAAAATAGGTTTTGAAATTTGTCTTACCCTACCAGCTAATGATTTTAAACTATCATTTATTATTTTAAAATCTTCCTTCATGGATAATTGAGAATCTGTAAGATCAATATATTTAGGATCTGTGTTTCTTATATTTTTAAAATCTTCTTTTATTTTTTCTTGTTTAAATGAAAAGGTTAGAATATTGTCGAGAATTTTTCTTAAACTTTCAATATCTTCGCCTTCCTGCTCAGAGGAATTTGATTGCATCATTGACTGCATTGTTTCTGCCATTTTATTCATGTTTGCAGAGTTTTGCTTCTGTGATTTTGATGCCTTGTTCTTTTTACCTTTATCTAAGCTAGATTTTGACTGTTGAAATTCCTTTTTTATTTGTTCTTTTTCTTTTTTAAAGTCATCCATTTTCATTGGAGACTTTAATTCTTCGTTCATTTCTTTTGCTTTATCATAGTTTTCTGTTATTTCGTCAAAACGTTTTTCAATATCATCTTGTTTAGATTTTAATTCTTCTTTTTTTAATTCTTTATTTTTTGTTTGTTCAGAAAGTTGCTTTTGTTCTTCTGAAAGTTTATTTAACTCATCAATAGATTTATTAACTTTTTGTTCTACCTGCTCTCTTTTTAAAATTTCTTTTGTTCTATCTAAACGTTCTTTCATTTCTTTATAAGAAAATTCATTTTTTTCAAGAAGTTGGTTCATCATTTTTTCATTAAACTTTTCTTGAAGTTTTTTTAATTCTTCCATTAGCTTTTTTAACTCATCTGTCATAAGTTCATCTAAAAGTTTTTGTATTTCTTCTTGTTTTTTTAATATTTCTTTGTCATCTTCTTTGAGTTGATGTTGCATTTTATTTTTCTCCTTATTTTCTTGTGCAATTTCTTCGGTGAGTTTTTGCAATAAGTTTTGTTTCTCAAGTATATTTTCTAGAATTTGTTTGTTCTCCCAATTGTTTGAATTTCCATCAAGGTTTCTTTCTCTAAGTTTTTGTAAGTCTTTTTGAATTTCTTCTGCTAAACTCATACTTTTATCTAGCTTTTCTCTTATGTTTTTATTTGCAGAGTTTTCAAATTCTGAAATTTCATTGAATGTTGGGATTTTAAAAGTCATTATTTGTGTACGTGATGACTTAGTTCCTGAAACAGCATCATTATCCCATACTTCAAAATAATATTGAATTATATTAATGTCTATTGCATTTATTGAATTAAAATCAAATGTATAATAAAATTCTTGCTTTAGTTCTCCTTTATTAAATTGTAAATAATTTGTTTTATACTTTATTGTTTTATCATTTTCATCTATATTTTTTGGGACAACTCTATATTTGAAATGTAGTTTTTTTATTCCGTAATCATCATTTAGCATTCCTTTAAAATAGGAAATAAAAAAGTTTGCACTATCTTTTAACTCTTGAACTGCAATAGAAGGATATAAGTCCGGAATAACAGAAATATTAAAATTTATTAAATCCTTATTTATAAAATGTTGATTTTCTACGGATACTGAATAATTAAAATTTTTAAATATTGTTTTATAAAAAGTAAATATTGAGTTGTTTTGTTGTGTATTTATTATATTTTTATCCGATATTAGGCAAAGACTATCTACATTTTTAGAAATAAACTTCCATTTTAATTTTGAACCAAAAGGAACTACAAGGTTTCCAATATTTGTATAGCTTGTATCCTGTTCTCCTGTATATGAGGGGACATCTACATTAACATAAAAACTTAAAATCATAGGAGATGGTAGAACATTTATTTTATATTTATTTGATGAAATATCCTGTGAAGAAAAATAAAAATCAACAGAGTTATTTAAATTTCTAAATTCATAGGAAAATTCTGTTTTGTTATTTTTATTAGATTTCATTAAGAAATTGTTTCCTGCATAATTAATAAAAACGTCTTTTGGAATATATTTACCTTTTATTTTAAGTTTTGCAATGAAACTATCTCCTCTTTTTATGTTTAATGTATCGTTTAGTAAAATAAAACTGAAAGGTGCAGGTTCTTTAAATTCTTTTTCAAAATTTACAATTCTTTTGTTGCTCTCTTTAAAAATTGAAGGAGATATCAGAAAAAGTGCAACAAAAACAAGCAATACCGGGAGAGCATATTTTAAATATTTAAGATTATCTTTATGTTGAACAGCTTTTTTAAAAGAAAAAATTTTTATCCTTTCTGCTTTTTGATTTATTGATGCTTCTACTAAAATATTGTTATCATTTTGATTTTTTAACTCAAGAATGTTAATAAGTTTATCTTTAATCTCAGGAAAATGCTCAGAAATAATATTTGATGCTTCTTTATAGGATATTATTTTGCCAATTTTTATTAATTTTAAAAGGGGAACAAAAATATACCATATTGAAACTACCAATAATAGAGAAACTAGTAAAAAGAAAATTATGGTTCTTCCTGCAATGGAAAAATGTATATAAAACTCTGATAATGTTGCAATTAAATATGAAGATAGTAATATAATAAAAGTTAATATTATTCCTCTTACTAATCTTATTTTATAATATTTCTTTATAAAATTATCAAGCTTTTGTATAAGATTGTTATATGCTTGCATTTTTTTGTGTGTTTTTTTTTAATAATTTGGCCAATTAACGTAACCACTTTTGAGGATTCAGTTTATTGTTAAGATACCAAATTTGAAAACTTATTATTCTTGAACTTGGTATTCCAACAATTTTTCCGGCTTTTACTTTTTCACCTTTATTAACAAAAACTTCTGCTAGGTTTGAATAAACAGTATAGTATTGTCCGTGTTTAATTATTACAGCATTATGTCCTCCGGGTATTTTTAAAACTTGTGAAATTATTCCAGCATAAACGGATTTTACTTTTTCTCCTTTTGCTGTTGCTATTTCAATTCCATCGTTATTAACTTGAACGTTTTTTAGGACGGAATGTGTATGTTTTCCAAAAGATGATGTAATAATTCCTTTTGCAGGAAATGGAAGTTTACCTCTTTTTTTTTCAAATCTTTTTGATATTTTAGATTTTTTAACATTTTTATTTGATGCAATATTTTTCTTTATTGATTTTCTTAAAGATGATGCAATTTTTTCTTTTAATTTTACATCTGCAAGCAATTGAGATTTTTTTGTTTGCAGACTTTTTAAAAATTTTGATAGTATTGATTTAGATTGATTTAGTTGAATTAATTCATCTGTTTGTTTTTCTTTTAAAATTAATTTTGTATTTTTTTGTTCTAAAAGATTATCATTAATTATTGAAATACTATCTGTTAGTATTTCTAAATCTTTTGTTGTTTGTTCAAGGTATTCTGTTAGATATTGTAAATATACAAATCTTTTATATGCTTGATTAAAAGTTTTAGACGAAAAAATATACATGGTTTTGTCTCTTGTCTTCCTAGTTTTATAAGCATATAAAATTAGTTCTTCATATTCTTTTTTTAATCTGTTTATTTCATTTTGATATTTTTCTTTTTGTTGTATATTTTTTAAAATCTTATTATCTAATAATTCTATTTCTTTATTAATTTTTTGTATTAATATTTCTTGAAGCTCAATTTGTTTCTGTCTAATTTTATACCTTGTTAGAGTTCTAATAGATTTTTTATCTAATGACTTTAATAATGTTTTTGCAGCTTTTAAATCTTTTTCGACTTTTGATAATTTTGATTGAGCAAAAATCTCAGCGGAAAAAAATGTTAAAATTAAAATTAGAAAAGTATATGTAAAAAGTTTTTTAATCAATTTTTATTGTTTTATAATTATTAGGTAATGAAAAATTAAAATTTAAAGTCTTATTTAACTTTATATTCTTGTAAGATATATTGATATAAGATTTTATATTATTCTCAGAGAGTTTAATTTCAATATTTTTGGGAAATTTAACATTTTTTATTTTATTAAAGTCTGAATATAAGATATTTATATATTTTTCATATCCAATTTGAGAAAAATTATTAGATATTAAAAAAAAATTATTCTGTGATGTTTTTAGCTTATGATATATGATTTTTCCATAAAAATTAGTTTTTGAGGAAATTTCTAAGGTTCTATCATTTTTTAAATATTCCAATTTGTAATTATTAATTTTATTTCCTATTGGATAAACAAAAAATCTATTTATAAAAATTGATTGTATTTTTTTAAAATCTAAATCTATTTGGAATTTTTTTTCTAAGTATTTATAATCTGTAATAATATATTCTTGTTTTATTTTATCTAATATTTTTATGTTTGTTGGTTCTAGTAATATTTTGTATAGTTCAATTCCAAAAGCTGGTCTAATAGAAATTAAAATAATTGTATCTTTTTTAATCTTAACAATTCCTTTTAGAGGCATAGATTTACCATTTTGAATAAGTTTACCGGAAAATACAGAATGGAATGTTTCAAAATCTAAGTAGTTATTTTGTAAGGTATCTATAACTGATTGTATTTTTATTGTTTTACTTAATAGTGATGTTTTATTATTTATATTTTTTTTTAATATTCCACATGATGATGAAAAAAACAGAATCAGAAATGTGAATAAAGAAGTATATTTAATGTGATTTTTCATTTTATTTATCTTCTTTTTCATTTAAATATTTTATAAACTCTTCTTCATTTGTTATTAAACTTTTTTTATCGATTTTAAAGTTAAGTTTTTTTGATTTGTTTCCATTTGCTTTTGATAGCGTCCAATTTATTAATGCTTTATCTTTCATATTATTAGCAAATAAAATATCTCCATAGTTTTCAAGAAAATCTGGGTTGTTAGATATAATTTTAATTGCTTTTTCTGAATATATTAGAGCTTTTTTATAGTATTTATTTTCGAATAGTGCTTTAGCGTAAGTATCGCAAAAAACTGGATTTTCATTTTGATATTTTATACAAGTTTCCGCCATAGATAGGGCTTTTTGTAATTTTATTTTTCTTTCTGAAAGATAATATGAATAATTATTTAATGCTAAATAAAATTTAGGATTTAAATCTAAAACTTTATCAAAATTTTCATCAGATTTTTTATTATCTTTTTGACTATGATAGGTTTCTGCCAAATAAAAATGAAATTGAAGAAGAAGATTATTATCTTCAATAACAAAATCTTTTCCCATTTTTAAAACTTTTATTGCCTCATTGTATCTTTTTGTTTTATATGCACCAATTCCATTATACAAAAATACTTTTGCTTGATTTGGATACATTTGCATATATTTTAAAGATTGTTGAAATAATATTTCATAGTTTTTACTATCGTAAGATACTTCAAATAAAGTTAAAATTATATTAAAATCTCCATTGCTTTTGTTTGCTGCTTTTATTAAATAGGGAAGAGCTTTATTTATGTCTTTTTCAATATAATATTCTGCAAACAAGGTGTTTGAAACTATTTCCTTTGGGTGTTTATTGTACAAAATTGTTAAAACTTCTTTATATTCTTTTGGTGGAAAATTTGGGTACCTGCCAGAAATAATTAAATTTACTTTTTTATTAAATTCTAAATTTGTTTTTAATAATTCCTTTGTTGTTTTCAAATATTCGTTAAATTTTCCTTTATATTTACAAAACTTTAGATACGAAAGTTTAATATCAACATTATCAGGGAATTTATTTTTTAATTGCGTGTAAAGTTTTTCTGCTTTTTCATCTTCATGCATATTTACATAATTTTCTGCAATTAATGCTTTATATTTTAGTTCGTTTGGTTCGTATTTCACCATTTCTTGTAGGGTTGAAAATGCTTTTTTTCTATTTTGAATTTCTATATAAATGTTATATAAATATTCGGCAATTTTTAAATCATATCCAAAATGTTTTTGTTTTTCATTATAAATATAAATAAATTTATTAAAGACATCTTTATTTTTTAATAAATGGTTTTCATTATTTTTTGATTTTTTGATTTTTTCGAGCAAAAGCTCTATTATTCTATCATATATAAGTTCGTTATCTGTATATTTTTGTTGTAAGTTTTTATAGACAAAATAGGCCTCGTTATCTTTTTTTTGTATATACAAAATATCACCTTTTATTAAAGAATACCATAAATTATCAGGTACTAATTTTATTGCTTTTTCTGCAAAATTTAATGCTGAATTATAATTTTTATTAGCCATAAAAAGCTCTGCCAAATAATAATTTGATGCTGCACTATTGGGTTTTAAATCTAATGCAGACATATAAAATTCTACTGCTTTTTGCGAATTTCCAAGTAAACGGTTTTTATTTGCTTCACTAAAAAGATATATAAATTTTTGCTCGTTTTTTTGCATATTTATTCCTGCACTTTTCTTTGTTTTGGTAATTGAACAAGAGGAAAATATTAATGCTAAAATGAAGATTAATATGTGTATTTTAGTTTTCAAATATTTATAAATTTTTTAATGATTAAAATATATAATTATACAATACAAATTTTAATATTATACAACTGTTTAAAAGTTTTAAGTTATAGTATTGTAATCTCCAATGCTAAAATCGTCTTTTTCTTTGTTTATGTTTACAAAATTTCCAATCATTGAATTTGAAAAAATGGCTTCTTTTATGTTTGTATTTGTTTGAATTATTGAGTTGCTTATTACTGAATTTTTAATAATAGTATTTTTTCCAATTGAAACGTAAGGACCTACTACTGAATTATTTATAATTGCTCCGTCATCAATAAAACATGGTTCTATAATTATTGAAAATTTTTGTTTGCTTGTTTTTGAAATTTTGTTTCCAAGATGATGCAAAATTCTTTGGTTTGTATGAACTGTTGCATCTTTGTTTCCACAATCTAACCATTCGGTTACTGTTGCAGATTTGAAATTTACTCCGTTATTTTTCATATTTTCAAGAGCATCAGTTAATTGATATTCATTATTACCACGAATATCGTTATCAATTAAATATTTTAACTCTTTTCTTAAATTATCGCCATTTTTAAAGTAATAAATTCCAATAATTGCTTCATCTGAAACAAATTCTTTTGGTTTTTCAATAAAATCAGTTATGTTGCCTTTTGCATCTTTTTTTACTACTCCAAATGCTTCGGGATTTTCAACTTTTTTTGTCCAAATAATTGAACTTATGTCTTCATCAAGGTCAAAATCTGCTTTAAAAAGTGTGTCGGCAAATGCAACTATAACTTTCTCATTTAAAGAAGGTTCTGCACAATAAATTGCGTGTGCTGTTCCAAGTGCTTCTGTTTGATAGTATATTTTTCCTTTTGCTCCTAAGTTTTTTGCAATATCTAATAAAGTTTGTTCAACTACTTCACCAAAATCACCAATAATAAATGCAATTTCATCAATTTTAGACTTTGATACTTTTGTTATTTCTTCTGCCAAACGTTTAACAATAGGTTCTCCTGCAATAGGTATTAATGGTTTTGGTAATGTTAATGTATGTGGACGCATTCTTTTGCCCATTCCTGCCATTGGTATTATTAGTTTCATTGATTTGTTTATTTATTATTATATTTAAAAAAGTTCTGTAATTTTTATAATCTCGTCTTCTGAAAATTCATCAGAATAATATTCTCTGAAAATTTTTGCTTTTAATTCCTTTTCTGAAATGCCAATATTTACTTTTATAATTCTTCTTCTAGTCATTTCTCTGTCAAATTCTGTAAGTTCTATATTTAATAAAAACCTTTCTTTAAGGGATTTTTTCATGAAAATATCATGCTGAATTTTATATATATCATCAGATGTATCTTGCATTATATTAAATTAAATGTATTTATTTTCAATATCTTTTTCTTGCATATGAACAACAACATCAATATCTCTGGTTGCTCTTGTAACAGTATAAAAACTCATTGCCATACTTCCGCTCAACATATATTGAATATCTAAGTCATTAAATATTGTTATAATTCTTTTTAAAAGATTGAAAATTGGCATATTAATTTAAAATAATTGATTTTGAGGATTATAATTAATTTTTCCCAAATGTTTATATGCTGCTTCTGTTACTTCCCTACCCCTCATGGTGCGTTTTATAAAGCCTTCCATAATTAAAAAAGGTTCATAAACTTCTTCTATTGTTCCAGCATCTTCGCCCACTGCTGTGGCGATTGTGCCAACTCCTACGGGTCCACCGCTGAATTTATCAATAATTGTATTAAGTATTTTATTATCCATTTCATCAAGTCCTTTTTTATCAATATTTAGAGCATCTAGAGAATATTTTGCAATTTCTAAATCAATTGTTCCATTGCCTTTTACTTGGGCAAAATCTCGGACTCTACGAAGAAGTGCATTTGCAATACGTGGTGTTCCCCTACTCCTTCTAGCAATTTCAATTGCTGCGTTTTCTTTAATTTCAACATTTAAAATACTTGATGAACGAGTTATAATTGTTTTTAAAATTTCGGCAGTGTAATATTCTAATAAAAATTTTATGCCAAAACGTGCCCTTAAAGGTGATGTTAGAAGTCCTGCACGTGTTGTTGCACCCACAAGTGTAAAATTGCTTAATTCGAGCTGTAAAGAGCGAGCAGCAGGACCTTTATCAATCATAATGTCAATACGAAAATCTTCCATTGCAGAATATAAATATTCTTCAATAACGGGGCTAAGTCTATGAATTTCATCTATGAAAAGAACATCATTTTCTTCAAGACCTGTAAGTAAACCTGCTAAATCACCAGGTTTATCAAGAACAGGACCAGAAGTTATTTTCATATTTACACCTAGTTCGTTGGCTATAATATTTGATAGTGTTGTTTTTCCAAGTCCGGGTGGTCCGTGTAAAAGAACATGATCAAGAGCTTCTCCACGCATAATTGCAGCTTTTACAAAAACTTTTAAGTTTTCCATAATTTTTGCTTGCCCTTTAAAATCGGAAAATTGTGCCGGTCTTAATTGTTGTTCAAAAATTTCTTCTGCTTTTGATATTTCATTTGTTCTGAAATCCATATTGTTTTTAATTAAACAATTATATTAGTGGTTTAATTATATTTTAAAATTATAGAATTTAATAATTAGTTTTTTATTTTTATTCCGTCAATTTTATATTTTCTGTTTGCTTTGTATTCAATTATTGTTTCTAAATTTCCTTCTTTATCATATTTTTTCCATTTGCCTGTTTTGTTCCCAGCAGCATATATTTTTAATAATCTTAATTTACCGTTAGGATAGTAATGTTTGTGTTTTCCATCTGAATATCCTTCAATAAAAGCACCTTCAAATTTTAGTTTATTATCTGGATAATATTGCTTCCAAACTCCATCTTTTTTTCCTGAAACATATTTACCTATTTCTATTAAATCATTAACTTTATATTTCCAATTACCTGATTTTAAACCATATATATAATTTCCTTGAGAAAGAGTATCTCCTTCTTCACTTAGTTCATAAAAGAAGCCTTGTTCTTCTCCCTTGTTAAATTTTCCTTTTCTTCTTTTATTTCCGTTTTCGTAATACCAAACCCAAAGTCCACTTAGCTTTCCGTTAGTAAAACTTCCTTTTTGTTCTGTTTTTCCATTATTAAAAAAATAAATCCAATTTCCTTCTTTTTTTCCGTTTTTGTATTTACCTTTTGATTTTATTTTACCATTGGGATATAAATATTTCCAATTTCCTTGTTTTTTTCCTTTTTTATCTATTATACCCTCTCCTCTTTTAATTCCATTATCTGTATATAAATATGAATTAATTACTTCTCCTTTTTCATTAAATATTTTATGAATTCCTACGGGTATTGTATCAATATATGCTCCTGACATTTTCAATTTTCCATTTGAAAAATATTCTTTTTTTAGTTTCTTTTTTAGCTCAGGATTTTCATCTTCTTTAAGTATTGTTAATTTTCCGTCAATGAAATATTCAGATTTTATTAATTCTCCGTAAATATTATATTCTCTGTAATAACCATTTAGCTTATGATTTTTATAATTTGCATAAGTGTGTATTTTTTCATTTGGATAAAAAGTTTTCCAAATACCTTGTTTTTTTCCAAATTTATCTCGTCTATTTAATTTTTCTGAATTTGTTATATTATTATATGAATATTTAATAATTAAATTAATATTTCCGAGTGTATCATATTGTTTTTCAAAACCGTGTTTATAATTTTTTTCAAATTGTATTGTTTTTTTAAGCCTTGCTTTATCATCATAAAAATAGGATTTACCGTTTTTCTCTCCGTTTACATATAATTCTTTTGAAATAAGAACATTTTTTTGTTGACTGCTATCATCAATAAATTTAAATTTTTTATAATAACCACTTTTTATATCATTTTTATAATCAATTATTTCTGTTAGATGCCCTTGTTTGTCATAAAACCTCCACACACTATCAAGTTTTTCATTTTTTCTGTTACCTTCTGTTTTTATTGTTCCATCAGGATAATATGATTTCCAATAGCCAATAGGTTTACCATTTTTCATATAACCTTCACTTGAAATTTTTCCATTTTGATATGTAAATTTATTATATCCGTTTGGATTTATTTTTTGAGCTTTCAAAATTATTGAAAACATAAAAATAATTATTATAAAAAATGATATTTTATACATATTTTTCATCTAATTTGTTATATGTTATCATAAAAATAAAGAAATATTTTTGTATTAGCTTAAATTTATAAGTTTGCATTTAATTAACTGATAATAAGGACGTTAATTGTTAAAAAAAAGTAAAATATTATTTGTTATAACTTACTGTTTATTAACTTATTTACACCCATACTTGCGAATTTTAGGTATTAAGATAAATCTAGCATTGCTTTTATTGGTTTATATGCTCTTTCTCTAATTTCTTTATCTACTTTAATTTCAGGAAGTTCATGAAGCAAACAAGAATATAACTTTTTAATACTATTAAGTTTCATAAACTCACATTCACTACAAGCACATTCGCTATCTTCTCCTGGAGCAGGAATAAAGAATTTACCAACACTCAATTTTTGCATTTCGTGTATAACACCAGGTTCAGTAGCTACAATAAAAGTTTTTGCTTTATCTTCTTTTACAAAGTTAATTAATCCGGAGGTTGAACCAACATAATCGGAAACTAAAACAATTTGTTTAGGACACTCTGGATGTGCAATTATTTTTGCATCAGGGTTTTGTTTTTTTAAATCTAAAATACCTTCTAAAGAAAATTCATTATGCACATGGCAAGCACCATCCCAAATTACCATTTCTCTTCCTGTTATTCTACTTATGTAATTTCCAAGATTTCTATCTGGTCCAAAAATTATTTTTTTATCTTTTGGAACTGAATTTACAATTATTTTTGCATTTGAAGAGGTACATACAATATCTGTAAGAGCTTTAACTTTTGCGGTTGTATTTACATAAGAAATTACAGTATGATCAGAATGTAACTTAATAAATTCTTCAAATTTATCATCTGGGCAACTATCTGCTAATGAGCAACCTGCATTAAAATCAGGTAAAATAACTTTTTTATTTGGTGAAAGTATTTTTGCTGTTTCAGCCATAAAATGAACCCCAACAAAAACAATCATATCAGCATCGGTAGAAGCTGCTTTTTGTGCAAGAGCAAGACTGTCGCCAACAAAATCGGCAATATCTTGAATTTCTCCATCAACATAGTAATGAGCAAGAATAATTGCATTTTTTTCTATTTTTAATTTTTCAATTTCTTTTTTGAAATCTATATCTAAATTTTTATTAATTTCTATAAATCCTTTTTCTTTTATTTCCTTAAATTTATTTAACATATATATATTTATTATAATTTAATTAAAATTTATTAATAATAATGATGATACCCTGTTAATTATTTTATAAAAATAACTGTTTTTATTTGCTTTTTACATTCTTAAAATTTAATTAACATATATTTACATAACTTAAATATTTAAACATATTTATTATCAATATATTATGCTATTTTTTTAACAATTGTTGAAAACCTATTTTATTAGTTAATTTTAATAAAATTATTATGTTTTGTTTTTAATAAATTGTTTAAAAATAAGAATAAATATTAAAAACTATGTTTGTACAATATAAAATTCTTTATATAATGATAAAAACGTTTTCTTTGCAAAAATAAGTTTTAATTTTTTAGATTAAAATTATCAACGATTTATTAAAATTTTTTATATTTTTTAACAGTCTGAAAATTAGATTTCTAATGATAGTTATTAACATATTGTTTAAATTCATAATAATTTTTTAAAAGCGTGTAATATCTTTATATTAAACGTATTACATGAATATTGATAATTGTAAAAAATATATAATTTTTATATTTTAAATTAACTTTTAAGATGATTGTTTTTAAATATTAAGGATTAAAATTTATTATAGATAAATATAAAAATATGAAAAAAATTGCATTAGCAAGTGACCATGCTGGTTTTGAAACAAAACAAGAGTTAATAAAAATGTTAAAAGAACAAGGGCATGAAATTAAAGATTTTGGTTGCAACTCTACCGATAGTGTAGATTATCCTGATTTTGCACATCCTATGGCATCAGCTGTTGAAAATAATGAATTTGATTTAGGAATTTCTCTTTGCGGAAGTGGAAATGGTATTAATATGACAGTAAATCATCATAAAGGAATACGTTCGGCATTATGCTGGAATGTTGAAATTTCAGAACTTGCTAGACTGCATAATGATGCAAATATTTGCTCGCTTCCTGCACGCTTTGTAAGTGTCGATTTAGCAAAAAACATTGTTAATAAATTTTTAGAAACAAAGTTTGAAGGAGGAAGGCATATTAGACGTATTGAAAAGATACCTTTGTAGAAAAAAGTTTTAAATAATTATGTAAATATGTTAAAAATTATTCATTCATAATATCATATAAAGAGTCTAATTTAGGGATTAAAATAATTTCAATTCTTCTGTTTTTTTGTTTTCCGGCCTCAGAAGTATTGTCTGCAACAGGTTTGTGCATTCCTCTTCCAGATGCAGATATTCTTTTTGGTTTTATTTTTGTGTTTTTAGTTAGAATATAAACTACGGACAATGCCCTTTGTGTACTTAATTTCCAGTTGTATTTATCTTCGCCAACATTATCTGTATGTCCTTCAATTAAAATTTCTGTATCTGTATTTGCTTCCAAAATTTTACCAAGTTTAATAATTGCATCTTTTCCTTTTTCGTTTATTGAAGAACTTCCGGTTTTAAAAAGAAGCTTTTCTTCCATTGCCACATATATTTTTCCATCTTTTTGATAAACATTAAGCTCTGAACCATTAAAACCTTTAAGAGCATTATTAATAATCTTTTTTAATTTGTTCATCTCTGTTTTGTTTTTGTCAATCATGTTTTCTAATTGAGACAAACGTTTTTCTTTTTCAATAAGAGAAACTCTTAAGGAGTCTATTTCTTTTTTCTTTTTCTTTTGTTCATTATTCAACTTATCAATAACTAATCTTTTTTTGTTCAAACGTTTTTCAATCTCAACAAGTTTATTTCTTTCAGATTCATATTCTTTAATTGCTTCATTAAGAGAAATACTTAAATTTGTTGTGTCTTTAGTTAACCTACTAACTAAAACATCCAGGGAATCAAGCATGGAGTCTTTCATTTTTGCATCATCTGCAAAAACATATCTTAAAATTTTGTAGTCATGCCTGTTTTTTTGAAGAATAAAATCTAACGAATCAATTGATTTTCTGTTCTTGGCATTTAATTCGTCGTATTTCTTCTTTGTTACAATGCAAGACGAAAATAAAGTAATAATACTTATTCCGAGAATTAATATTTTATTCATAACATATGTTTTTAAAGTACAAAATTAAGAAATTAACCAATTTTCAATAATTTTTTTACCAAATTGTGTCATATAAGATTCAGGATGAAATTGAATACCTTTAATATTATATGTTTTATGGTTTATTCCCATAATAATACCTGTTTCAGAAACAGCAGAAACATTTAGGTCTGTGTTATTAAAATCTTTGAAAACTGCCCAAGAATG
The DNA here is from genome assembly GCA_947311255.1 of uncultured Chlorobiota bacterium. Classification (GTDB taxonomy): domain Bacteria; phylum Bacteroidota; class Bacteroidia; order Bacteroidales; family JAADGE01; genus JAADGE01. The sequence goes on along the minus strand of CAMZKL010000006.1, from coordinate 83,157 downwards.
ATATAAGCCTGTTTTAAAACTTTTTGAGATATTTTTAAATATAACATCTTCTTTATCAACAATTAAAGTTTTTGTTTGAACTCCATGATAAACAACTTCAAGATTGTAAAGTTTTGCTCCAAAAAACTCTGCAATAGCTTGCATTCCAAGGCAAATACCAAGTATAGGCTTTGTTTTATGATATTTTTTAATTATTTCATTAAGTTTGCCAGCATTAATTGGTAAACCTGCACCAGGAGAAATTAAAATTTTATCAAACTTATTAATATTATTAATATTGACAAGATCGTTTTTTATAATTTCATATTCACATAATTTGCTTTCATAAAGCAATTGTGCTAGATTATAAGTAAAAGAATCATAATTATCTAAAAGTAAAACTTTTTCCATATTAAGACATTAGATAGAAATATTGCCATTAAAAAAATGAATAAGTTAGGAAAAAAAAAAGACCCTTTCTTTTTTATTATTGATTTTGAATTTACGAAAGCAATAATTTTTAATAAAAAACAACTTTCTTCTGACAAAATTATGTTTTCTTTCAACAATTATTCAAATATTAACAATAAAAATAAAAAAAAGAAGATTTATTTTAAGAAAAACTTAGTATCATTTCAAAAATATAAAAAAGCATTCAATAAAATAATTAATGAAATAAAAAAAGGAAATACATACCTTTTAAACCTATCTTTTCAAACCGAAATTTTAACAAAAAGCAAACTAAAAGACTTTTTTTTAAATAGCAAAGCTCCATACAAATTATATTTTAAAGATAAATTTACTGTTTTTTCCCCAGAAACATTTATAAAAATTGAAAACGCAAAAATCTTGTCTTACCCAATGAAAGGAACAATAGATGCCGATATAAAAAACGCTGAAAATATTATTTTGAATGACGAAAAGGAAAAAGCAGAACATTATACAATAGTGGACTTAATAAGAAACGATTTAAATATTGTAGCTAAAAATATTAGAGTTTTAAAATTTAGATATATTGATAAAATTGAGACGAATAATAAAAACCTATTACAAGTAAGTTCAGAAATATCAGGAGATTTACCAAAAAACTATAATGAAAATATAGGAAATATTTTTGAAAAACTTTTACCGGCAGGCTCAATTACTGGTGCACCAAAAAAAAAGACGATTGAAATAATAAAAGATACCGAAAACTATGAAAGGAATTTTTATACCGGAGTAGCCGGATTTTTTGATGGGAAAAACTTGGACAGCTTTGTTATGATTAGGTTTATTGAAAAACAAGGTAAAAAGTTGTTTTTTAAAAGCGGGGGAGGAATAACAAGTAAAAGTGATTTAAAATCAGAATATAATGAAATGATTGACAAAATTTATATTCCTTGTTAAAAGTATATTTCAAAAGAAAAATTTAATTTTGCAGTATAAATGAAGATATTAAAAAAAATATTATTTTATATAATAACTGCACCAATTTATTTTTATAGATATGCAATTTCACCATATACTCCTGCAAGTTGTAGGCATATTCCCTCTTGTTCTGAATATGCAATTGAATCAGTAAAAGTTCATGGAATTAGAGGAATTTGGCTTGGAACTAAAAGAATTTTAAAATGTCATCCTTGGGGAACATCTGGCTTAGACCCTGTTTTACCCAAAGGAATGAGAAAAATAAAAGTAAAAAAGTATAAACCAGATAATTCTAAATGATAATAAATAAAAAAAACATATTACTATTGTCAGCATTGATGTTGTTTTTAATTATCTACCCTTATTCAAAACAAGTAACGATTTTTAGAGCCAATGATGTAAGTTGGGATATTTTAAATCACACAAAAAAATATAAAAAATTTGATTATAGAGATTTTACATTTATAAAAAAATATAACTTTACAGAAAAAGTTTTATCTCTTAACGGAAAGGAAATAATAATTAAAGGGTTTATAAAAAATCAAAAACATGGAAGTCAAACGGACATTATACTTACTGAAACTGTTACAGATGTATGTTTTATGTGCAACCATGATGAGCATTATAATATGATTCTTTTAGAATTTGTTTCTGAAAATAAAAAAAGAAAGTTTATAAAAAATGATACATATGTAGAAGTAAGAGGTATTTTTAAAATTAATAAAAAAAAAGAAGCACACTATGTGTATGTTCTTGAAAAAACGGAAATATTAAAGATTTTATAGAATAACAAATGATAACAAGCATTTTTTTTATACTACCAATTTTAAAGCAAACACTTATGATTACTGTGTTTGTGCTAGTAATGATGTTGGTTATTGAATACATAACTGTACAAACCAAAGGAAAATGGTCAGAAAAGTTTTCAAAAAATCCATGGCTACAAATAGTTATGTCTGCTCTTCTTGGAATTGTTCCTGGATGTCTGGGCACCTTTGCCGTTGTATCAATGTATGTTCATCGAACAATAGGTTTTGCTGCATTGGTTACTGCACTTATTGCAACATCTGGCGATGAGGCTTTTATTATGTTTTCAGTAATTCCAGGCACAGCACTTAAAGTTGTTGTTTCCGTTTTTATTATTTCTTTAATAACAGGGTTTATTTTAAATATTATCTTCAAAGAAAAAAAATATGTTGGAAGAACGCTAAAACATAACCATTTACACGTAAACGAACCTGATTGCGTTTGTTATGAGAAAGGAACAATTTTTTCTCAAATTATTAAAATAATTTGGCAAAGAGCTGTTATTATTCTTTTTGGCTTAGCATTTCTTGCTCTATTAGTTTTTGGAGGAAAAGGACACGACCATGCCTTGCATATAATAAACTTTAATAAAGAAGTTATTCATACAGGACATCAACATTCACAAGAGATTGATTTGTACCACAGCCAAGATTCGTATAAAAATATTGAAGAAAAACATACGTGGGGTTGGGAGAGAATAACCTTTTTGTTTGTAACACTAATCGGACTTTTTATTGCATTTACCGTACCAGATCACTTTTTAAAAAAACATCTTTGGAGTCATGTAATAAAGAAACATTTTTTAAGGTTGTTTTTGTGGACATTTGGAGCATTTTTAGTTTTGCATTTTTTCAATCAGTATGTTGATGTAAAACAGTGGATAGAAGGAAATATTTTTCTTGTAATTTTAATTGCAGCACTTATAGGAATAATACCTGAAAGCGGTCCTCATATAATTTTTATAAGTATGTATGTTAGTGGAACGCTACCCGATGAGGGTTTTCAGGCATTTGCAATTTTATTAACTAATTCAATAGTGCAAGATGGACACGGAGCAATACCCCTTTTGGCAGAGTCAGGAAAAAGTTTTATTCTTGCAAAATTAATAAATATTGTTGTCGGTTTATTGGTCGGTTATACTCTTGTTTTATTATAATTATTATGTTGTAAACCAATACAATATTATTATTATTATCTCGTTTAACAAATTGTTTTAATATCAAAAATTATATAAATAAAAATCCAAAAATCATGAAAAAGTATTTAGTATTATTGTTAATTCCTTTCTTTTTTGCATGCGGAGAAAGTAAAGAAGAAATTAGATTAAAAGCTCAGGTTGATAGCTTAATGGGAATAACGGCAGGAGATGAAGCATCAATTAATGAATATTTGAAAGCATTTAATGAAATTCAAATGAATTTGAATGAAATTAAAGAAAAAGAAAACATAATAACAACAAAAACGGTTGGAGATGTTGAACTAGAGGAAGCAGATGTTGAAGCAATTTCAAATGATATTCTTGCAATTTATGAAATAATGCAAGAAAATAAAAAGAAACTTGGCTATTTAAGATCAAAACTAAACAGGACTAATTCAAAAAACAAAGAACTAAAAACAACAATTAAACTCTTGAATGATAATATTGTGCAAAAAGAACTTGAGTTAGCAGAAATGAGAATGACACTTGAGCAAAAAAACATAGATATTTCAAGTTTAAATGCTAGAATAGGAGAAATGGATTCTCTCCTTGCAGAAATGTCTTTTGATAATGTTTTGAAAGATTCAACTATTACAAGTCAAGACACAAAATTACATATTGCCTATTATATTGTTGATTCTAAGAAAAACCTTAAAGATAAAGGAGTTTTAAAAACAGACGGTGGTTTTATCGGAATTGGAGGAAATAAAAAAGTTGCAATGAAAGAGTCTGAATTTAAGCAAGTTGACATAAGAGAACTTAAAGAAATTTCTCTAAATAATGCAAAAAAAGTTAAGCTCGTTACAGATCATCCAGAGGGAAGTTATAAATTAATAAAATCAGGAAAAAGATACGAAAAATTGGAAATCGTAAACGCTGATGATTTTTGGAAAATGTCTAAATATTTAGTTATATCTGTGAAATAAATAAATATTTAAAAAAAAGAATTTTATATAGCCCACAAATATTGTGGGCTTTTTTTAAAAAATACTTGGGTTGTATTGTTTAATTTCTTTATCCAAACCTTTTGCATCTCCTGAAACCTTATCAAGTAAAGACCAAAAATGTTTACCGTGATTTTTTTCAACAGTATGGCAAAGCTCGTGCAAAATAATATAATCAATAAGATGTTCGGGCAAACGCATTAAATGAATATTTAAACTTATATTATTTTTACCTGAACAACTTCCCCATCGTGTTTTTGCATTTCTTACAGTAACTTTTCCATATTCGAAACCATATTTAATTGCCAAATATTCCGTCCTTTCCGGAAGATACTCTTTTGCTTCAAATCTTAATGCTTCAATAATTCCTTTGCGTATATAATCCTGATTTTCAGCGGACAATAAGTTTTCTTCTTTTTCGTATTCTACTGTTATTTTAGTTTTTGTAATATATATTTTAGTTTGTTCAGACAGTACAAACACTAATTCTCTTTTTTTTGTATAAAATTTTGTTTTGGGTAAAAATAATGTTCTTTGATTTTCTGTTTGCGAAATTTTCTTTTGTGCTTTAATAATCCAATTTTTTTTCTCCTTAACAAAAGACTCCGCAGCAGAAAAAGAATAAGAATAAGGAATTGTTACATTAATACCGCTAAAAGGTTTAATGCTTAGAGTAAGCCTTTTAACAGCTCTTTTTTTTGTAATTTTTACAACTCCTATATCCGGGATGATTATTTTTTTTCTCATTTATTTGCAAAAATAAGTTTATTCAGAAATAAAAAAAGATTTTTGTAAATAAAACAAAATTACATTTTATTTGTAAAATCTTTCATTCATTCTTTTCGTGTCCGGAAAGTTTGATTTATTAAGAGGAGTGAAGAGAACAGGCTCTGAGAAACTCCGGCAACCCCTTTTCTGAAGAGGAAGGTGCCAATACCTGCCCGATTTTGGGAATAATAATTTAACATAAAAATTATGAAAAACACAAAAAAATTATATACAGCCCTAAAAAATAGAGTACTCGTTCTTGATGGTGCAATGGGAAGCCTTATTCAAACTCACAAATTAGATGAAAATGGTTTCCGTGGCGAAAGGTTTAAAGATTGGCATCTTGATTTAAAAGGTAATAATGATTTGCTTTCATTAACTCAGCCACAAATAATAAAGTCAATTCATACTCAATACCTTGAAGCAGGTGCAGACATTATTGAAACAAACACCTTTAATGCAAACCTAATCTCAATGGAAGATTATGATATGCACCAATACAGTTTGGTTTATGAAATGAACCTAGCGTCTGCACAAATTGCAAGAGCTGTGTGTGATGAGTTTTCAGAAAAAAATAAAGATAAATTTCGTTTTGTTGCAGGCTCAATTGGTCCAACAAATAAAACAGCATCAATGTCGCCCGATGTTGAAGACCCAGGCAAACGTGCAGTAACTTTCGACGATGTTGTTGCAAGTTACACACCGCAAGTTAAAGGATTGCTAGATGGCGGTGCAGATATAATTCTTATTGAAACAGTTTTTGACACACTAATTGCAAAAGCTGCACTTTTTACTGTACAAAGAGAGGCAAAAGAACGAAAAATTATCATCCCAATTATGGTTTCAGGAACTGTTACCGATAAAAGTGGAAGAACACTTTCCGGGCAAACCGTAGGAGCATTTATAAGTTCACTTTCGCATGTAGATTTGCTTACAATTGGTCTAAATTGCTCAACAGGTGCACACGATATGTTGCCGCATATTGCAGAAATGGCAGAAAAATCTAATTTTAAAATATCAGCACATCCAAATGCCGGAATGCCAAACCAGTTTGGAGAATATGATGAAACGCCCAAGAAAATGGCTGTGGAAGTTAAGCAGTTTTTAGATAATTCTTATGTCAATATTATTGGAGGTTGCTGCGGAACAACGCCTGAGCATATTCGTGAAATTGCTAAAATTGCTGACAAATCACATATTCATAAAATTTCTGAAAAAGAAATAAAAAGTAAACTAAGCGGTTTAGAACTTTTAGAAATTAGCAAAGAAAATAACTTTATAAATATTGGAGAACGCACAAATGTTGCTGGTTCATTAAAATTTGCAAGATTAATAAGAGAAAAAAAATATGAAGAAGCCTTAACTATTGCAAGACAGCAAGTTGAAAACGGTGCTCAAATTATTGATGTTTGCATGGACGATGCAATGCTTGACGCAGAAACTGAAATGGTAACATTTCTTAACCTTCTTGTTTCTGAACCGGATATAGCAAAAGTGCCTATTATGATTGATAGTTCGAAGCATAATGTAATTATTTCAGGACTAAAATGTTTGCAAGGAAAAGCAATTGTAAATTCAATAAGTTTAAAAGAAGGTGAGGATGTTTTTATTAAGCATGCAAAAGAAATACGCCAATATGGTGCTGCTGCCGTAGTTATGGCTTTTGATGAAAATGGACAAGCCGCAACTTATCAAGAAAAAATTGATATTTGCAAACGAGCCTATGATATTCTTACTCAGAAAGTTAATTATCCTCCTCAGGATATAATTTTTGACCCGAATATTCTTACAATAGCAACAGGAATTGACGAGCATAATAATTATGCTGTTGATTTTATAAATACTGTAAAATGGATAAAAAAGAACTTGCCTTATGCAAAAGTCAGCGGAGGAATTAGTAATCTATCTTTCTCATTCAGAGGTAATAATGTAGTTCGTGAAGCAATGCACTCCGTATTTTTATATCATGCCGTAAAAGCCGGTTTAGATATGGGAATTGTAAATGCAGGAATGTTACAAATTTATGATGAAATTCCGAAAGATTTATTGCAACTTACTGAGGATGTGGTTTTTAATAAAAGAGAAGATGCCACAGAAAGACTAATTGAATATGCCGAAACTGTTAAAAGTTCCGGAAAAAAAGAAAAGAAAATTGAAGATTGGCGGAAAAACCCTGTTGATGAGCGATTAAGCTATGCTTTGGTAAAAGGCATTACCGAATTTATTGATGAAGATGTTGAAGAAGCAAGGAAAAATTACAAACAAGCAATTAATGTAATTGAGCAACCTTTAATGGCGGGAATGAATAAAGTTGGAAAACTTTTTGGTGATGGAAAAATGTTTCTTCCACAAGTTGTAAAAAGTGCAAGAGTTATGAAAAAGGCTGTTGCAATTCTTTTACCTTATATTGAAGCTGAGAAAGTTGAAGGAGAAAACAGTTCTGCCGGAAAAATTCTTTTGGCAACCGTAAAAGGAGATGTTCATGATATTGGAAAAAATATCACAGGTGTAATTTTGGCTTGCAACAATTTTGAAATTATTGATTTGGGTGTTATGGTACATACTGAAAAAATATTGGAAGAGGCTGAGAAACAGAATGTTGACATAATTGGATTAAGCGGACTAATAACTCCGTCTTTGGAAGAAATGGTAAATGTTGCCAAAGAAATGCAAAAGCGAAAAATGAAAATGCCTTTGTTAATTGGAGGAGCAACAACATCAAAAATTCACACTGCCGTGAAAATTGCACCAGAATATAATGGTGCTTCAGTTTATGTTGTAGATGCTTCACAATCAGTAGGAATTACACAAAAACTAATTCAAAATAAAGACAATTTTATTGAGAATTTGAATTTAGAATATGAAAAAGTAAGAGAAAAACACGCTAACAAAAAAGCAAAAAAATTAATACCCTTGTCGGAAGCAAGAAAAAATAAATTTGTCCCGGATTATGATATTTCAGAACCTAATTTTATAGGAATTAAAACATTAAAAGATTTTCCTCTTAAAGAAATTTTACCGTATTTTGATTGGACATTCTTTTTTCATGCTTGGGAAATAAAAGGAAGGTTTCCTAAGATAACAGACCCTGCGGGTTTCCAAAACCCGCAGGGTCTGTCAGATGAAGACAGTCAAAACCCGCACGGACTTTCCCAAAAAGAAAAAGAAGCAAAAAAACTCTACGATGATGCACAAGTAATGCTTAAAAAAATAATCTCTGAAAAATGGTTACAAGCAAATGCCGTTATAGGATTGTTTCCTGCAAACTCTCTCGGTGATGATATTGAAGTTTTTAATAAAGAAGGAAAACAACTTACAACTTTCAGATTTTTAAGACAACAAATAGAAAAACAAAAAAATAAACCCAACCTTTGTTTGGCAGATTACATTTCACCCAAAACAAGCAAAAAGCAAGATTACATAGGCACATTTGCTCTAACAACGGGACTTGGAATTGAGAAAAAAGTAAAAGAATTTGAAGAAGCAAATGATGATTATTCTGCAATAATGTTAAAAACTCTTGCCGACCGTTTTGCTGAGGCTTTTGCCGAATTATTACATAAAAAACTTAGAAATGAGTTTTGGGGATATGCAGAAGAAGACCCTGCGGGTTTTCAAAACCCGCAGGGTCTGGCAGACTTATTTAAAGGCAAATACCAAGGAATACGCCCAGCAATTGGCTACCCTGCCTGTCCCGAACATTCAGAAAAAAAAGTATTGTTTGATTTATTAAATGCCCAAAAAAATACAGGAATGAGCCTAACAGAAAATTTTTCAATGTACCCAGGAGCATCAGTAAGTGGACTTTATTTTGCAAATTCCGAAGCAAAATACTTTAACTTAGGAAAAATTTCAAAAGAACAAGTTGAGGACTATGCTGAAAGAAAAAAAATTAGTTTTGAACTAGCGGAGAAGTATTTGGGGAGTAATTTGGACTATTAAAAATTAAACAGCCACTATTTTACCAATAAAATATACATTTGCGATTTCGTGACAAAATATAAAAATATGAAACTAGTTGATAAACTAAAAGATACAAAAAAAACATACTTTTCTTTTGAAATTTTACCGCCAATGAAGGGTGGAAGTATGGAAGATATATATAGAGTTATTGATCCATTAATGGATTTTGACCCAATGAATATTAATGTAACATACCATCAGCAAGAGGTTGTTTATAAGCAAAATAAACAAGGAATTATTGAAAGAAAAACAATAAGAAAACGCCCAGGAACAGTAGCTATTTCTGCGGCAATAAAATACCGTTATCAAAAGCCAATTGTAGTTCCTCATTTAATTTGTGGAGGATTTACAAAAGATGAAACAGAAGATGCCTTGATAGATTTGAACTTTCTTGGAATGACAAATATTCTTGTTTTACGAGGCGACCCACCAGCAAATAATAAATATTTTAGAGCAGAAGAAAACGGGCATGAACACACAACAGGGCTTATTAGACAGATAATGCACATGAACCAAGGAAGGTATTGTGATGAAGATTTATACAATATTAGGAAAACAAATTTTTCTGTTGGAGTTGCCGGTTATCCCGAAAAACATAACGAAGCCCCAAATATGAAGTCAGACATAAAATATTTAAAACAAAAAATAGATGCGGGAGCAGAATATATAGTAACGCAAATGTTTTTTGATAATCAAAAATATTATGATTTTGTAAAACTATGTAGAAACGAGGGAATAAAAGTTCCAATTATACCAGGAATAAAGCCTGTAAGAACAAAAAGAGATTTAGAACTTCTTCCTCAAGTTTTTAATATTGATTTACCAGAAGAACTCGCTTCTGAAATAGTAAAAGCAAAAAATAATAAAGAGGTAAATGAAATAGGAATTGAATGGACAATAAAACAGTCTAAAGAATTAATAAAATTTGGAGTACCGGCAGTTCATTATTATACAATAGGAAAATCCAATAATATAAAAAATATTGCGAAATCTGTTTTTTAGAAATACAAAACTCTAAATTTCAACATATTTCTTTTGTTGGTGTAACTGTCTGTTTATATGAACAAAACATAAAAATATGTATATTCTTTTGCATATTTAAAAAGAGAAGTTACCAAAAAAGAATATAAAGTTATTAACAGATTTAAGTGTTGATATTCAATTTATTCACTATTACAAACAAAGAACTTATTGAAAACCCGACTTTGTAAAAAACCGGTTTTAATCTATTTTTGTTGAACCATTTTCCACAACACATTAAATTATTATTTCGGATGCAAATTAAAGAACAAATTATCTCTTTTTCGGCAAAAAGCAAAGCTGTCGGTTATACTTTCGACGAAGCTTATCAAGAAGCAAAAAAATATTTTAAAGGCGATGAACTTGCCGCAAAAGTTTGGACAACTAAATATGCCCTAAAAGATTCTTTTGGGAATATTTATGAAAATAGTCCAGAACAAATGCATAGAAGACTCGCAAAAGAAATTTCTCGGATTGAACAAAAATATCCGAATCCTCTTTCAGAAGAAAAAATTTATAGCCTTTTAAAAGACTTTAAATACATTGTTCCTGCAGGAAGCCCAATGTCTGGTATTGGAAATAAATACCAAACAGTTTCATTATCAAATTGTTTTGTTATTGGAGATGATAATCCTGCGGATTCCTATGGAGGAATTATGAAAACAGATCAAGAGCAAGTTCAGCTTATGAAAAGAAGGGGTGGGGTAGGACACGACCTTTCACATATTCGTCCCAAAGGAAGCCCTGTTAGTAATAGTGCACTAACTTCAACCGGAGTTGTGCCATTTATGGAAAGATATTCAAACTCAACAAGAGAAGTTGCACAAGATGGAAGAAGAGGGGCATTAATGCTTTCAATTTCAGTGAAACATCCTGATGCAGAAAACTTTATAGATGCAAAATTAGAAGCAGGAAAAATAACAGGAGCAAATATATCTGTTAAAATAGATGATGAGTTTATGAATGCTGTTATAGACAATAAACCATATCAACAACAATACCCAATAGAGTCAAATAACCCTACGGTAAAAAAAGTAATAAATCCAAGAAATTTATGGAAAAAAATTATAAATAATGCATGGAAATCTGCAGAACCTGGGATTTTATTTTGGGATACTGTAATTAATGAATCTGTTGCAGACAGCTATGCAGATCAAGGTTTTAAAACGGTTTCAACAAACCCTTGTGGAGAAATACCCCTATGTCCCTATGATAGTTGCAGATTACTTGCTGTAAACTTATATGGATATGTTGATCAGGCATTCACTTCAAAAGCAAAATTTAATTTTGAAAAATTTAAAAAACATGCTGGCTATGCTCAACGAATTATGGACGATATAATAGATTTGGAGCTTGAAAAAATAGACGGTATTTTAAATAAAATAAACAAAGACCCAGAAAATGAAGAAATAAAAAGAACAGAAAGAAAACTTTGGGAAAACATTAAAGAAAAGGCAACACAAGGAAGAAGAACGGGAGTTGGAATAACAGCAGAGGGAGATATGCTTGCTGCTCTTGGTTTACAGTATGGAAGCGAAAATGCAACAGATTTTTCTGTGCAAGTTCATAAAACATTGGCTCTTGAGGCTTATCGTTCATCAGTTGAAATGGCCAAAGAAAGAGGAGCATTTAAAATATTTAATGCAGAAAAAGAGAAAAACAATCCTTTTGTGAACAGAATTAAAGATGCAGACCCCGAATTATTTACAGAAATGCAAGAACATGGAAGAAGAAATATTTCTCTTTTAACCATTGCTCCAACTGGTTCTACAAGTATTATGACACAAACAACTTCCGGAATAGAGCCTGTATTTATGCCTTTCTATAAAAGAAGAAGAAAAGTAAATCCAAATGATAAAGATGTAAAAATAAATTTTACAGATGAATCGGGAGATCATTGGGAAGAATATAATGTTTTTCATCATAATTTTATGACATGGATGGATGCAAATGGAATTGATTCAACAAAAGCAAAAAAGATGAATCAATCTGAAATTAAGACATTAATACAAGACTCTCCTTATTATAAATCTACATCAAATGACGTAGACTGGATTAATAAAGTAAGATTGCAAGGAGGAGTTCAAAAATGGGTTGATCATTCAATAAGTGTAACCGTAAACTTACCCAAAGATGCTTCTGTTAAGCTCGTTGGTGATGTATATTTAGAAGCATGGAAAAGTGGTTGTAAAGGAGTAACTGTATATAGAGATGGCTCAAGGGACGGAGTGCTTATTTCTGCGGATAATAAAAAAGAAGAAGAGCAAGAACGTCAGAAAAAACATACAAAAAGACCAAAAGAGCTTCATGCAGATGTTATTCACTTTAGTAATAATGATGAAGAATGGATTGCTTTTATAGGAATAAAAGAAGGAAGCCCATATGAAATATTTTCCGGTCGTTCTGAGGTAGATGCTCTTCCAATTCCAAAATCTGTTAAAAAAGGAATAATTATTAAACATAGATTTGAAGATGGCTCAAAAAGATATGACTTTAAGTTTAAAAATAAGTTTGGTTTTAATATAATAATTGAAGGATTATCTTATAAGTTTAATCCAGAATATTGGAACTACGCTAAGTTAATTTCAGGAGTTTTAAGACACGGAATGCCAGTTCAACATACTGTAAATTTAATATCTTCTTTACATTTTGAAACAGATACAATAAATACTTGGAAAAAAGGAATTGAGAGAGCTTTAAAAAATTACATTCCTGATGGCACAAAGGCAAAAAAAGGTAAGGTTTGCATGGAATGTGGAGCCGATACTCTTTTTTATCAGGAAGGTTGTTTAACTTGCCAATCTTGTGGATATTCAAAATGTGGCTAAGAAAATAAAAAAACCGTCTAAATATTTTTAGACGGTTTTTTTAATGATTTTCTGTATTTGTTACTTTACCATTTTTTATAGTAATTGTTTTTATAAGAATATTCTTATCGTTATAAATATAATGTTTGCCATCGGTTAAAATACCGTTTTTAAAAAAACCCACTTTTTCAGTAAGATTATTTCTATTGTATAGGGTGTGTTTTCCGTTTCCAGAGAAAACAACAAGACTATCTCCTTTTTCTTTATGTATTGTTTCTTCTGCAAAACTACCGTCTAAAAACAATTTTGTTTTTTTTTGATTACATTTTCCGGATTCAAAAAAACGTTGAGATCTTAAAGAGCCGGAATTGAAATATTCTTTAATTAAACCAGACTCTTTACCTTCTTCCCATTCACCTTCAATTTTTACTATACCATTTTCATAAAAATATGCTTGATATCCACAACGAGAACCTTGGTCGTTATAGTTCCAAAGATATGAAAGTTTACCATTTGAGTAATAAGATTTATACATTCCTACCCATTTATCAACAATCCAAGTGCCCTCTTCTGCAATATTTCCATCTTCATAATATATTCTTGCATAACCTTTTTTTTCTCCGTTGAGGTACGTAATTTCAGATTTAATATTTTTGTTTGTATAATATGCCTTCCAAACACCTTCTTGTTTGTTGTTAAAAAAATTACCTTCTGTTCTTTTTTCTATATCTATCCAATGTCCTTGTTTTAAGCCGTTTTCATCTGTTAAATTAATAGTATCTCCTTCAATAAACTCAAAGCTTTGGGCTTTTATGCTCGAAGCAAACAGAAAAAAAAGAGATAATATTAAAATAATAGGTTTCAAAATATAAGATTGTTTTTATTTGTTTATACGAAAAAACTGTGCCATATGTTTCATGTTTTGCAATTTATTAATAGCTTTTTATAAACATAGAGGTTTCAAATTATTTGAAACAATGAAAAAGGTTATAAGTTTTTATTTTCAAACAAATTATTACTTTTACACAATATTAATAAAGTTCTCAAATTATAGATTATGAAAAAATTTCTATTTATATCGTTAGCTGTTATAATTTTAGCTTTTGCAGGATACTACGCATTTATTTATTATGTTCCTTTTAGTGAGGGTTTTAGAGCAGGAGAATTAGTGAAATTCAGCAAAAAAGGTATTGGCTTTAAAACTTGGGAAGGGCAAATAAGTCAGGGAGTTTCCGAAGCACAAGTTTTTTATTTTTCTGTTCAAGATAATGAAGAAGATGTTATAGAGCAATTAAAACAATTACAAGGGAAAAATGTAAAATTAACATATACAGAAAGATATAAGACGTTTCCTTGGCTGGGAGAAACAAAATATTTTGTAACAGAAGTAGAAAAAACAATTTACAGGGAGAACCAAAATGTTTCAGAAGATGTTATCGTAAAAGAAAATAATAATTTGGAATTAGAGATGCTAAAAAAAGAAAATGAGATGTTAAAAATCCGGATTAAAGATTTGGAAACAACAATTAATGTTTTAAAAAACGGATCTAACAATTAGCTTATTTACAATAATTAATTATCAAAGCATCGGCACTTAAATCTCCAAGTTTTTTAGCAAATTTAAAATCAGAGCAAGCATCAAATTTTTTACCTAAGGATTTTAACAAAATTCCTCTTGATATATATATGTTTGCCATATTTGGATTTAATTTTATTGCCATATTAAAATCCAGTAAAGCACCATTTAAATCTTTGTTTCTTTGTTTTGCACTAGCTCTATTTAAATAAGCGGAAAAGCTTTTTGGGTCTAGCTTAATACTTTTATCTAAAAAAGATATTGCGTTTTTTATGTCTCCTGTTAATAAATATGCTCTCCCTAAATTTGAATAAACAGACGGCTCTTCGGGATTATATTTAAGAGCATAATCAAAATCTTTAATTGCACCCTTAAGATCTCTTGATTTTCCTTTTGCAACACCTCTGTTGGAATAATATGTTCCAAGTTCACCGAGTAGGTTGCGGGATAGTTTTATATCTATTGCAATATTATAGTCTTTTATTGCAGATTCTAATTGCCAAAGTTCTGCTTTTGCATTTCCTCTGTTGTGGTATGCATCTGCAAATTGTCCGTCTTGTGCAAGGGCAAAATCAAAGTCTTTAATTGATTTTTTTATGAGAACACTGTCATTATTTATTTTTCCTAATTCTAGTTCTGAAACCCCTCTATTATAATATGCATTTCTATAGTCGGGTTTTCCTTCAATAGCTTTTGAAAAACAAACGATTGCCTCAGCTCTTAATACTTTAGAACGTTCATTTTTTGATTGTTCTATTGATATTTTTGCTTGTTTGTCTTTAAAACTTCCAAGATTGTTCCATGCAACAACTGACTTTGGAGACTTCTCGGTTGTATCTGTCCACAATGTTTCACTATTTTTCCAAATATTACATCTTTGAAAACTTAAAATACTCAAAAGAACAATATAAATTCCTGTTATTATAAAAACAACATTTTTAGCTTTAGGTTTTTCTTTTAAAATTTTTACTATAAATGCAGAAAGCAAAATAAAAAACCCAATTGACGGGATATATGCGTATCTATCTGCATGTGTTGCACTTCCAACAGGTATAAATTGAAGCAGTAAGAAAATGTTTATTATAAAAAAAGCAATTCCAAAAAATAAAATTTTTTTCTTTTTTTTTAAAAGCCAAATAAAAATAGCTAAAATTCCAAGAGTAGGTAAAATCATTAAATAATAGAAACTTGGGATTTTCTGATTAATTATATCCGGATAGGGGTAAATTGCAGATAAATTAACGGGTAAAATTAATTTAAAAATATATTGCATAAAAGCATAAGAGGCAATTCCTGTTCTCTGAATAAGACTGTATGCTTGTTCATCAATTAAAGCATCACTTTCTTTTTGAGCACCTATTGCAATAAGTCCGAAAAAAATTGCAAGAGCCAAAAAAGGAATTTTTTCTACAATAAGTTTAATGTCTGTAAGTGTCCTGTTTTTGAACCAATCAATCAGAATTATTGTTATTGCCAAAGAAACTGCTTGTCCTTTTGAAAACAATGAAAGCAAAAACAAAAACAAGGACAGACTATATAAAAAAGCACTTTTCTTTTCGGTGTATTTAACGTAAGTAATCAAAGAGGCCATGAAAAAGAATGAATATAATACATCTTTTCTTTCGGAAATCCAAGCAACGGATTCAACATGTATTGTATGAACACCAAATAGAAGGCCAACAATTAAAGCAAGATTAAAGTTTTTAAATAAAAGTAAAACAAACCAAAAAACCAAAAGGCTTATTAAAATGTGCAAAAAAAGGTTTGTAAAATGAAAAGTAAAAGGATTAATTTCTCCTTTTTCAGTTTCACCTGAAATAGCATAATCTATTGATAAAGAAACCATTGACAAAGGGTGGTAGTTTCCCATATAATAAGTTTCTGTATTAAATACCTTTGCTATATTTTCTGAATTTAAGGTTTTTAAATAAGGATTATTTGTAATGTAAAATTCGTCATCCCAAGAAGTAATTTCATTGTCAAGAGATGGGTAGTATGAGAAAAAGGACAAAGCAGAAATAATAATAACAGCAAAAAAAGTTGCTTTTTTTGAAGAAAATGAAATTTTATTCTCGGAAACTTTTATATTTTGTTTTTTGGAACTTAATTTTGCTGCTTTTTTTACTCTTTTCATTTTTTGGGAGTATTAAATTATGTTTTGTAAAACATTTTAAAATGTTCAATACCAGCTTCTTCAAACATTTTACCTGTTTTTTCAAATCCAAACTTGGCGTAAAATTTCTCAGCAGAAACTTGAGAATTTAAATATATATTTTTTCTACTCGGTAAAATGTCATTTAACATTGCTTCCAACAATCGAGCTCCAAACTGTTTTCCTCTGTATTGTTTACAAACAGCAAACCTTTCCAGTTTATGACCTTCGTCTGTTATTCTTCGCCGCCCTGTACAAACAGCATTTCCATTGTCAAAAATCAAATATTGAATAGAAATATCGTCTAAGCCGTCAAATTCTTCTTCTTTGCTAACTTTTTGTTCTTCAACAAAAACAGCGGTTCTAATCTTTCTTGCTTTTTCAAAAAGCTCTTTTTCTTTTGTGTTAAATATAAAAACTTTAATCGACATATTAATAAATTTATATTTTTCCTTTTTAAACTAATAAGAGCGATTCTATAAAATCATTTTTTTAATAAATAGTTTCGGTGTATATATTAATAAGCTGGTTGTGGGACTGTTAGGTTTTTTCAAATTTATAAAGTTAAACGACACCTACGCTTTATTGATAGATACTAATTAGTTTTAAAAAAAACTTTATATTCTACCTATAAAAAACCTTTTAATAGTTTTTTACTAAGTTCCCAAACTTTGTTTTGCACTTCTTTATCATAAGAAATAGGATTGCTTTGCATAGGTCTTCTGTTTTCTAAATATAAGCCACTCATTTGCTCTGTTACCGTACTTTCTGCAGAATACAACAATGTTTCTGCACCCTCACTAACCGGCATTCCTCCGCTCCATGCTGCATTTAAAAGTTTTGTTTCAATTACTCCCGGATGTAAACAATTTGCTTTTACAGATGTGTTTTCCAATATGTCGGCTAATTTATAAGTATGTAGTATATTTAAAAGTTTTGATAAAGAATAAGCATCATTTCCTGAATAAAATTTTTCTCCCTGTAAATTGTCAAAATTAATAGTTGAAGAATGAATCATTGATGTTACATTTAATATTTTTGACATTTTACTATTTTGTAATAAGGGCAAAAGTAGTTCTGTTAATAAAAAATGGGAAAGATGATTTACTTGAAAAGTTTTTTCAAAACCATCTTTTGTTAAACTCCTATCTTTAATAAATTCAGCAGCATTATTAAAAAGAATATCAATAACAGAAAACTTTTCATTTATTTCATTTCCCATATTAAAAACCTCATTTAAACTTTCAAAATCTGCTGTTACACCAAAGACATCAATATTGTTATTTACTTGATAAACCTTATTTACAATTTCATCCACTCTTTTTTTATTTCTTCCATGAACTATAATATTTGCACCAAGTTTTCCTGCATTTATTGCAGTTTGTTTTCCAATACCGTCTGTAGCTCCGGTTATAAGAATTGTTTTATTTTTTAAATCCATTTTATTGTTTATTCTATTGTTAATCAATATAATAATTATATAATCATTCTTACTTTTTTCATATAAGTTTCATATTCTTTGCCATATATTTCAAGACACATTTTTTCTTCTTCTTTCATTATAAAATATGTAGAAATAAAATGCAAAAATACAATAATTATTAAAATAACAGAAGCCCCGATAAGAGAAATTCCAATACCGATTATAAAAAAAGATAAATATACAGGATGTCTTGAAAATTTATATATTTTTTCAGTTACCGGTTTATCGTATTCTGAAATTGCGAAATAAAAAAATGAAATTATATATAAAATCATTCCAAAAATAAACACGACAAAACCGATACTAAAAAACAAAGAACACTGTTTAAACGAAATAAAAATTGAAAGCAACAAAAATGTATAATACAAAATATAATTAATTGTTGTTACAAACTTAATTTTTGGAGTTTTAACAAATTTTGAAAGATTATATTTGGGAATTATAAATAAGAGTCCAACACTAACTACAAAATAGAAAGAAGAAAACAACCAAAGGTTATAAAAATTAAAAGAAAACTCGGGTAAAAAAGACATACAAATTTTCTGTAAAAATATAAAATTCTTTTTTACATTGTTATTTCTTTTTCTTTTTTATATTTGAGGGTAAATCTTAAAACAAACAATATAAATAAAAAATGAAACACAAATGACAAAGATTTTGACACCCAAAGGCATGACTATAATTCAGTACAATGATAACGTGCAAAAGAAAGCAAGTGTTCCTATGTGCAGAGCAAAATAAATATTATTAACAACAGAACACGAGCAACCCGTTCGATATCAATTAATTATAAAATTCAGACACATGAAAAAACATCTCATATTAATTTTACTGATAGTTGCTTTTTTTTCTAATTGTAATGAAACAAAAAATGAAAAAGAGAACAATATTGACACAGAAAAATCTCTTGAAGATCAGGTTTTAGAAGCTGTAATTTTTTTGCCAGAATACAAAGAGGCAGACCAAATAGTTCGGGCAATGACATCAAACAAACAGCAACTTACATGTATTATTAACGAACCGGAAGGCAAAGATAATCGGTATCATATTGAAGCAGGTTACAATAAGGAAACGTGGTTTGAACCGTATTATCATTTTTATGTTGATACAAAAACATTAAAAGTTTCAATTTTGGATAAAGAAGAGGGAGATATTGTTCCTATTGAGGTTTGGAGAGAAAGAGAAGATAAAAGATGATACGAAAACTAACATTAATTTTTTTAATTATTATAATTTCTTCTTGCCTAAAAGAAAAAAGGAATATAGAATTATTGAATTCAGACAGTAAGTATATTCAAAAACACGCATCAGACCCAGTAAATTGGAATGTTTGGTCAGAAAAGGTATGGAAAAATGCAAAAAAAGAAAATAAACTAATTCTAATAAGTATAGGATATTTTGCTTGTCATTGGTGTCATGTTATGCAAAATGAGAGTTTTAAGAACAAAGAAACAGCAGAAATAATGAACAAGTATTTTTATAATGTTAAAATTGATAGAGAACAGTTCCCAGATGTTGATGCCCATTTTTCAAACATACAAAAAAAACTAACCGGTTGGGCGGGCTGGCCAATGCACTTTATTTTAAAACCAGATAAAACAGTTGTTTGGACAGGAGTATATATGAAACCAAAAAAATGGCAAGAACACCTAATGTTTATTGCAAAACAAATTGAAAAAAACCCGGATTATATTTATACCGAAAATAATATTTCACCAAAAAATAAAAATAAAGTAAAAGAAATAGATTTTAATATTATTAATCAATTATTATTTAAGCAGTTTGACACAATTAACGGAGGATTAATACCGACACATTACAGAAGAAAATATCCGATGCCCTACTTTTTATCATATCTTTTAAAAGAATATAAAATATCCCAAAATAAAAAAATTGAAAAATTTTTAAAACTTACAGCAGATAAAATGTACCAAGGGGGAATTTTCGACCAGATAGAAGGAGGGTTTTTCAGGTTTTCAATGGACGAAAAATGGCACATTCCCCATTTTGAGAAAATGCTATATACAAATGCAAGTATGATTTCGTTTTATTCAAAAATGTATAAGACGTTTAATGATGAAAACTATAAAATTTGTGCAATAAAAACAGCAGATTTTTTGTTTTCTAAGATGTCTTCTGAAACACCCTTGTTTGTAGGTTCATTAGATGCAGACCAATATTCTGAGGGAAGTTATTATGTTTATTCTATAAAAGAATTAAAACAAGCATTTGAAAATAATCATAATACGTTTTTCAAATATTTTAATATTTCTGATGAAAACGTTTGGCGAGACACAAGCTATCATTTATTTTGCATGGAAAAAGAAAGTGATTTTGCAAAAAAGAATAATATTTTAAAAGAAAAATTTCTTCAGAAACTTAAAATAACAAAACAAAAGCTATTAAAAATTAGAAAAACAAAACAAAATCCAGAAAAAGGAACAAAGCTTATTAGTTCTTGGAACGCATTACTAATTAGTTCTTTTATTGAACTATATGCACTAACAAAAGATCAAAAATACATAGATAGGGTACAAAAAATGGTTTTGTTTTTTGAGAAAAAATATTCCGAAGACCAAAGAATAAAGCATTACTATCTTGAAAATAGAGTTTCTAATTCAAAAACATTTCCAGAAGATAATTTGTATTTAGCAAAAGCATTAATTGAACTGTACAAGTATAGCAAAAACAAAAAATATATAGAGTTTGCCCAAAAATTATTTATAGATTTTCAAAACAAGACAAAAGAAGGGAAACAGTTTCCCGAAAATAATACTTCTCTTCCTTCAATTATTGCAGTTCAAAATGTAGTTTATCAGGAATTAAATAAATATTATAAAACAAATTAAATATTTATGCACACATATTTTTGCAAATTGTTGAGGGGTGAAATAAGTAAACATTTTGCTAAAAACTATGAAAAAATGTATTTCAAAAATTTAAGAATTTGAAAACTAAACTCCTTAATATAACGAGTTGTGAAAAAAACCTTTCACAACTCATTGATACTGAGAGGTCACGAGCGGATTCGAACCGCTGTAGACGGTGTTGCAGACCGCTGCCTAACCACTTGGCTACGTGACCGTTTTTATTGTTCGGATTGCAAAGATAAAAGATATATTTTTTTAAAAAATACTTTTTTAATCTTTTGTAACATCTTTTTTCCAAATTAATTTTTTTCCAAAACCTAAGCGGTTATCAGTCAGCTTAATAAATTCAGGTTCCAATACCCACAGTTGTGTTTTCATAAGTTTAGCAAAAGGATATTTTTTCATATACTTTTTATTAGCAATTTTTTTCAAACCTCCTTCCGGCAAAAACATTTTTCCTTGAAATTGGATACCTTGTATTTTGCCAACAATTGATGTTTCGAGCACAACAGAACCTGCAACATAGTTGTTTTCAATAACATCTTTAATGTGTTTTGTTTCATTATCAGAAGTAAAAACAAATATATTTTCCTCTTTAAGATAAACATAAAAACAGTTAGCACAATAAGGAATATTGTTTTTTGATGTTGCCAAAGTAAGTATATGGTGTTCTTCTATAAAATCAATTATTTTTTTTGGAGTAAATTTCATAAATTTGTAAATTATTGTAAATTAGATGCAACGATACGAATAATTTTTAATCTGTTAAAAACAATGAATAAAAATTTAATAATAATTTTCTTAATTTTAGCTTTTTCTTTGGTGTTAATTTCCGGAAAATTTTTAATAAAAGATGAAACCGGTTTTAAATATAAAATAAATGATTCAACTGAAATTATTGTTAAGAAAGTTTTTGATTTGAAATCCGAAGTTCCTTTGTATTATTACAGTAAAATGAACATACCTGCCTGTAACACAGGAGAATGTATGTTGATGAATATAACAATGTATTGGGATTCATATGGAAACTATTTCAAATATGAAGTTCCCCAAAACTTTCCTTTAACAAAATGCAGCCATAAAAAATTTAAGAAAAAAGATTATATTAAATTACATAAAATATTGAATAATCCGAACTCAAAATACAGTAAATTTACAATAGAAAATCTAACAGAGAAACAGGCTCAAAACAAATATAAAACAGATGCAACATCCGGCTCTACAATTAAATTTGTTTTTGATTCTGAACGTATTAAAGGTGCTGTTAAAACAACACATACATTGTGGCATATTGCGAATGGAAGGATAAATAAAATTTTGAAAAATAAAACAAGAGAAGTAAAAGTTTCAGATTTTACAAATAAAGAGTTTTTTATTTCTTATGAAATCAACAAAAAAGAACACAAAATTTTTGATACAGATTTTATAAATAAAATTGAAAAACAAATATCAAAGAAGAATATAAATCAATCCATATTAATCAGCAATTACTTAATTAGAAACAATATAAAATCAAAAAAGAGCAACAAATTTTTAAAACAAATTAATTTTATAAAAAAATAAAACACTCTTAACAAAGTTTTTGACACCTAAGAATATGACCATAATACAGCAAATAGATTATTTGCAAAGCAACACAATTATTATAAATACAACTTATTCATTATTAAATTAAATATACAAATATAGCCACATGAAAAAATTATACATTTTTGCACTTATAATATTTGCAGCAAGCACTGTAAATGCACAAAAACATATCCACAATAAATGTTTAGAAGGAAAAATATCATTAAATAAAGATCTTTTTTCTTTTGACGAGTCAAAATATCAAGAAAAATCAAGTTTTTCTTATGATGTAAAATATTATAGATTAAATCTGTTATTTGAAGACATAAACAATAAATACGTTGCAGGAGAAATCACAACATATTTTAAAACAAAAACGTCTGGTTTCAATCAAATAAGTTTTGATTTAGCAGATAATATGAGTGTAGATTCAATTATTTTCAGACAAAATAAAATCCCTATGTCTTCAATAACTTACACATCTGATGAACTAACAATAAACCTTCCGATAACAATAGCAAATGGAATCATAGATTCAATATCTGTTTTTTATCAAGGTATTCCTGACCCTTCCGGAGGGTTTGGTTCTTTTATTCAAGGCTCTCATAGCGGAACACCCATTATTTGGACACTTTCAGAGCCTTATGGAGCAAAAGATTGGTGGCCTTGCAAACAAAGTCTAAACGACAAAGCAGACTCAATAGACGTTTATGTTACAAACGAAAATGTGTATAAAGCTGCAAGTAACGGATTATTAATTTCTGAAACAACACAAAGCGGTATGAAAACTGCACACTGGAAGCACAAGCATCCTATTACAGCATATCTTATTGCTGTTGCTGTAACCAACTATTCTGCATATTCTGATAATGTTATATTAACAACAGGGCAAAATGTTGAAGTTTTAAACTATGTTTATCCGGAAGATTTGTCTTATGCACAAAATAATACACCTAATGTCTTGGATGTTATTCAATTATACAGCGACCTTTTTATTCCCTATCCTTTTTATGATGAAAAATACGGACACGCCCAATTTGGATGGGGTGGAGGAATGGAACATCAAACAATGAGTTTTATGGTAGGCTTTAGTCATGGTTTAATGGCTCACGAATTAGCACATCAGTGGTTTGGCGATTTTGTTACATGCGGATCTTGGGCTCATATATGGCTAAACGAAGGGTTTGCAACATATCTTGACGGAATGACACACGAGCATAACTTAAGTGGAGGCGACGATTTTGACACATGGAAATCTGACCGAATAAATGTTGTAACATCACAAACGGGAGGTTCTGTTTGGGTTAATGACACAACGAATGTAAATAGAATTTTTAGCGGAAGACTTTCATATTATAAGGGAGCATTAGTTCTTCATATGTTAAGAAAAATTGTTGGAGACGATGCTTTTTTTCAAGGTCTTCAAAACTATTTAACAGATCCTAATATTGCAAATGGATATGCAATGACATCTGATTTACAGGCACATATTGAAGCAACATACGGAAGTTCTCTTGAGTATTATTTTAATGATTGGTTTTATGGAGAAGGTTACCCAATTTATAATATAATATATTCACAAAACACTCCGGGAAATATTAATGTGAAGATTAATCAATCTCAATCTCACAACTCTGTTGATTTTTTTGAAATGAAAGTACCTGTTAAGTTTCATGGAGCATCGCAAGACTCTGTTATTTGGTTTAACAATACATCAAACGGACAACAATATATTGTAAATCTTGGGTTTACAGTAACATCTGTTGAGTTTGACCCAAATAATGACATTGTTTCGACAGGAACAACGGTTTTAAAAGTTGGTACATTAAAAGACGCAATAAGGTCTTTTATAAGTCCAAATCCCGCAAACGAAGAAATAAAGGTGAATTTCATTGAAAAAATTAAACCCGAAAAAGTAAATATAATTGACTATACCGGAAGAATTATTAAATCTTTTGAACAAGAAAATAACGCATCATATATTTTTAAATATGATATAAAAGATTTACCGCGAGGACTATATTTTATTTCTTTTAAACAAGAAGGAAAAACAGTTAGTAAAAAGTTTATAAAAAACTAAGTTTTTAAATTGATTTTATATTTTTGCAAAAAAAAAAGATGTTTTCAGGAATAGTAGAAGAAATTGGAATAGTTAAAAGCATTAGAAAAGAAGGAGAAAATGTTCATTTTACATTAACTTGCAGTTTTGTGAATGAGTTAAAAATTGACCAAAGTCTTTCACATAATGGAGTTTGTTTAACTGTTGTTGAACTAACAGATAGCAGCTATACTGTTACGGCAGTTCAAGAAACCTTAATAAAATCAAACTTAGGCTTATTAAAAATAGGAGATAAAGTAAACCTTGAAAGAAGCATGAAACCGGATAGTTTGCTTGACGGACATATTGTGCAAGGACATGTTGACCAAACAGCAATATGCACAAAAGTAGAAGAAGCAGACGGAAGTTGGTATTATACATTTGAATACGAGCCTCAAAAAGAAAATGTTACAGTTGAAAAAGGCTCGGTTTCTGTAAATGGGGTAAGTCTAACTGTCGTAAATTCAAAAGATAATTCTTTTCAGGTTGCAATTATTCCTTTTACACATGAAATAACAAATTTTCATACTATAGAAAAAGGAACGGAAGTAAATATTGAATTTGATATTATTGGGAAATATATAACAAAGATTGTTAGGCAATATATGGATTAATAAAAAAAACAGATAAAATCTTCTTTTTCTTCTGTTTTTAGAAATGTTATTTTGTTAGTTCTCTAAAAACATCTTCCATACTTTTCTCTTTTTTGTACAAAGATAGCAGAGTTAAGTTGTTTTTTACAGAAAAGTTAAATATTTGTGCCCTTATATCATCATTTTTTGAAGTTTCTAATATAAAATTTCTTTTATCAATTTCAACGATATTTTCTATTCCGGTTATTGTTTTTAATAGATTAACTTCTACATTATTTGCAAATTCAACAACTACTGCATTTTTTGTTTGCAATGATAGTTCTTGAATTTTTGACACAGAATTATTTGCAATTATTTTTCCTTTATCAATTATTATAACACGATTACAAATTGCTTCAACCTCTTGCATTATATGGGTTGAAAGCATAACAGTCTTTTCTTTGCCAATTGTAGAAATTAAATCTCTTATTTCAACAATTTGATTTGGGTCCAGTCCTGTTGTTGGCTCATCAAGAATTAAAACCTCCGGATTATGAATTAATGCAGCCGCAAGACCCGTTCTTTGCCTATATCCTTTTGAGAGAGATCCAATTTTTTTGTGTTTTTCAATTGAAAGACCTGTTAAATTTAGAATATCATCAAGCTTTTTATTTAGATTTCCTTTTATTTGATACGTTTTAGAAATAAAG
The DNA here is from genome assembly GCA_947311255.1 of uncultured Chlorobiota bacterium. Classification (GTDB taxonomy): domain Bacteria; phylum Bacteroidota; class Bacteroidia; order Bacteroidales; family JAADGE01; genus JAADGE01. The sequence goes on along the minus strand of CAMZKL010000006.1, from coordinate 57,234 downwards.
TTTAAATATTCTTTTACGTACATATCAAGATAAAGAGGGTTGTGTTCAGGAAGATAACCAATTTGTTTTTTTATACTTTTTATATTGTCTTTTGTATTAATTCCATTAACAACCACATCTCCCGAATTTTGAGAAATATATCCAGTTATAATTTTCATCATTGTAGATTTTCCGGCTCCGTTTGGACCTAAAAACCCAACAATTTCACCTGTTTTTATTTCAAAACTAACAGAATCTAAGGCTTTTTGAGTGCCATATTTTTTTGTAATATTTTTTGCAGATAAAGACATTGTAGAATAATTCTAGATATTAAAAACATCCAAAACTAATATAAAACAACAAGTTTTACAAAACTTCATGCTTTTATCAAATTTAAATATGCAAAAGCCATTGAAATACTAACATACCGTGTTGATAAACAGGGAAATAAAAAAACATTGTCGCATATATTGTTTTGTAACATAAATTTTTCTACTTTAGCAAATTATTCAAAACCTATAAAAAATAAACATATACAAAGATGAAATTTATTGTTTCCAGTTCAGAATTATTATCACATCTTCAAAGCGTTAGTAAAGCAATAAGCGGAAAATCTACAATTCCAATTTTAGACAGCTTTTTACTAGATTTAAAGAGAGGAGAATTAACTATTACAGCATCAGACTTAGAATCTACACTTATTTCAAAACTTACACTTGAAAACAGTGAAGGAGACGGAAAAATAGCCCTGGAAGCAAAAAGATTATTAGATATTTTAAAAGAATTTCCAGAACAACCTCTTACTTTTGAGATTGATTTAGAATCTCTTTCAACAACAATATTATCTGAAAATGGTAAATTTAATGTTGTTGGTTCTCCGGCAGATGATTATCCTCAATTTCCGGAATTAAAACAAGATGAGGCTACAAGTTTTACAATAAGGACCAGTGTTTTAGAACAAGGAATAAGCAAAACAATTTTTGCAACAGCAAATGATGAGTTAAGGCCTGTAATGAATGGTGTTTATTTTGCAATGTCAGAAGAAAATATAACATTTGTTGCCTCGGACTCTCACAAACTAGTAAGATATAAAAGATTAGATGTAAAAGCGGATAAAGACTCTTCTTTTATTTTACCAAAAAAACCTGCTAATTTGTTAAAAAATCTTTTATCAGGAGCAGATGAAGATGTTGTTGTTGGCTTTGATGATAAAAATGCAATATTTACATTTTTTGGATTTAAACTTATATGTAGATTAACAGAAGGAAAATTTCCAAACTATGAAACAGTAATTCCTACTGAGAATCCAAATAAATTAATAATAAACAGAATAGACTTATACAATACAGTAAAAAGAGTATCAGTATTTTCTAATCAAGCAAGTAATTTAATTAAACTTCAATTAACAGCAAATGAAATAACTGTATCTGCTCAAGATATTGATTTTTCAATTTCTGCACATGAACGTCTATCTTGTCGTTACGAAGGTGATGAAATGGAAATAGGATTTAAGTCGGTGTTTTTATCTGAAATACTTCAAAACATTGGCTCAGAAGAGATTGTTCTTGAAATGTCAGACCCATCAAAAGCCGGAATTGTTTTACCTTTTGAGTCTAACTCAGAAAGTGAAGACGTTTTAATGTTATTAATGCCTATGATGGTTAATGGCTAATTGAAAAAAAAACAATAAAAACCCGACAGAAAGTGTTTTTTTGTCGGGTTTTTATTTTTAAAATAATAATTATTTGCAATCTGAATCCGGATCCAATCGGATAGATTTATATTCTAATTTTTTAGGAGCATTATCTACCGGAATTGTTAATTTATCAAAGAAAACAAATTCATTATTAACCTTTGCTGAAATTTTATATGTTCGTCCCCATTTTGCAATAAAAATAAACTTTGAATTTTTAGGGTTTGGTCTAATTTTATATGAATCTTGTGTTTCTGTATCCTTAATTGTAATTAAAACATTTGGAATTTCTTTAGAACACTTAGAATAAACAGAACCAACCATAACGGTAATATCTGATCGAATAATTGAATCAAGAGTAATTGTAAAAATATCAGTTTCACTTACATCTGGGCTTTTTTGTGAAGCATAATATGCTCTTTTTTTGTCTGCTGTGGGCATATAAAAAACATCATTTCCAACAGTATTAATTGGATATCCAATATTCACCGCTTTTGACCAAGTGCCAAAATCTGTTTTTGTGGACTTAAAAATATCATAACCTCCTAAATTTTGATGCCCTTTTGAACTAAAATACAAAGTTTTTCCATCGGGATGAATATATGGTCCCTCTTCGTTATATTTTGTATTAACAGCATCGCCTAAGTTTCTTGCCGGTCCCCATGCACCATTTCTTAATTTTTCCGAAACATAAATATCTAAACCTCCAAATCCACCAGGACGTCCACTTGTAAAATATAATGAATTTCCGTCAGCCGAAAGAGAAGCATGTGTTTCTTTTTCTTCTGTATTAATGTTTGGTCCTAATTTAACAGGAACACTCCACTCTCCTTTTTCAAAAGAACTCATAAAAATACTTCCGTAATCTTCACCTTTGTATATAAATAATTTTTGTCCATCAACAGACAAACCAATTGAAGCCTCGTGTTTTGGGGTATTAATGTTCATTCCAATACTCTTGGGTTTTGTCCACTTTCCGTTTTCTTTTTCACAAATAAAAATATCTTCATTATAATTTCCATCTTCATCAATTTCTTCGTCCCATCCATTTGGGCGACGAGAAGTGAAAATTAAAATTGATTCATCGGCAGAAATAACCGGGCTATGGTCATTGTATTTTGAGTTTATTGAATCTCCAAGATTTGTAACTTTAATTTTAATTTTATTTTCAAACAACCTTTGTGCGTGTTCACATTTTATAATTTCTCTATCAATAATACTAGATATAAGTTCGTTTTTTTGAACCTTTTCTTTTAACATAGAGAGTTCTTCTAAAGCTGCTATAAAAAGGTAAGAGGCTTTATAGGCTCTTGCAAGCTGAAAAGAAGACTCAACATAACGAGATTTAGTTGAAGGTTTATTAAAGTTTGCTTTTGCAACTTTAAAATATTTTATTGATTCTTTTTCCCTTGTTTTCGTATTCAGTAATGCAAACCCCATTTTATAATTAAAATCAGCATCATTTGGGTTGTCATACAAAAATCGCTCGTAGAAGTCGATACTTTCGGCAAAAATATCACCATCAATAAAATCTTCTATTAACTGAACATTGTCCAACTTGTTGCCATGTAAAATTACGCAACCCTCTGTAAATATCAGAGAGATAATAAGAAAAATAAAAACTTTCAACTTCATCATTTTCAGATTTTGTTACTATTTGTCAGAACTAAACATTGGATCCCATGGCGGTAATAAAATAGGTTTTTGATTTAAAATTTTTAATGTTTTAACATCTATAAATTTTTTCAAAACTACAAGGCGAAACATATATTCATCAAACCAAGCATCCGTCATTGTCAGATAACCATTGTGTCCAGAAGATTTACCCCAACTATTTTCAAGTAACCATTTGGTAATTTCTCCTTTTTCATTAACATCTGCACCAACTAAAGCCATTCCATGTGTTGAACCACTTTCACGAGATAAAATGCGTTCTCTCTTTGTCATATCAAATTTAACGCCAAAAAGTGATTCGTAGTCATAATTATTAATATCTAACAAACCTTCTTTAATGTTTAGTTGTTTTCCAACATCACAAGAAAAATACATTGCTTCATTATTTTTTATAGACTTAAGAGCAAAATTTTTGATTTCTTTTGAAGGTAAATTAATATACTGCCAGTTTTTTCCCTCCATTACATTTCTATCTTTATTTATTTCATATAGTTTATAATATTCTCTTGCAGGGTCATCCATTAGCATAATATAATCATTAAAATTTATTTCTCCAATAGATTCTTTCATAAATGATTTTGGAGTGTATTTTTTTAGTGATCTTATACTGTCTTTTTTGTCTTTATATCTCCATTCAAATTCTGTTGGGGGAACACCAAGATTTATTATTAATAGTCTATATATTTCTTCTAACATTTTTATTTTATGTTTTCTTAAAACAGCATCTGTGCCTTTTATTGAACGTAACTCAAGTGCATCTTCTCTCAATTTTCTTTTAATAAGACGAATCATCATTCCTGTGTTTTCGCTAGAGTGTGTTTCTGGCATAACATCTTTTGGAACAATACCATATTTGTCTGCTAAATTTATGAAAGAGTTCCATACGCCACCATCCCCAATAGTGTTTTGGAACAACCAAGAAACACTTCTATCTTCAATTTTTAAATTTCTAGTTTCAATAATTCCCTCAAGAAACATGTTTGATTTTTCAAAAATATCAAAGAAATATAAATAGTTTGTAGAATATTCAAAAGATGAAACATTGAAGTTTGAAATTGCTTTTGGTCTAAGAACGTTGAGGCTTGTAAACATCCAACATCTGCCAGAAGACTTTTGGTTAGTTATGCCCTTTACAGATACTTTGTATTTGAATTCGTGGTCGTATTTACCAATATTATTTCTATTAAGAGCCAAGTTTTTTATGTTGTTATTTGAAACAGCATTTGTAACTGCTCTTAGTTGTGAATCATTATTGTCAAAAGATTTTTTTATTTGAACGAATTCTTTTTTTGTTATTCCTTTTTGTCCTGTTGCAGAAAGTGAAAAAAGAATTATAATCAAAATTACTATTATTTTGTTCATATGTCTAAAGTTGTATATTTGATTGATATTTAATGAGTTGATAGAATGTTTATATTTACAAAAGTTGTCTTGCTTAGTACATAGTAATACCGACTTTGTCTTGCAAGTAATCTGTATGTTCTGTTATAGTTAAGCTCATGGCTGTTAAAATTTTTGTCTTGTTTGTTTCATAGAAAGAATCTTTTAGTTTAAAAAATTTTAAATTATAAGTGTGTCTAAAAATATTAAAGCTGTCCTAAAAAACGAACAGCCCTAGTACTTAGTTTTATATTATGTTTAAAATTAATTAAATCCCTTAAACTTTGTTAAGTCTGTACGAGGATTGATTGTCATAACAGGTATTTTTTGCACATTGGCAATAACTTTTTGTTCAGATGCACCAAGCATATAATCGTGCATACTGATGTTTTTTGTTGTTGTAATCATTATTAAATCAGCTTTAATTTCTTCTGCATATTTTATAGATTCGTCAGAAATGTTTTTGCCTTCTAATTTAACAATGTCAAAATCAATACTTTTATCAGTTAGGAAATTTTTAGCAATCATCATGTTCGAAACGATTTTCTTTTTAAAGATTTGATCATTTGTATCAATATAACACAGATAAAATTTTGCACCAAAATAATTGTGAATAAATTCTGCCCAAATAAGTTTTTCTTTTTCAGCAAACTTAAAATCAACAGGAAAAACTACTTTTTTAATATCTTCGTTTTGAGGATTATCTTGAACAACAATAAAAGGGGCATCAGAACCAATAATAACCTTTAAAGCCCAACTTCCGGTAAACTTTTGCATTCCTTTTATTCCATGTGTTCCCATTATTGCAAAAATAGCATTTTCATTTTTAATCAAACGATTAATGTCTGAAAAAATACTACCTTCTTTTACTGTATATTTAGGTTTAACTCCATATTCTTTTTCGAAAGAGTTAACAGCAGTTTCCATTTTTTTAGAAGCTGTCTCAATTTCAGAACTTTTTTTTACAATATGTAGTAAAACTATGTCACAGTTCATTTTTATTGACATTTTTGCAGCATGTTTTAGGGCATACTCCGATAATTCAGAAAAATCCCAAGGAACAATAATTGGTCTGTTGTTTGCCATTTTATTTTTTTTAAAATTAAAACTCAAAAATATGAATAATTTATATTAATATCAAGAAAATTAGGTCTTAATAAAAATAAATGTGTAGTCTTTAAAAAAATATTGATTGTTTTCTGATATTTTATTAATTTTACACTCAATATTATTTGAAATTATTTAATAATGAGCAATATAAAAACTAACAAAGAAATTCAAGTTCTAAAAGAACGGATTGAAGCTCTTGAGCAGTTAAATAAAGAGCTTGAACTTCACAATAAAGAGTTGAGACAAGAAAATGACAAACATGCAGAAATGTTGGCTTTTCTTCCTGCAAATGCAAAAAAACAAATGCAGAAAAAATCAAAAACGTCCGCATCTCTAAGATATAAAATGGTAACCGTTTTATACTCTGATGTTAAGGGGTTTACTGAACTATTACAAGAACAAGATGCCGATGCATTAATTGATGAATTAGATAATTTCTTTTTTGAGTTTGATAATATAGTAGAAAAAAACAATATTCAAAAAGTAAAATCTTTAGGAGATACTTTTATGTGTGCCGGCGGAATTCCTAAAAAAAACAGAACAAATCCTGTAGAAGTTATTATGGCAGCATTAGAAATGCAAGCATATTTAAAAAAAATACAAGAGGAGTCTAAGAAAAATGACCGAAATATCTGGAGTCTTACTTTTGGTGTTCATACAGGGCCTGTTACAGCAACAGTATCTGGCAAAAAGAAAATTTCATATGATATTAAAGGGGATACTGCCAATATTGCAAGTAGGATTGAGTCTGCAAGTAAGCCAACAGAAATTAGTATTTCCGGAATGACTTACGAATTTATAAAAGAGTTTTTTGCTTGTGAGTTTAGGTCAAAAATGCCGGTTAAATATAAAGGAGATATTCCTGTTTATGTAATTAAAGGATATAGACCAGACTTGTCAATAGAAGGAAAAGGGAAAGTCCCCAATAAAGCTTTTCGAATAAAATTTCAAACAATAAAATTTGAAGACCTAAATGATTATGTTCTTGACAGACTAGAAAGAGAGCTACCAAAACATCTTTATTATCACAATTATAAACACACGATTGATGTTACTATTGGAGTAGAGATTATTGGATATGGAGAAGGTGTTGGAGAAGAGGACATGTTACTTTTAAAAACCGCAGCATTGTTTCATGATTTTGGGCAAATTGCAGGGGCATTAGATCATGAAGAAAGAGGTTGTAAAATAGCAGAAGAAATTTTGCCGGGCTTTGGTTATGACCAAGAACAAATAAAAATAATAAAAGGAATTATAATGGCAACAAAGCTTCCCCCACAACCCAAAACAAAATTGGAAGAAATTATTGCCGATGCTGATTTAGATTACTTAGGAAGAAGAGATATGGTTCCGGTTTCTGACACTTTATATCAAGAACTAAAAGTACAAGGAATTATAGGGTCTTTTAATGATTGGAATAAATTACAAGTGAAATTTTTAAGTGCCCATCAATATTTTACAGAAACAGCAAGAACAATGAGAAAAGTAAATAAAGAAGAACAAATTGAACGAATTAAGGAGTTGATTACAGAAGATTAATAAAAAATTGGGTTTTGCTAACAAGTAAAACCTTTTTATTTAAAAAATATAGAATAAATTATTAAAATTAATAAAGAATATGGAAAATATAAATTGGGAAAAACTACCTTTCGGATACATTAAAACAGATTATAATGTAAGGTGTTATTATAAAAACGGAAAATGGGGACAAATAGAAGTCTCTTCGTCTGAACAAATACCGCTACATATGGCAGCAACATCGTTGCATTATGGACAACAAGCATTTGAAGGGATGAAGGCTTTTACCGGAAAAGATGGCAAGATTAGACTCTTTAGATGGGAAGAAAATGCCAAAAGAATGCAAAACTCTGCCAAAGGAATTATGATGGCAGTGCCACCGATTGAGTTATTCAAAAAAATGCTTACAAAAGTTATAAGAAAAAATAAAAAATATGTACCACCATATGGAAAAGGAGCTTCGCTATATATTAGACCGCTATTAATAGGGACAGGTCCACAGGTAGGAGTAAGACCTTCCGATGAGTATCTTCTTGTTATGTTTGTTACTCCTGTAGGTCCGTATTTTAAAAAAGGGTTTAGTCCGGTTTCAATGCTTATAACGAGAGAGTTTGATAGAGCAGCACCACAAGGAACAGGAAAATATAAAGTTGGAGGAAATTATGCTGCAAGTTTAACATCAATGAAAAAAGCCCACGATGGAGGACACGCTAATGTTTTATACCTTGATGCAAAGGAGAAAAAATATATTGATGAGTGCGGGCCGGCAAATTTCTTCGGAATAAAAAATAACACATACATTACTCCAAAGTCAGATTCAATTTTACCCTCGATAACTAATAGGAGTTTAATAACATTAGCAGAACACTTAGGTTTAAAAACAGAAAGAAGACCTGTTTTGTTAGAAGAACTATCCTCATTTGACGAGGTAGGGGCCTGTGGAACGGCAGCTGTTATAAGTCCAATAAACAAAATAACAGATAAGGAAACAGGAATCGACTATACTTATGGAAATGAACCCGGTAAAATATCAACAATGTTGTATAATAAGTTAATTTCAATTCAAACAGGAGATGAAGAAGATCTTTTTGGTTGGGTTGAGATAATAGAATAAAAACACCGATATAATATGTTTTTTATGATGCAAGAATTTAAAAATTTAAATTTCTAATATCCAATAAAACATTTTTAAAGTTATCATAATTTTTGATTATTTTTAAAAGGTTAATTGCTGTTTCTTCTGGACTTGAAAGTTTGTTGTTTTTCTTTAAATCAACAAACTTTTTAAGTTCAGAAAAATCATTATCGGAAGAGGCTCTAATTTGATTTTGCATACTTGTATCAACAACTCCTGGGGCAACAGAAAATATGTTAATTCTATTTAACTTAGGGTAAAAAGATTGTTCCAGATTTATATTTTCACTAAACATATCTAATGCAGATTTGGATGCACAATAAACACTCCACGCATCAATAGTATGCCTTCCTGCTCCGGAGCTAATATTTAATATTATTCGTTTGTTTGTGTATGCCTGATATTTTTTAATAAAATTATTTATTAAAACACTTGGAGAAAGAATATTCACATTATAATCATTAATTATTTCTGTGGTTTTTAATTTTCCAACTCTTTTTATTTTAGAAATAACACCCGAATTATTTATTAAAACAATATCACTTGCATTTTCAATGTTTGGAAAAAATATACTTTCAGTATCATCTAAATTAGACAAATCTGTTGTTATATGATTATAGTTTTTATGATTTAATGTGTTTTTTCTGGAAATGCCAATAACTTTATTGTTTTCGTCTTTAAGTAGTTCTTCTGCCAAAGATTTTCCAATTCCCTTGCTCGTACCTGTAATAAAATAATGTTTCATGTGTTTAACGGTCTGGTTTTAAGTGGGTTGCCCAAATGTTTGTGTTTGCAATAATTGTTTGGCTGTGTACATAGGAACTCTTGTTTTAAAAGAAATCTGTATGCAGGCTTATAGTAATGCCTTTGTGTGTCAAAAATTTTGTCATTGCTGTCGTCATATAGCAACTAAGTTCTTTTTTTTAAAAGACGACAAATATAAAATAATTTATAGGGTATTATTAATTTTTAAATTTAATTTTCTTTAAAACATAATTAAAAAGTGAAGTTCTCAAAAATTTACTAAGTTTTTTACAATTAGAATTGTCTTCTTCTGTAAATTTTTAAAACGGTTTCAATAATATTAAAATTTACAAATTAACTTTTTAAAAAAATAAATCCAACAACAAATACTGAGTATAATTTTGATTTTGTTAAACTTAAAACAATCCGAAACTTACTTTCTAATAATAAAAAAAGACTTGTTTTATTGGGGTGTTGAATTAAAATTTATTAATTTTGATTTTTATCAAACAACAGCAATAAAAAAATATACATTTATTTCATTAAATTTTTGAATGTAGCATTTTGTATATAAAACTTTTAAAAACAAAAATTACAGAATCCAAAGACTTTTTAAATAAAAGTAAAATATGTTTTTTTTAGTTTAACCAAGAAACGGTGTATTAAAATATGTTTAATATTATAAAAATACAAACTTTAATATTGCTTTTGTTTTATATGCCCCAAGGTATGTTTTCTCAAACTACAAATAAAATTGATAGTTTTGAGTTAATACTAAGAAATTTTATATTCATTTTCATTATTTCATTCCTTATTTTTCTCGGATTAATTCTATTCCTTTTATATTCTCGTCAAAGGATAAAAGTTAAAAGTACTATATTGAAAAAGAAAACCATTGCTGCTGAGTTAAAGAATAAAAACCTTAAATTCAGATTTAATTTCAATTTATCCGAATCCTGCAAATAGTATTATCAAAATTGAATATCAATCAGAATTAAAAGAAAACATTGTGCTTAGTATTTCTGACATCTCGGGCAAAGAGGTGTATAAAAATATAATGACCACAAATGTGCATAGCGTTAATATAATGGGATTTACAAAAGGGGTTTATTTTGTACAATTAAAAAACTCAGAATCAATAGCAGTATCTAAATTGTTAGTTAATTAGTGTCTGTTGTTCATAAAGTTTTGGTTTAGTTTACTTTGTAGGGCTGAAGGTGTTTAATGGTCTTATTTACAGCCTGTTAATATCTCTACACCTAGACGGTTTATCAAAAACTAAGACTTTATAGGTATGCTCTAATTAGTTAATTTTACGAAATACAAAAATCAGTTCATTTTTTTTGGGCTGATTTTTTATTTCTTTTTAAATTTGTCTCTAATCCACTTGGGTCCTATGATTGCTCCTGCAATTAGATATGGATAGTATGTGAAAAGTCGCCAAACAAATGCTGTTATAATTGCAATACCGGCAACTTGGGGCATAAAATCATTTAAATATTCGGAAAAAACATATTCGGAAAAACCACTTCCGCCGGGAGTAGGACTTACAAGCATCATAATCCACATAACAAGTTGTTTTGCAAAAAGCAGAAAATGCTTGTTTTTCATTGCAAAAAAAGCAACAAACATTGCATTTACTACCCAGTATCTTGATGTCCACGAAAGAAATGTTGCACCAATAGCTTTTGCCCAAAACCCGAAAGATTTCTTTTTAAATTCTTTTGAGTTATTTATTATATCTATTCCTGCCCTTCTTGCACCTTTTCGCCAACGCCTTAGAAATTTTAATCCAAAAATTGCAAGAATTGTTTTTTTTATAATAACAGGGTTTATAAATAATCCATAGCTTAAAAAAATATTGTATGCAAGTTTAATAATGTATCCGATAACAGCAAAATAAAAGAATTGGTTTGCAAAGTTAAGTCCTGTTGTTTCGCCAATTGTAAAAAGAGTTTCCGGGCCAACGGCAAAAATCATAAAAGGAAACATAATAATAAAATAAAGTTCGTCTAAAAATGAAGTTGCCATAACTATTGCAGCACTTTTTCCTACACTTATTCCTTCTTTATGAACAAATATAACAGCAACACTTGTTCCTCCAATTGCAGAAGGGGAAACTGCAGAAGCAAACTCCCAAAGCATTATTATTTTGAATGCTTGTTTCCATGATATTTTGTTTTCACTCAACACTTTAAGTCGAACAATGTAACCAAAGTCTCGCAATAACATAAACACAGTAGCGAAGAACAAAAAAAGAACAGTTATTTCAGAAAAGTTAATTGCATCAAATGAAATTTCTTTATTTCTAACCTGAAAGTAAAGCATTGCAAACACAACAATTAAACCTAAAGCAACCGGAATTATTATTTTTCTGGGGCTAATTTGTTTTTGGAGATTTTCCTTTTTTTTGAGTTCTGTTTTTGACATTGGTTTTATTTGTCAATGCTTTCGTATATTGAATTTTTACTAAGAAATTCCGGAATAAAAGCTTTCATTAGTTTAACTATCTCAAAATTGTCTGAATTTTTCATAACAGAAATGATTTTTTCAGTTTGTTTTATTACCTCATCTTTTTTATACGCTTTGGTTTGGGCAATCATAATTTTTTTATGTGCCGTAGGTTTTGTGTTTTCCATATCGGCAAGTAGTTCTTCGAATAGTTTTTCTCCGGGACGCAAACCTGTAAATTTTAAATTTATGTCTTTTCCAAGTTTTAAGCCGGAAAGTTTTACCATTTTTTTAGCAAGATCCACAATTTTAACTGATTTTCCCATGTCAAAAATATATATTTCACCGCCTTTTCCAATTGCACCAGCTTGAAGAACAAGTTGGCAGGCTTCTGGAATTGTCATAAAAAAACGTGTAATTTCCGGGTGTGTAACTGTTATGGGCCCACCTTCTTCTATTTGTTGTTTGAAACGTGGTATCACTGAACCGTTTGAGCCTAAGACATTTCCAAAGCGTGTTGTAATAAAAGTTGTATTGTTATTTTGAAGAGTTTGAATGTATATTTCTGCAATTCTTTTGGATGCTCCCATAATATTTGTAGGGTTTACTGCTTTATCAGTGGAAATCATAACAAATTTTTTAACTTTAAATTCTACGGATTTATTTGCAACAATTTTTGTTCCCAATATATTTGTTCTTACGGCTTCCGAAGGGTTATTTTCCATCATTGGAACATGTTTATATGCTGCTGCATGATATACAATGTCAGGTTTAAAGGTTTTAAAAAGTTTATGAATTCTAATTTCATTTGTAATATCTCCTATAACAATTTCAAAATTTGAAAAGTTCATTTTTTCTTTTAAATTTAGTTCTAAGTTATACAATGGAGATTCTGCTTGGTCGAAAATAATTATTTTTTTAGGTCTAAATTTTGTGAGCTGAAAAACAATTTCACTTCCTATTGAGCCGGCTGCACCTGTAACTAAAACTACTTTATTAAGAACATCTTTTTTAATTTTATCTTCGTCTAATTTTATTGGAGCTCTTTCCAGTAGGTCTTCAATATTTATTTTTCTTATTTGCTTATAACTTAATTCTCCGTTTATCCAGTTTTGTACGTCTGGAAGTGTAAGAACATTTATATCTTCGTTAAAACAAATATCAATTATTTCTTGTTTTTTTGTCGGCGAAATTTTTTTGTCGGCAATTATCATTTCTGATATATCATTTTTCTTAAGAATTGCTTTTAAATTATTGGAATTGTGAAACTTAATTCCATCTATTCTTTTTTTATTGCTAGTGTCAAAAGGGTCTATAAATGCAACTACATTATAGTTTATTTCTTCGTCTTGCATTAAAACTCTTTTGGTTGTAATTGCATTTTCATTTGAGCCAAGAATAAGGATGTTTTTTTCTTCTTTAAGAATGTTATTTGCTTCTGCATAAGCAGTTTTAACAAAAAACCGGAAACTTGTCATTAAGAATATGCTTACAAAATAGTCTATAAGAATTATTGAAAAAGGTATGATGTAGTTTATATTAAAAAAATAATAAACAATATAATTTATTGCAACATAAACAATTGTTGAGTATGTTATAACAAGAATAATTCTAACGGCATCTTTTGTTCCTGTATAGCGTATAATGCCTGTGTATGAGCGAGTTATTAGAAAAAGAGCTAGGCGAATAAAAACAACATATAAAATAACATATTGTATTGTTCTAAAATATTCATCCTTTAAATTGAAGTTAAAACGTAATAAAAAAGCAAAAATAATAGATGCAACAGAGATTATTAAGTCAATACTTAATATTATCCATCGAGGTGTGCTTTTGGGAAGAGAAAGTTGTTTTAACATTTCTGATTTTTTAATTTCTAATAATTTGTACCTCTCCGTTTGAGCCAACTTTTATTATGCTTGAGGGCTCGGGTAATTTTTTTTTTTCTTGATTAAAAGTTACTATGTAATCAACATTATTTTTAATTTCTTCGGAAATTTGTGAAAATATTAGAGGAGTTTGCTCTCCGGAAATATTTGCCGAAGTTGAAACAATTGGTTTTTTAAAAATCTGAAGTAGTTTTGAGCTAAACTTTTCATTTGTTATTCTTATTCCAATGCTACTATCTTTTGCAATTAAATTATCGGGTAAATTTTTAGCATTGGGGTATATTATTGTAATTGGTTTGTCAGAAATTTCAGCAATTTCTACTGCAACATCCGGCACATTTTCAACATAAGAATATATTCTTCCAGTATTGTTGAGTAAAATAAGCATACTTTTACTATCATTACTTTTTTTTATTTTAAGAACTTTTTTTATTGCTTCTTTATTTGTTGCATCGCAACCGATTCCCCAAATTGTATCAGTTGGGTATAGAATAATCCCTCCTTTTTTGAGAATTTCTATTGCTTTGTTTATGTCTTCTTGCATTTTATTTTAAATAAGTATTCATTAAATTAGTTGCAATTTTTTCTTCATTAAATTTCTGAACAAATTCATAACCTTCTGAAATCATTTTTTCTTTTAATTTTTTATCAGAAAGAATGCTTTTTATTGCTTTGCTTAATTCTTCTTCGTTGTTTGGTTCAACATAAATTGACGAAAACCCTCCGGTTTCACTAAAAACACCTCCTTTTGTTGTTATTACGGGAACTTTTGAGTATAGAGCTTCAATTATTGGTATTCCAAAGCCCTCAAAAACAGACGGATATATAAATATTTCTGCTTGTTGGTAAATTCCCGGCAAATCTTCAAAAGGAATGTTGTTGTAGATAAAAAGCATATCTTCTAAATTATTTTCAGAAGCAAAACTTGTTAGTTTTTCTTGATATTCTGTTTGTTTTCCAATAACAATAAGGGGTGTTTTTATTTTCCCATGTTTAATAGCTTTTAAAATAAAAAGACAGTTTTTTCTTTCCTCAATTGTTCCTACATTGAGAATGAAATTCTCAGGAAGATTATATTTTTGGGCTAATTCAATTTTCTTTTTTGTATTAACTTCTTTTTGAAATTTCGAGTTGCATCCTTGGTAAACAACTTCAATTTTTGTTTCATCAATTTCAAGAAAGTTTATAATGTCTGTTTTTGTTTGTTCGCTAATAGCAATAACTGTGTCGGCAATTTCGCATGCATATTTTGTTTTTTGATAATATATTTTTCGGTCAACAGAATTGTATAGTTTTGGGTATCTTAAAAATATTAAATCGTGAATTGTAACAATAAGTTTCGCATTTGATCTTTTGTGTGCTTTGTTGGGAAGCTCACCACTTAAGCCATGATAAATGTCTAATTTGTGTTCATTAATTTTATTGGCAATTCGAAAAGTTCGCCAATAAGATTTAAAAAGTTTACTTAAAAAGCGTTTTGGTTCGTATATTTTTACTTTTTCCGGGATATTAAATTTTATCGAATCTTTGGTTGACGGTGTGTACAAAAGATACTTGTGTGCCGGATAATATTTAGTTAGAAGTTCTATTGTGCTTCTACTATAGTTACCTAAACCGCTTGAATTAAAAAAAGCTCGTTTTGCATCAAATCCTATCTTCATTTATTTATTTTTACTTAATAAAAGGTTTTGGACATTTTTATGCTGTAACATTATATTCTCTAAGAGCATCGTTTAAAGATGTTTTTAAATCTGTTGATGCTTTTCTTTTTCCAATAATTAATGCTGCCGGTACTTGGAATTTTCCTGCAGGAAATTCTTTTGTATATGACCCGGGAATTACGACAGAACGTTCCGGGACTTTCCCTCTGTAAATGGTTGGTTTACTTTTTGTTACATCAATAATTTTTGTTGATTTTGTAATTGAAACACCAGCTCCAAGAACAGCTTCTTTTTGTATTCTAACACCTTCTACAACTATGCAGCGAGAACCAATAAAACAACCATCTTCTATAATAACCGGAGCAGCTTGAACCGGTTCTAAAACTCCTCCGATACCAACCCCTCCGCTTAAATGTACGTTTTTTCCAATTTGTGCACAAGAACCAACCGTTGCCCATGTGTCAACCATTGTACCTTCGTCTATATAGGCTCCAATGTTCACATAAGAAGGCATTAAAATTACACCTTTTGAAATATATGCTCCATATCTGGCAACAGCATGAGGAACAACTCTTATTCCAAGTTTTTCATAACCAGATTTTAAGGGTATTTTATCATGAAATTCTAATTCTCCTGCTTTTAGAGTTTTCATTTTTTGAATTGGGAAATATAATAAAACTGCTTTTTTTACAGAATTATTTACAGTCCAAATATTGTTGTTTTTTTCTGCAACTCTAAGTTTTCCTTTGTCAATTGCTTCAATAACTTCTCTTATTGCTTCTTTTGTTTTTGATTCTTGAAGAAGCTCTTTGTTCACCCAAGCCTTGTCAATTATTTTAAATATATCTTCGTACATTAAATTATTTTTTGTAAAAATATAAAAGTTTTTTAATAATTAGTCTTTGCTTGATTTAATTACTTTTATAACTTTATTGTTCTCATATTTAGCTTTGTATATTAATTTTCCTTTCTTATCATATCTTTTCATTAAACCATTTATTTTTCCGTTCTTATATTCTGCTTCTTTTTCTATTTTTCCGTACGGATACCAAGATTTAGATTTTCCGTTTCTTTTGCCGTCTTTAAAAACATCTTCTTTAATTTTTATTTGCCCTGGAGTGTAAACTGTCCAGAGTCCATCTTTTTTTCCCATATTATAGGCACCAGATATGCTTATTTTCCCGTTAGGGTGGTAAGTTTCATATTTTCCGTGATAAATTCCTTCTTTAAAAGATTCTGTTTTTTCTTTTGTTCCGTTTGGATTCCAATATATGCAGGTTCCGGATTTTATATTTTTTGAATAATTTAATGAATATTTTTGATTGCCGTTAGGGAAGTAACCAATCCAATTACCGTGCATTTTTCCGTTGAGAAAATTTCCTATTATTTCGGTTTTTCCATTTTCAAAATAAGAAGTCCAATTTCCTTCTTCTTTTCCGTTTTTATAGTTTCCAGAATAATAAATCTGTCCATTTTCATAATAAACTTCCCATTTTCCATCTTTTTTATCATTAGAAAAATTGCCTTTTTTCCAAATAGACTTATCTGGATACCAATATGTCCATAAGCCTGTCATTTTTCCTTCCTTGTAATTTCCTTCGTTCCCTTTTATTGTTACTTTGTTGTTTGTTTGAAAATAAGTCCACAGTCCGTGCATTTTATTATTGTGAAATGTTCCGAAAATGTCTTTGGTTTTATCTTTGTTATACCATTTTGCAATTCCTTCTTTTTGTCCTTTTTTGTAGTTTATTTCTGATTTTAGGTTCTTGTTTTTGTAATAAGACAGGTGCTTTCCTTCTTTCTTATTGTTTTTATACTTCCCTTTTGTTTTTATATTTCCGTTAGGGTACCAATATGTCCATACACCTTCTTTT
The DNA here is from genome assembly GCA_947311255.1 of uncultured Chlorobiota bacterium. GTDB lineage: Bacteria > Bacteroidota > Bacteroidia > Bacteroidales > JAADGE01 > JAADGE01. The sequence goes on along the minus strand of CAMZKL010000006.1, from coordinate 40,126 downwards.
TTAGAATTTTGCACTTTTCCAAGCATTTGTTTTTGCCCAGTTCTGTAGTAGGAAATATTTTCGCCGTTTTCATAATTAATTTCGCTTTCTAATTGACCGTTTTTATACCATGAAAGCCATTTATTTATTTTTTTCCCAACTTTATATTCTCCTTTTGCATATATTTTCCCATTATCAAAATATTCAACCCAAATTGAATCTTTATAACCAGACAAGTACTTTCCTTCTTCTTTTTTTGTTTTATTCCCGTAAAAAGACACTAAATATCCGTTTCCTTTTTCAACAAGAGTGTCTCCTTTTTGATTTTTAAAAACTAAAAGTTTAGAAGATTTATTTTTATATAGCCTTTTTGATTTTAATTTACCGTTTATGAAAAAAGAATTCCAAATACTGTCTTTTTCTCCTTTGTTATATTTTCCAGTGATCTTTAATGTTCCATCTCTGAACCATTCTTTATATATTCCTGAACTTACACCTTTGTATATGTATCCTTCATTTTGTTTTTTTCCATTATCGTAAAAATATGTTACAATACCATTTATTTCGCCATTATGAAAATTTGTTTCTCGTATTAATTTCCCTTTTTTATCCCAAAACTTCCATATTCCTTCTTCTTTTTCAAATTTCCAAGCACCTTCACTTTGTTTTTTGTCTTTTTTTTCATCCCAATAAAAAGTTTTTATATCTTGTGCAAATGCAGTATAATCAACGAAAATAAAAGTTGCGAGTAAAACTATTTTAAAATATTTCATTTTTATAAAGATTTTTGTTTTAATTTTAGATGTCAAATTTAGTTTGATTTTTTTAATTTATTATTAATTTTTTTATATCTCTTTTAATTGGATGCAAAAATCAACAAAAAAATATTGGATAAGATTTATAATCAGTGGGACTCTTGCATTTATTGTAATATATTTGTTTTATACTGTTGCCCGTGAAAATGAAGCTATTGACAAATGGTATGTTGACACATTAAATGAATTTGCAAAAATTCTATTGGCTGGAGCAAAGTTTATAACAGAAATGTTTGGTTTTGAGGTTACAACTTTTGGGAAATCTATACGTATTGTTGATGATTTTAAGGCTTCCAACATATTCTTAGACAGAGGCTGTATGGGAAGAAATGTAATGCTTGGATATATTGTCTTAATTTTAGTTTTTCCAGGAAAATTTATTCACAAATTATGGTATATTCCTCTGGGAGTATTAATTATAATTTTTGTAAACATGCTTAGAATTTCCGGTTTAGCAATTACTTCGTATTGTTGCCCTGAATATAGCGATATAAACCACTATGTAATTTTTCAAATAGCAGCTTATATTGTTATATTTATTCTTTGGATAATTTGGTTTAATAGATTTAGCCCTTTTGTAAAAAAGAAAAATGATTAGGTTTTGTAGGTTAAAGAAATACTATATCCACCATATTTTCTAACATTTATAACGTGCCCGTCGTCAAAAATTAAATATTGTCCTTTTATTCCAACAAGTTTTCCAGAAAAAGATTTTAACTTTTCAAGATTTATGCTTTTTACTTTTGTTGGATACTTTTCAATAGGATATTTTATTTCTTGGATTGTATTATCCTCTATAATGTATTTATTTAGGTCGCTTCGCAATAAACTTTTAGTGTTTTCTTTTTCAGTTTTTAAATCTATATTAAAATCTATATCATTTTTTAACATTTTTTGCCAACTTGTTCTATCCGAAATATGTTTTTTTAGATTAATTTCAATTAATCCTGCAAGATGTCTGTTTGGAGTTTCTGCAAATTTAATTGCCTTTATTGCTCCTTGGTCAATCCATCTGGTTGGAATTTGACTTGCTCTTGTTACTCCAACTTTTACATTACTTGAAAGAGCTAAATAAACAATATGATTTGTTAAGCAATTATTTTTAGACCATTCCATATCTCTTGCATTTCCAAGATGTGCTTCGCAAAGTTCCGGCTTTAAAATACAGGGAGCTGTTTCGGGAGAATCTGCAAAACACGGAAAACAAAAACCTTGAGCAAACGACTTAATTGTTTTATTGCCACATTTAATACAGCTTATATCATCTTTCCAATGAATGGTTAAAGTTTTTCCAATAAGACTATTCATTTCAATTTTATTTCCTGATAAAACTAATGAATAATTAACCAAACTGTTTGAAAGTTTAGTTGTCATTTTTCTTAAATTTCCTTCATATTTCATAGTTTGCAAAAATAATTAAAAAATAGTTCAAATAAACATTACAGAAAAATTATTTGTATTCCATTGGACACTAGCTAATTATAGTAGAGGAGATGTTTTTTGGATTTGTAATTTTTCGGAATTTAAAAAAGAAACAGTACTTTGTTTTGCATAGTACTAAAAGTTTTTCATATCTTTGTATTGTTAAATATTATATAAAACTTAAAAAATGGAAAAAATAACAACACTAAGCATCAACCATAAAGAATATAAATTTATGGAATCTGCTCACCAAATGCTCTCAGACTATAATAGTTTTCTTAAAAGGACAATAAAGGATAAAAATAGATTAAATGATATTGAAATTCAAATTTCTGTTCTGTTAGATTTAGAAATTGAAAACAAAGGAGATGATAAGATTGTAACAGAAGAAGTTTTAATAGAAGTTATTTCAGTTTTAAAAGACAATCAGAAAATTTATTATCGACCACAAAAAAGAAGAAAACCAGTTTCTGAACAATATACAAAACAGAATAAAAAGAAAAGAAAAAACAGAACTTTTAAGCTGAGAAGAGATTCTGAAAATAATATTCTTGGGGGTGTTTGTTCTGGAATTGAAAAAAGAATAGGCATTAATACTGTATTACTTAGGGTTTTATTTATAGCAGGAGCATTTTTTAAAGGTTTTATGATTCCGGCATATATAGTTTTATGGATAATAATACCTTCTGATAAAAATAATTAAGCCACAATAATTAAACTTGAGAAAAAAAATAAAATTTATACAAATGAAACACCCACGACAAATATCTTACATCAAAGATAACCCTGTATACTGTTGTCTTGCAGAACAAAGCAAGTTTTCCTATGTGCAGAATAACACATTTATTATAAATACAAATATTAAAGTAACTAACTCAATATAAATTAATTAAAAAATTTTAGACACATGAAAACAGAAAATGTAAAAGCTCAAATGAGAAAAGGTGTTCTTGAATTTTGCACACTATCAATACTATCCGGAGGATATGCATATACTTCTGACATTATTAAAGAACTTAAAGAAGCAGAGTTGATTATAGTTGAAGGAACACTTTACCCTCTTCTAACGAGACAAAAAAATGCAGGTCTTTTAAGTTATAAGTGGGAAGAATCAACACAAGGACCTCCTCGAAAATATTATATTTTAACAGAAAAAGGAGAGTCTGTTTTAAAAGAGTTAGATAATTCTTGGAATAATTTAACTCATTCTGTTGAAAAGATAAGAAAAACAAAACGAGGATAAAGTCTTTAAAGTATATAAATAAAAAAAAGTATATAAAATGAAAAAAGCAATAAGAATTCACATTACAGGATATATTTTCAACATTGAAGAAGACGCATACAATATTCTTGAAAAATGGCTTGATGACGTTTTAAATCAATATGCAGATGAAGAAGACGGAGAAGAAATTTTTAAAGATATTGAAATGCGTGTTGCAGAATTATTTCATGCAAAAGTTGGAAAAGATGGTGTTGTATCTTTGATAGAAGTTAATGAGGTTATTAAAACAATGGGGCAACCGGAAGAATTTGAAGATATTGAAAATGAGAAACAAAAAATGCCAAAAAAAGAGAGAATTTTTTATGAAAAAAATAGAAAAAGCAAAAGACAAAGGCGTTTTTATCGAGACGAAGAAAATAACATACTAGGGGGTGTTTGTACAGGAGCCGGGCATTATCTGGGAATTGATCCTGTTTTAATAAGGTTGGGGTTTATTTTGGCAACAGTTCTTGCCGGATTTGGACCAATTGTTTACATTGTTCTTTGGATTGTAACTCCAAAAGCAGAAACTGTTTCGCAAAAATTGGAAATGAAAGGCGAACCTGTAAACATAAACAATATTGAAAAAGCTATTAAAGAAGAAATTGAACATATTAAAGAAAAATTTATTAATCATAAAAAAAAACATAAAAGGAGACGGCATTAATTTTAAACAGTTTAATAAGAAAGCAATTATATAATTTGGGTTTTAAGACAAGTTTCTATCCAAAAATAAAACAATAAAATTTTTTAAATACGAAACTTTATTTATTTTTGAAAAAAAGACAAGTTTTATTAAATGTGAGTATAAAAAAGATCTGTAATTAAGTTGGTTTTATAAATATTATATGTCTATACTGAAAAACAGAAAAATAAATACTTTGCTAACCTGTTTAAAACCAAAAAATTATAAAAATCTAGCTACGTGGAAATATCTTTAAAAAAAGCTACCAAAAAACTACTTGATAGACCGGAAATAAAAAACATTGAACAACTTGTAGAAGAAGTTAAAAAACTTTCCGGTTCTAAATGGAATAACAAACAAATAAAAAAACAGATAGAAAAACTTCTTATAGAAAATTATGATTATTCAGATTATTTGATAAAAGAAAACGGAAAACTATGCAAAAAAGCATTTTTATTTGCAAAAACAAAGTTTAAAATTAAACTTACAGAAAAAGAAATAGAGGAAAAACAACTTATAATTGGACATAGATTTATACCCTTTATTTCAAATAATACTTTGTTAAAAGATATTATACTTTTTGACTCAAAGGGCAAAAAAATAAAACAAAAAAAACAAAACATACATTTTTCTGAAGTAGAAATATATTTTTCATTTTATGATTTAGCACAAATTACATATTTGCAAGATATTGAAGGTGAAAGTGTAATAACAAGTTGTTTTGATTTAAATCAATGGTTTGATGAAAACGAATTTACTGCATACGATTACATTCAAATACAAGTAGTTGACTTTTACAAAAATGAATTTAAAATTGAAAAAATAAAAAGTAGAGATTATAATACTCAAAAATTAGTTTTTGACAAGAGAGATACAGAACTAGAAAATGCCATAATAGAAATAATACAAACAGAAGAAACGCCTTCTGTTGTTTATCAGTTGCTTTTTTATGCTTATGCTGAATTTAACCGCGAAACAATAACAGAAACAGGCTCTCCATTGTCAATTTTTATAAATACGAGTGAAAAATTTAATTTGGAAAATATTTCCGGAATACCTTTTTTAATAAAAGAAGGAACAACAGCACACGAAAGGTTTGCTGAAATGGAAATACCAGAAGCCGGTAAATCAAAAGATTTAAACGGTATTTTTAGAGAATTAGCTTATAGTTTTTCAGAAAATTTTGTTATTGCATTAATAATTCAGCAAATAAAAACAAAAGGCAAAATTGATATTGATAAAATAATTTCAATTATTTTGAAATCAGAATATGATTTTATTAACCAAAAACAAGCAGAAAATTTTGAAAAAGCATTCAATAAAGTTTTAAAAAACACAATAAAAAAATGGACAAATATTAAAATAAATAAGAATGTATTTTGGCTTCTTGAAATAAGTATAGATATTCAAAAAAACACAAATAGACTACTTCGAGCAACAGATAAGTTTTTAAGTGCCAATCCGAATTTAGTTGATAGTTTCGACTATTCTATTCTAGACCCATACAGACCAATTGAAATGTCGGCAGAAGAAATGATAACTTTTATTATAGAAAACAAGGCAAAAATACCAGAAAAAGACGCTAAAAAAATTGCAGAACAACTTGCAAATGTTTTAGAAGACATAGAGTTTGAAATTAATGAAATTATTGAAAGTTTTTCTTAAATAAACACTTTAACACATTGTATTATGGCTACATCACAACAAGTTTTCAAAACTAAAGATAATAAAGAAATAACTTACTTTAAACACATTCCGGAAAGTGATAAAAAAGCAATAATAATAATAACACACGGAATGGCAGAACATGCAAAACGTTATGATAGTTTTGCCAAATTTCTTAATAAAAACGGATATATTATTTATGCACATGATCAAAGAGGGCATGGAAAAACTGCCGGAAGTGTTGAAAAACTTGGGTTTTTTGCAGAAAAAAATGGGTGGCAAAAAGTAACAGACGACTTAGGTACACTTGTTGAAATTGCAAAAAAAGATTATCCTGAATATCCTGTGTTTTTATTCGGACACAGCATGGGGTCTTTTATAACACGAAGCTACCTGATTGAAAATTCTGATAAAGTTAAAGGAGCAATCCTTTCGGGCACTGCCGGAAGTGCAGGAGTTTTGGGAAAAGTTGGTTTGTTATTAACCGGAATTATAATGTTATTTCATAAAAAAAGCACACCAAGTCCACTTATGGACAAACTTTCTTTTGGAGACTTTAACAAAGCCTTTAAACCAAATAGGACTGCTTTTGATTGGTTAAGCAGAGATAATGCACAAGTTGATAAATACATTAACGATGAATATTGCGGAACAGTTTTTTCTGTTGGTTTTTTTAATGATATGATGAAAGGACTTGAACTAGTAAACAGAAAAGACACAGCAAATAAATTAAGGAACGATCTTGCTGTTTATTTATTCTCTGGTGATAAAGATCCTGTAAGCAAGAACTGTAAACAGGTAAAAGATGTTTTTGAAATGTATAAAACTGCCGGAATATCTAATATTCAAATAAAACTATATGAAAATGCAAGGCATGAAACTTTAAATGAAACAAATAAAGATGAGGTTTTTAATGATGTTTTGTCTTGGCTAAATTTGAACTTAGATTTATAAATTTAAAATATTTTCATCTTTTGACATTTTAGAAATTTTAGATTTTAATTCATCGTTTTCTTTTTTTAGAGATTCAATATCTCTAATTGTGTCGTTGAGTTTTTTAAGTTCAAGAATATTTTTTCTTATTTCAGACTCTTGAATTTCAATTTGATTTTCATAATCTTGAGATTTTTCAAGTCTTCCTTTAATACGGATATTTATTGCAGTATTTGCCAGAGATGAAGCAATACTTTCTGCAATTTTTTCAATCATATCAATTTCATACTTTTCAATTTCGTTGAAAGAAGCTAATTCAATAACACCAAGAACCTCGTCTTCAACTTTTAATGGAACAATAAGTATTGATTTTGGGTTTGCACTACCGGTTCCAGATTCAATTTCAATATATTCATTTGGAACATCTGTCATGTAAACAATATGCTTTTCAAGAACAACTGCACCAACAAGTCCTTCTCCGGGTTTAATGTGTTTGTGTATGTGTTTTTTTCTGTTGTAAGCATACGCTCCAAGTAACTCATATATAACATTTTCCTTATCCTCTTCATTTAAGAAAAACAAAGCTCCTTGATTTGCACCAATAAGTTTAACCATTGCAGAAATTATTTCATCTGCTAAATCATTAATGTTTCCAGACTGTTGCCGCATTATTTCATTAAACAAAGTTAAACCTTCGTTCGTTCTATTTCTTTGAGAATCTTCCTCTTTTCTTTTTTTCTCTTCTTCTTGTGTTAAAATCAAATTGTCTCTTAAAGATAACAACGAAAACCCCAAAGCATCTTCTTCTCCCAGCAAACTGTATTTCGCATCAAAATTTCCTTTTCCTATTTCTGTTGAAAAAGCTTCCAGTTTTTTTAATCCGTCAACTAATTTATTAATGTATTTTACAACCAGATTTAGTTCTTCTGTTCTTACTTCACTAAGGCTTTTAGGAAGATTACCTTTTGTTATAGAGCTTAAGTGGTCTTGAATTTTGTATATGGGTTTATTAACTAACTCGAAAAGAAAGCGAAAAATTAAAAACAATAATAAAAAAAGGAAAACAAAAAATATTACAATTGAGTTTTGAGATTTATTAATTTTTGTTGTATTCTTTTTTTCTAAAAACAAAGCAGATGTTTTATATTTAATATGGGCTTTTTCTAGCTTTGTGTTAATTTCAACATATAGTTTTTGAAGTTGATTTTTTAAACTCTTAATTTCTAAAAGCAATTTTGTCTTTACTTCTGTTTTTGAGTTATCATTTTCCAAACCGTATTTTTCAATAAAATAAATATCAAAGTCTAATTTTTTTTGAGATTTATCTACAATTTTTTTTGCAATAGATGTGTATTCTTTTGAATATAATGTGCTTGTTTTTTTTATAGCAATGTTTGTTTCTTTATATTCTTTTAAAACCGTATCTGTGTTATTAATTAAAAATTTCTTAAAATTATTAATAATAAGATACTTGTTTTTAAAATGTTCAGACACCAAACTATTATATTCTTTTTTATTTACAGAAGATAATATTTTTAAAAGATTATTGTCGTGTGAAATTGTTGAAATAGTTTCTTTTAAAACAGCTTCTGTTTTAAAAAGCTTTGAAGTTTTTGCCTTTAAAGACTTAACATTTTCCAAAATAAGTATTTCTCGAACTCCCCACACTATAACAAGCAGGGTAATAACACTAAAGCTAATCAGGAATATTGTATATAAATTTAATTTCTTCATTAGATTATTGTTTTATAGACTAAAGAATCTAAATCGAACTTGTAAGCAAAACTACAATTACAGAATTCGGCTTAAAGTTATAAAATTAAAATAACTTAATAAAAAAATGAATATAAAATATAAATTTATTGTATTTCCTTTATGAGAAAAGATTTTTTAAAAAAGATTATTAAAACAACTCCAATAGTTATTGTTGCATCGGCAAAATTAAAAATGTATGGGAAAAATGAAATTGTTTGACCCGGTTTCCAAGGCCACCATGACCATGCGGGAAACCATGTAGGTGCAGAAATGTCAAAAAAAGGAAAATAAAACATATCTACAACATGACCATATAAAAAAGGTGCATAGCCACCGTTTTCCGGAAAAAGAGTTGCAACAGAGTGTACAGAACTACTAAATATTTGACCATAAAAAGCACTATCAATCATATTTCCGGTTGCTCCTGTTAATATTAAAGCAACACTTAGTCTTGCAATCCAATTGAGCTTTTGTTTAGATATTTTATAAAGATACCACGTTATTGCAATTATTGCAATAATCCTAAATAAACTTAAAATTAGTTTTCCAGCATCTCCTCCAAAAAGAATTCCAAATGCAGCTCCTTTATTTTCTGTAAAGTTAAGTCTTGCCCATTTAATTCCGGGAATAATTGGTCCAATATCGCCAAGATTATATGTTGTTTTTATCCAAATTTTTAACGTTTGGTCAATGAAAAGAAGAAAAAAAACAAGTAAAAGTGATTTTTTAAATAACGACATAAAAAGTGTTTTATTAATAAGACTTGCAGATAATAATGTAAGTCCACAAGTCTTTCAGCTATATATTAATAATTCTATTGGTTCTTTTTTGCTTCAATACAAAGGGTTGCATGTGGAACTGCTTTTAAGCGTTCTTTTTGAATTAGTTTTCCTGTTTGTCTGCATATTCCATATGTTTTGTTTTCAACACGAACCAATGCAGCTTTAAGGTGAGAAATGAATTTTAATTGCCTTTGTGCCATTCTTCCATTGTGTTCTCTAGACAAAGTGTTTGCTCCCTCTTCCAAAACTTTAAATGTGGGAGAAGTGTCTTGTGTGTCGTTTGAATCTTCATGGGAAATTGTACTTTTTAAAAGCTGATAATCTTTTTCTGCACGCTCCAATTTTTCTAAAATAATTTCTTTAAACTCTTGTAATTCTTCATCAGAATAACGATTTTTTTCGGGTTTTTTGTTTTCAGACATAATGAGTTATTTTAAAGTTTATTTATTTTTATAATTTTTTTCGATAAGTTAATTTCTTTTCCGGAAATTCGCATTATATACATTCCTGGCTTAAGAAAACTAAGGTCAATTGGACTTTTAAACATATTGAAATTTTTCCTTGTATTAAAAATAAGTTTTCCCCTAATTGAAAATATTTGCAAATTTAATATTTTATTTGAGTTTATTGTAAGGTCTAAATTGTTTAATACTGGATTATTATATTTAACTTCTAAATTTGAAATTTTATTAACAGAAGAAGTGTTTTGGTCAACTTCCATTTCCATTGTAACTGGAAGATGGTCAGACATATTATAAATTGCATTTATTACATTTTCTGGAACGCCACTATTATTTGTTCCAAAATTTATAGCATCATTATAATGATTGCCATCTTGTGCAACAGTTGTATATGAATTTGAAACATATTGATAATGGTTTGTTCCATTTTTAATGTATTCGGACATCATTATAAAATCAAACCTGTCGTCAAGCCCACCTCCTACTGCACAATTTGTTGAAGAGTGTGATGATTGGGTGTGGTAATATCTTGAATTGTAATTGTTATGCCAATTTCCGCTATGATTAACAGGGTCATAAAGTTTATAGGAACTGTTTGAAGGGTTTATTATGTTTTGATGTGCTTCTTCATTTGAAGTATAAAGGTTAAAATCTCCAAGAAAAACATAATTTCCTGTTCCCGCATTAACCATATAACTCATTACATTTGCTGTTGCATTTGCTCTTTTGGTTTCATTGTCTGTTCCATCAGACGCCTTAAGATGTCCGGATATAAAGGTTATTTCGGCATTGCCAAGGTTTCCTGCATCTTTAAAGTGCATTTTGTAGGCATTTATTCTTCTTGGATCTGCCCAAATGTTATCTTCACCGTCCAAAACAAATTTACGAGAATCATAATAAATCATATTTACTGTATATCCATTGCCATTTACATTTGCTCTTTGGTAATAATTTCTACCATCTTGGTTTAGTGCGTTATCTAGTAAATAATCTGCATAATACGCATTGTTTTCTAATTCGTTTACACAAATAATGTCTGGCTCAAGATAAGAAATTATTGTTTTCATGTATCCGTTTTTATTGTCAACATTATTGTTTGAACTTGTGCAGTATGTATTATAGTTTCCATAGTTAAGCAAATTAAATTGCATAACTTTAAATGTTGTTTGCGAATTTGCAAACACAAAACTAAATATTAATAAAATTAATAGCCTTATCTTCATTTTAAGTTTTTTTTACTGAAATTCTTGATTTTATTTCTTCATCAATTTCAATATCGTTTATATTTTCGCTCTTTAATTCTTCAACAATATTAATTTCTGTTGCTAAAACTTGTGATTTAATATATTCTTTATGAATGTTTACAGCATCATTTATTTTTTCTTGATTTTTAATATCTATAATAATAGTGTCAGTAACTTCATAACCGGAATCTTTTCTTATATTTTGTACTTTGTTTACAATTTCTCTTGCAATTCCCTCTAATTTTAGCTCTTCCGTAACGCTTGTGTCTAGTGCAACAGTTAACGAGCCTTTATTTACAGCTAATAAACCGGGAATATCTTCTGTTGTAATTTGTACCTCATCAATTGATAAATCAATATTTTCTCCTTCAAGATTAATCGTGTATTTCCCTTCTTTTTCAAAAGTTGAAATATCTTCTTGCGTAAATGCTGAAAGTTCTTTTGCAATATTTTTGACCAATTTACCATATTTTTTCCCCATTACACGGAAATCTGGCTTTAAGTTTTTAACAATTATTCCTTCTGCATTTTTTAAGTACTCAATTTCCTTAACGTTAATTTCTGATAATATTATGTCTTTAACTGCCTCAACTTTCTTTTGGAAAGAATTATCCAAAATAGGAATCATTATTTTTTGAAGTGGTTGCCTAACTTTCAACTTGCTTTTTCTTCTTAAACTTAATGATAATGAAGAAATTTGTTGAGCGAGTTCCATTCTTTCTTCTAAATCTTTATTTACCAATGAGTTATCGTATTTTGGAAAACTTGAAATGTGAATAGAATTTGTGTCTTTTCCACTTACACTATTTAGGTCGGAGTATAATTGCTCTGCATAAAATGGAGCAATTGGCGACATAAGTTTTGCCACAGTTTCAAGGCAAATATAAAGTGTTTGATATGCCGAAACTTTGTCATTATCATAATCTTGTCCCCAAAAACGTTTTCTGTTAAGACGAACATACCAGTTGCTTAAATTGTCTCCCACAAAAGTTTGGATTAAACGTCCTGCATTTGTTGGTTCGTAGCCATCAAGCTCTGTTTCAACATCTTTTATTAATGTGTTTAATAATGAAATTATCCATTTATCAATTTCGGGTTTCTCATTATTAGGAATTTCTTTTTCTTGAAAAGCAAAGCCATCAAGATTTGCATACAATGCAAAAAATGAATATGTATTATAAAGTGTGCCAAAAAACTTTCGTTTTACCTCTTCCACTCCGGCAATATCAAAACGTAAATTATCCCATGGTCTGGCATTTGTAATCATATACCAACGAATTGGGTCTGAACCGAATTTTTCAATACTATCAAATGGGTCAATCAAAGTTTCAGGTTTTGATTTAGACATTTTATCACCATTTTTATCAAGCACCAAACCTGTTGATATTACATTTTTATATGCAACAGAATCAAAAAGCATTACAGCAATTGCATGAAGTGTAAAAAACCAACCTCTTGTTTGGTCAACTCCCTCGGCAATAAAATCGGCAGGGTAAACTTTGTTAAAATTTTCTTTATTTTCAAAAGGATAATGAACTTGTGCATAAGGCATTGCTCCCGAATCGAACCAAACATCAATAAGGTCATTTTCTCGTGTCATTTTTTTGCCTGATGCCGATACCAAAAATATTTTATCTACCCAATGCTTATGCAAATCAAATTTATCATAATTTTCTCTTGAAAAATCTCCGGGAATAAAATCTTTTAGTGGGTTTTCTTTCATAAAACCAGCTTTCACGGCTTTTTCTGCTTCATTTTTGAGTTCTTCAACAGAGCCAATGCAAATTTCCTCTTCGCCATCATCTGTTCTCCAAATTGGAAGAGGTGTTCCCCAATATCTCGAACGTGATAAGTTCCAATCAATTAAGTTTTCAAGCCATTTTCCAAAACGCCCTTCTCCTGTTGATTTTGGTTGCCAGTTTATGGTTTTGTTAAGCTCTACCATCCTGTCTTTCATTGCGGTAGATTTTATAAACCAAGAATCAAGCGGATAATAAAGTATTGGTTTGTTTGTCCTCCAACAATGTGGATATGAATGCTCATGTTTTTCTGCCTTAAATAATAGGTTTTCTTGTTTTAATTTTACAACAATATCTACATCAATACTTGGTGTTTTTGCGTCAATTGTTTTATCGTATGAATTTTTAACAACTCTGCCGCTAAATTCTCCTACACCTTCAACAAACCGACCTCTTTTATCAACCAAAGTTAATGAACCTATTCCGTTTTGTTTAGCAACACGAAAATCGTCTGCTCCAAAACTTGGTGCTATATGAACTATTCCTGTACCATCTGTTGTTGTTACAAAGTCGCCTATAATTACTCGGAAAGCATCACCATCTTCCGGTTGTTGGTATGGAAGAAGTTGTTCATATCTTAATCCTTCAATATCGCTTCCTTTAAAAAATTCGCCTAATACTTTAAAAGGTATTTTTTTATCTCCTTTTTTATATTCGGAAAAATCTAATTCTGCATTTTTCTCAGGAAATAAAGATGGCATTAAGTCTTTTGCCATTATAAGAGTAACAGGTATTCCTGTATAAGGATTAAATGTTTTTATTTTAACATATTTTATGCCTTTCCCCACAGCAAGAGCAGTATTCGATAGCAATGTCCATGGGGTTGTTGTCCATGCAAGTATGTATAAATCAGTATCAACATCTTCAAATAAAAATTCTGATTTTTCATTTTTTATTAATTTGAACTGTGCAATACCTGTTGTGTCTTTAACATCTTTGTATGCTCCTGGCATATTAAGTTCGTGAGAACTTAGTCCTGTTCCTGCTGCCGGCGAATATGGTTGAATTGTATAACCTTTATATAGCAAACCTTTTTTGTAGAACTGCTTAATTAACCACCAAAGTGTTTCCATATATTTGGTGTCATAGGTAATATATGGGTTTTCCATATCTACCCAATAGCCCATTTGTTTTGTAATATCTTGCCAAGCATCGGTATAACGCATAACTTCTTTTTTGCAAGTTGCATTATATTCGTCTTCGGAAATTGTTTTACCAATATCTTCTTTTGTAATTTCAAGAAGTTTTTCTACACCAAGTTCAACCGGCAAACCATGTGTGTCCCAACCAGCTTTCCTTTCAACCCTATATCCTTGCAAAGTTTTATAGCGACAAAATGTATCTTTTAAAGTTCTTGAAATAACATGGTGAATACCTGGCATTCCGTTGGCAGAAGGAGGTCCTTCATAAAAAACATATTCTTTTTTGCCATTTCTTTCTGTTAAACTTTTTTCAAAAGTGTTTTCATTTTCCCACTTTTTAAGAATATCTTTATTAATTTTTGATAAATCTAAACCTTTGTATATTGGAAACTTTTTATTCATATTATAACATATTTTTCTTTATTCAAAATTTTGAATTTTGCAAATATAAATTTTTTTTAGGATATATTATTCTGCTGTAAAAAAAATAGACAAGTGTTGAGGCTTTTGCAAAAAAAGAATTTAATAAATATTTAGATAAAAGAAAAAAAGAGTTTTAACTCCATAAAATTAAAATATGTATATATTTGGGGTTTTAAATAGGAATATGATATCAAATACTTGTAAATACGGAATACGTGCAATTCTTTATATTGCTGTAAATTCTGACGGAGAAAAGAAGATTGGAATAAAAAAAATTTCAGAAGATTTAAACTTACCTGGCCCATTTTTAGGTAAAATAATGCAAACTCTTGCGAAGAATAAAATATTAAATTCTGTTAAAGGTCCTCATGGGGGATTTAGTTTGGCAAAAGCACCCGAAAAAATTTCCTTATATGATATTGTTAAGATAATTGATGGAGACGATGTTTTTCATGAATGCCTTATTGGTGTTAAAATTTGCGAAAGCAATCCAGAATACACAGACCTATGTCCCTTCATGGGAAAATCTCATAAAGTAAGAGAAATGCTGGAAAAAACATTTAAAGAGCAAACAATTGGGGAGTTTGCAAAAGGGATTAATAGTCTTGATGAGTTTTTGCAAATTTAGATATTCTATGAAATACAAAAGTTCCAAATATTACACCAAAAGTATTTGCAAGAAAATCAAACCAACTGCCAGAACGACCTAAAATAAAAGTTTCTTGAATAATTTCAAGAAAACCACTCCAAACTATTAATAATATAACTACCCGAAAGATAAATAGTCTTGTCGGGTTTTTTATTTTAATTTTGATGTCGAGAAACAAAACAAATGTTAATGAAAAATACATTAAAAAATGAATAACTTTATCAAAATATGGTAGATTGAGAAAGTGAATTTTTGCTGTTGAGTTAGCAGGCAAAAGACTTAATAATAAAACTAGAATAAAAATAATTGTTGATTTATAATACTTTAAAAAAATCATATGTCCGGAATTTATATTCATATTCCATTTTGTGCAAAGAAATGTTTTTACTGCGATTTCTATACAACCTTATCTTTAAAACATAAAAAAGATTATTTAATTGCATTAAGCCAAGAGATAAAATTAAGAAAAAATTATATTAAAAATAAAGAAATTGAAACGATATATTTTGGAGGAGGAACGCCTAGCCTAATTAAGCCTTCAGAAATACAAAGTCTTATTTCTGAAATCATAAAAATATTTAATGTAAAAAACAATGTAGAAATAACTCTTGAAGTTAACCCAGATGATATTAATTTACAGTATGTAAAAGCGTTAAAAAATACAGACATAAATAGGATAAGCATTGGTTTACAATCTTTTTCTAATGAAGATTTAAAGTTAATGAACCGAAGGCATCAATCAGAAGAAAATAATAAAGCTGTAAAACTGCTTCAAAATCAAGGATATACAAATTTAAGTGGAGACTTAATTTACGGTTTGCCAAAGATGAATATTGAAGGTTGGAAAAATAATCTTAAAAAATTCTTTGCTTTAAATATTTCCCATTTATCTGCCTATCATTTAACATATGAACCCAATACGGTTTTTAGTAAATTTCTTAAAAAAGGAAAAATAAAAGAAGTTTCGGAAGATAAAAGTATTCAACAGTTTGAATTATTAATTTCAGAAGCAAAAAAACATAATTTTGTTCATTACGAAACGTCAAATTTTGCGAAAGAAGGACAGTATTCAAAACATAATTCTGCATATTGGAAACAAACACATTACATTGGAATAGGGGCTTCTGCACATTCATACAATGGAAATTCAAGGCAGTTTAATGTTTCTAATATTTCTAACTATATTAAAAAGGTGAGGGAAGGTAAATGTTTTTTTGAAAAAGAAAATCTAAGTATAAGAGACCAATATAATGACAACATAATTACATCATTAAGAACAATGTGGGGGCTTGATTTAATATATTTAAAAGAAAATTTCCCAAGAAAATATTATGATTTTTTAATTGAAAAGTCGGAAAAATTAATTGCCCAAAAATTAGTAATAAAAGAAAACGAAAGTCTTAAAATTACAGCAAAGGGAAAGTTTATTGAAGATAGTATTTTATTAGAATTGTTTTTTGAATAGAAAAATATTAAAAAAAGACCTTTAAAATTATTCTTTACGTTATTTTTGCATTTTTAAAATTAAATAATGCCAAATTTAAAAAGAACCTTAAACTTTTACATTTTAAAAACAAGCCATTTATCCAGTAGAAATCTTTTGCTGATACTTAGCCTGATTACCGGTTTAGTTTCCGGAAGTTTGGCCTTGCTTTTAAAAAACGGAGTATATTTTTTACGAAATATATTAGTTGACGAGAGCAAGTTCGATATAAAAAATTATTTTTTTTTAATTTATCCGATTATAGGAATAACATTAACAGTTCTCTTGAAAAAATATGTCATAAAAGATATGACAAATCACAATATTACTGCCATTTTGGATGCAATAGCAAAAAGAGGCAGCAAAATGAAAGCACATAAAATTTTTTCTTCGTTAACAGGAGGAATGTTGACAGCTGGGTTTGGAGGGTCAATTGGTTTAGAGTCTCCTATTATTTCAACAGGAGCAGCAATAGGCTCTCGTTTGGGTGTTTTGTTTAAGGCAGATTATAAAACTGTAACACTACTTCTTGCCTGTGGTTCATCAGGAGCAATTGCAGCAATTTTTAATACCCCTGTTGCTGGAGTAATATTTGCTCTTGAAGTCTTACTTATAGATTTTAGTAGGTTTTCATTAATTCCTTTACTTGTTGCATCAGTTAGCGGAGCAATAATTCCTCGTATTTTTTCAAATCCGGAAGTATTATTTAATATTGATGTTCTTGATAAGTTCAAGTTGTCAGATATACCTTTTTTTATAGTATTCGGAATAATTTCAGGTATTTTATCATATTATTTCACAGATATTTTCTTTTTCATAAAAAAAAGATTTCATAAAATAAAAAAAAACAAAAATCGACTATTGCTTGGAAGTGTTTTATTAGGAGTTTTAATTTTTATTTTCCCTCCTTTGTTTGGAGAGGGTTTTAATACCATACGATTAATACTTTCGGGAAACGTTTATAAAATTATAGATAATTCAATCTTTCATTCTATTGACAGAAATGCTTTAGTTTTGATTGTTTTTTTTCTTTTTTTGGTTATAACTAAAGTTTTTGCCGTAGGAATAACTATAAGCTCCGGAGGAGTAGGAGGAATTTTTGCACCTTCATTGTTTATGGGAGCTGCTTTCGGTTTTGTTTTTGCCCATACAATAAATGTTTTTGAAATTGGAATACATCTTTCGGAAAGAAACTTTGCATTTGTTGGAATGGCTGCAATGTTGGGAGGAATATTACAAGCACCATTAACAGGAATTTTTATGATTATAGAAATAACGGTTGGTTATGAACTTATTGTTCCTCTTATGTTAACAACTACTGTTAGTTATATAATTTCAAAGTCATTGGAGCCGAATTCAATCTTCACAAAAGAATTAGCGATGGAGGGAAGTTTAATAACACATAATAAAGATGATGCTGTTCTGAATTTTATGGAACTTAACAATATTATAGAAAGTGATTTTGTTGAAATTCATCCGGAAGATAGTTTGCGTGAAATTATTAAAGCTGTTTCTAAATCTAAAAGAAATATTTTTCCGATAATTGATAGTGAAAAAAAACTTTTTGGGATTTTGCTTTTAGACGATATTAGAGAAATTATGTTTAACAAAGAGTATTATGACAACACTTATGCACACGATTTAATGCAAATACCCCCTGCAATTATAAAGAAATCAGATAAAATGAAGTCTGTTATAAATAAGTTTAATAAAACAAATTCTTGGAATTTACCTGTAATAGAAGACGGAAAATATATCGGCTTTGTATCAAAATCAAGAATGTTTAATGAATACAGAAAACATTTAGTAAACATTTCACATGAATAAGTTAAATATAAAAATAGAAGTATCTAAGCTGTTTTCTAAAAGAAAGTTGCATTATTATACATTTAAATTACTAAAATGGAGAATTAAACATTTACCGGATAAACAATTTATTATGATTTTGTCGGTAGTTGTTGGATTGTTATCTGGAATAACTGCATTTTTAATTAAGGGAGCAGTACATTTAATTCAATTACTTTTAAAAAGTTCTTTTTTTGAAGATACACGTTATTTTCTCTATATTGTTTTACCTGCCATAGGAATTTTTTTCACAGTAATTTTTATTAAATATGTTATTAAAAAGAAAGTTGAACATGGTATTCCCGGAGTGCTTTATGCTATTTCAAAAAAACATGGTTTCATAAAAACTCACAATCTTTTTTCATCAATTATTACAAGTGCTTTTACTGTTGGCTTTGGCGGTTCTGTCGGTTTAGAAGGGCCTACGGTTGCAACAGGAGCGGCATACGGTTCTGGGCTTGGCAAAATATTCCATTTAAGTTACAAACAAAGAATTTTATTGCTTGGAGCAGCTGCGGCAGGAGCAATGTCTGCAATTTTTAAAGCTCCATTGGCAGGTGTTGTTTTTGCATTGGAAGTGATCATGATTGATCTTACTATATACACAGTAACACCTATTTTAATTTCCTCTGTAACAGGAGCTTTAACATCTTATTTTCTTTTTGGCTTGGGAGTAATATATCCTTTTGAGTTAAAAACTGCTTTTATAATGAGTGATTTGCCTTATTATATAATTTTGGGTATTTTAACAGGTCTAATTGCTGCATATTTTACAAAAATATACATATTTATAGAAAAACAATTTTCAAAAATTAAAAGAAACTATTTAAAATTATTTGTAGGAGCAATTATGCTTGGTGTCTTAATTTACTTTTTCCCGTTTTTTTATGGCGAAGGTTACGAAGTAACGAATACTGCATTGCATGGTAGCTATTCCTATCTTCACGACAATCATA
This sequence comes from uncultured Chlorobiota bacterium, assembly GCA_947311255.1. Lineage (GTDB taxonomy): Bacteria > Bacteroidota > Bacteroidia > Bacteroidales > JAADGE01 > JAADGE01. The sequence continues at coordinate 20,827 of CAMZKL010000006.1, read as the reverse complement.
TTTTTGGCAGCTTTTCAGATAACCAATTTGTTATATTAATTTTATTTCTTGTAATTATATTGTTTAAGGTTGTTGCGACATCAATAACATTTGGTGCCGGAGGTATAGGCGGCATTTTTGCACCAACACTTTTTACGGGTGCAAACACAGGTTTGTTTTTCACATTTGTAATGAGTATGATTGGAGTTAATTCTCTATCAAAAGAAAATTTTGCAATGGTTGGTATGGCAGGAATGATTGCCGGAGTTTTACACGCTCCTCTTACAGCAATTTTTTTAATTGGAGATTTAACAGGTGGATATGGGCTTTTTATTCCGCTTATGGTTGTATCAACAATATCTTTTGCAACGGTTAGAATATTTCATAAAAATTCTGTTTACACGATACAACTTGCAAAAAGAGGAGAATTAATGACTCATCATAAAGACAAAAATGTTCTGTCTATGATGAAAATTAATAAACTTATTGAAAAAAACTTTTACGTTTTAAAACCGGAAAGTACTTTAAAGGAAATAAAAGAAGCGTTTATAAAATCAGAAAGAAATATTTTTCCGGTTGTTGATGAAAGGAACAATTTTATGGGAATAATAACGATTGCAAATATTAAAGATGTTCTTTTTAATGAACAAAAATATAAAACTGTTTTTGCAAGTAATTTAATGTTTAAACCTTTAACTCATATTGAATTGTCTGACAATATGGAAGATATAGCACAAAAAATTCAAAAAAGCGGATTATTTAATGTTGTTGTTTTAAATAAAGGGAAGTATGTTGGCTTTGTATCAAGAGCAAATGTGTTTTCTTCATACAGACGTTTGTTAAAACGTTTTTCCGATTACTAAACCCAAGATAAAATATGTTTAACTTTTTTTTAATTCATTTAAAATCTTAATTAATTCAATCATGTGATTTTTAGATAAAAGAGTAATGCTTAAAGGGGGATACATAAAAATGCCTTTTGGAGTTTTAACTTTAAACTGAACAGTTTTCTGAAAACCCCAAAAAGACTTTTTAATTTCATAATCATAAAAATAATTTTTTGGAATTTCAAAAGCTTTAAACTGTCTAAAAATCGGATGTGCCGTATAATATCTTACCGTAAGTTTGTTGCCTAAATATTCAACAAATAAATAATTAGACTTTCTTAAAAGAAAAACAAGATATGTTAATACTACTCCCCCAATAAAAAACAATAAAATTTCAGAACTCCTAGGCTCAAAAAGATACAATGAAGTTAGTGCAAACAAAAGACCTAACATTAACATATAACTTATTTTTAAAATTGCCGTATTTGATTTGTTGTCAACTATCATATAATCATTATTAATATTTACAAATTCGTTTATAGTAAAAACAATGTCTTTTGTCAAATACAAAACTTTGTTTGTGTATATGATTATTTTTCTAAAAACATTTTTCTATATTTGTAAAAATAAAATAATTAAAACAATTTCAAAAATTAATATTATGATTAAAAAGTTCTTATCTGTATTAATTGTGTTCACAATTATACTAAACACCAATGCAAAAGCCGATGGAGATGACGAGGGAATGTGGTTGCCAATGCTTGTTCAAAAATTGAACATGAAAAAAATGCAAGCAATGGGGCTTAAATTAACTGCCGAAGATATATATAGTGTAAATCAAGGAAGTTTAAAAGATGCTGTTATTGCTCTCGATCATGGTTCATGTTCCGGAGAACTAGTTTCGGCAGAAGGTTTGTTTTTAACTAATCATCATTGCGGGTATGGCGAAATACAAGCCCACAGTACTGTTGAACACGATTATTTAACAGATGGGTTTTGGGCAATGTCAAGAAAAGAAGAGCTCCCAAACCCAGGAAAAACTGTGTCTTTTTTAATTAATGTTAAAGATGTAACAGAAAAAATAAACGCCGTTGTAACGGACGAAATGTCTGAAAAAGAAAGAGAGGCTGCAATACACAAACTTTCTCAAAAGCTTGAAAAGGAAGCTGTTGACAATTCAAAAGAATGGTATGAAGCAAGGGTTCAATCTTTTTTCGAAGGCAACAGTTACTATTTGTTTGTTTATGAAACTTTTATGGATGTTCGTTTAGTTGGAGCACCACCATCTTCAATAGGAAAATATGGAGCAGATACTGATAATTGGATGTGGCCACGCCATACAGGAGATTTTTCTATGTTTAGAATTTATTGTGCACCAGATGGAAAACCAGCAGAGTACTCTGAAGATAATGTGCCATATAAACCAAAAAAATTCTTTCCGGTTTCTATAAAAGGGGTTAAAAAAAATGATTTTGCAATGGTAATGGGATATCCCGGAGGAACAACAAGATATATGACTTCTTGGGGTGTTGAAAACGAAATGGATGTTACTAATAAAATTAGAATTAAACTAAGAGGCATCAAACAAGAAATAATGAAAAACGAAATGGATGCCAGCGATAAGGTAAGAATTCAATATGCTTCAAAATATTCACGATCAACAAATTACTACAAATATTCTATTGGTCAAAATAATGGATTAAAAGCATTGGATGTTATTGGGAAAAAAGAAAAAGAAGAGGCTGAAATAGAATCTTGGATTAATAAAAAAAACAAAAGAAAAGAGAAATATGCAAAAGCACTTCCAACAATTAAAAAATCAATTAAAGAATTAAAAAATCCAAATATTGCTAAAAATTATTGGATAGAAGCATTTTGGTTGGGACCAGAATTTATTAAAACAGCTTTAAGAGGATATTATGGTTTGCAAAAAGCAGTTGGGAACGAAGATGCAATGAAAGAATTTAAAGAAAAAAGTAAAAAGTTTTTCAAAGATTATTATCAACCCATTGACAAAGCAATTTTTATTGCAATGTGTAATGCTTATAAAGAAGACATTCAAGAGTCTGATTATCCTACATTTTTTGAAACAGTAAAAAATGACTATGAAGGAGATTTTTCAAAATATGCAGATTACTTATATTCCACGTCAATATTTGTAGACGAAGAAAAATATAATAAGTTTCTTGACTCTCCTGATTTAAAAGTTTTAGGAGAAGACCCTGCTGTTGTGGTTGCAAATTCTGTTTATAGTTTATATATGGGCGCATCTGCAAAAACGGAAGATATTGCAATGGAATATGGAAAAGGTAAAAGACAATATCTTGCCGCAAAATTAGAAAAAGAAAAAAACATTCCACATTATCCAGATGCAAATTCAACTATGAGGTTTACTTATGGTAGTGTAGGGGATTATTCTCCAAAAGATGCTGTTTTATATAAACACTATACTACTCTTAAAGGATACATGGAAAAAGAAAATGTTGGAAGTCCTAAAACTGATGAGTTTTATGTTCCGCAAAGGTTAAAAGATATGTATGCTAAAAAAGATTATGGACAGTATGGTATTAAAAAAGCCGATGGAAGTAAAGAAATGAGAGTTTGTTTTACAACCAATAATGACATAACAGGAGGAAACTCTGGAAGTCCTGTTCTTAATGGGAACGGAGAATTAATTGGAATTGCTTTTGACGGAAACTGGGAAGCAATGAGTGGAGATATTGCTTTTGAACCAGAACTTCAAAAATGTATAAATGTTGATATCCGGTTTGTTTTATTTATTATTGATAAATATGCAGGAGCATCTCATTTGGTTAAAGAAATGAAAATTATTAAATAAACCATTTATTATGATATTAAAAAAGGTTGTCGGAAAAGACAACCTTTTTTAGTATAATATCTGTTAATCTTGAATTTATTCTGCATAAAAAAGTAGCATTTCCAAAACAGTTTTATAACAAACAGGGCAAAACTCATCTGTACTGTTTGAACGCATTTTACAATCATGTGTTGGTCTGTATATTTTTTCTTTTACATAACCGGCACCTTCAAAAGCACCAATTTTTTTTTCGTAAATTATTGTATCCGGTGTAGGAACTGGGGTGTATTTTCCAATTAAATTTTTCCACTTTGAATCAAAATCAACAAGATTTGTTATGTTTATTTGCCATGGTTCAACAGACATATTATAAATGTCTTCTGCCTTATCATATCCGTATTGATATTCATCTGCCAGAGCAGCAAATGCGTGTCCGAATTCATGTGTAAAAACACGTCCAGAATATTCATTGTCAGCAGAACACAAATTATAATAATTATAAACTCCTCCTCCCCCATATTTTGAAGTGTTTACAAGAATATAAATTTGGTCGTATGGAACATAAGCTGCAATATTTCTTAGTTCTTCAATATCTTGTGTTGTTAAATAGCGTTCCCAACCAAATGTGTAAAAATGAGTATTAATAATAGTGTTTTTCCAAATACTATCTCCTGGAATGTCGGTTCCGGTTTCTTCAGAAATTGCATCTACAGCCCAAAAGTTAACTTTGTTTTTGTGGTTTTTAAATGGCTTAACATCAAAAAAGTATTTTATAAACCGTTTGCAATCATTATGGAATTTGGTCATTTCGTTTTCTGTATATCCGTCGGGAATAATAACAATATCAAGTTTTTTATTGTGATTTCCAGAATAATGTAATTTTTGAGTTTTATATTTTGTTTGTTTATCTTTTATTATCGAAATTGAGTTTGGGTCAATTTTAGTTTGAAACAAAGTTTTAAAAACAAGGTTTTTGTTCCTCATTTCTATTCGCAAGATTATAGAATCTTTTGGGAAAGGGCATATAACTGATTCATAAAAACTTCTTGATGTTGTTTTTGCCTCTTCGGTATCAATCCATTCATAAAAAAGAGAAGAGTAGCCCCTTGAATAAATTAATTTTTGACTTTTTGCATCATAAATTAATATTCTAAAATCACCAAAATTAAATTTGTCAATTAAATTAATTTTTGACCCCCCCCAAAAAGGTTCTTGTTTAATTTTGTTATAGAAAATCTTTGCTTCTTTATTGTTTCCTCCAATGTTGTAGTCAAAGCGTAATGATTTGTTAATAAAGAACTTGTCAAACTCAGTTTGGGCATCAACTATGTAGCTAAAAAATAGTAATATTATTGAGATGACAGTTTTCATATTTATAAAATTTATTATTAGCTTGTAATGAGCAGGTTACCTTAGTGTTTGTATTTAAAATAATTATGTTGTTCTGCACATATAAAACCTTACTTTGTTCTGCAAGTAATTGGTATGTGATAATATAGTTATGCCTTAAAATGTAATTTTTTTTGTTTCTTTTATGCCTAAATTCAAGTATTAAAAGAAACGATTTTATTTATTTGGTGTAATTTCTAGTAATTCAACTTCAAAAACTAAAGTAGAATAGCCAGGTATTGAACCTCTTCCATTAACCCCATATGCTAAATTGCTAGGAATAATTAAAGTTGCTTTTCCTCCTTTTTTCATGTAAGCTATTCCTTCATCCCAACCTCTAATAACTTGTCCAATTCCAAGAGTAAAGGTAAAAGGGTCTTTCCCAATTGAAGAATCAAAAACTTCTCCATCAATAAACATTCCCTTATAATGAACTGTTACTCTGTCTCCTGTTTTTGGATTGTTTCCTGTGCCGGCTTTTGTTTCTATGTAATACATTCCACTGTCTGTCGGGCTTTCTGAAATGTCATTGTCTGCAATATATGCTTCTAATAACTTTTTTTCTTTTTTTTCTTTTCTGTTACAGGCAGAAAAAAGAACAGCCGTTCCAATTATTATAAATAAAATTGGTTTAATTTTCTTTTTTAAGTTCATTGTTTTGTTTTTACTTTATAATATCAAAGTTAAGAAATTTTTGTAATACTTTTGGAATTTTAATTCCTTCTTCGGAATAATTGTTTTCTAAAATAGCTGCAAGAATTCTTGGTAATGCTAATGCACTTCCATTAAGTGTGTGAGCAAGTTTTGTTTGTTTTTTTCCTTTTTCTTTGTAGCGGAGCTTTAATCTGTTTGCTTGAAAACTTTCAAAATTTGATATTGAGCTTACTTCTAACCATTTATCTTGTCCGGCAGAATAAACTTCAAAATCATAAGTTAATGCAGAAGTAAAACCTAAATCTCCTCCGCAAAGTCTTACTATTCTGTATGGTAGTTCTAGTTTTTGCACTAATGTTTCAACATAAGCAACCATTTTTTCGAGAGTTTCGTATGATTTATCAGGATGCTCTATATGAACAATTTCAATTTTATCAAATTGGTGTAAACGGTTTAATCCTCTTACGTCTTTCCCGTACGAGCCAGCCTCTCTTCTGAAACAAGAAGAATATGCAGTCATTTTTATTGGAAAATCCTCTGCATTTAAAATAACATCTCTGTAAATGTTTGTAACAGGAACTTCTGCTGTTGGAATCATAAACAAATTATCTTCGTTCATGTGGTACATTTGCCCTTCTTTGTCTGGTAATTGTCCTGTTCCAACACCAGATGCTTCGTTTATCATTAAAGGAGGCATAATTTCTGTATATCCAGCTTTATCTGCCTCATCAAGAAAAAATGCTATTAGTGCTCTTTGTATTTTTGCACCCTTTCCTTTATAAACTGGAAAGCCGGCACCTGTAATTTTATTTCCAAGTTCAAAATCAATAATGTCGAATTTGTCTGCTAATTCCCAGTGAGGAACTTTGTTTTTTAATTCTGGAATTATTCCTCCTTTTCTAATAAGCAGATTGTCTTCGTCGGTTTTTCCTTTTGGAACAGATGGGTGGGGAATGTTTGGAATTTCATAAAGAATTGTTAGCAAATCAGATTTTGAACTGTTCATTTTTTCTGAAAGCTCTTTTGCAACGTCTTTTAATTTTATAGCTTCTTGTTTGGCATTATTTGCTTCTTCATGTTTTCCATCTTTAAATAAAAGTCCAATGTTTTTAGCAAATTGATTTGATTTTGCTAGGGTTTCATCTAATTCTTTTTGAATAGATTTTCTGTTGTCATCTTCTTTAATAGCTTTGTTTAACAGTTCAGTAAAATCTTTATTTCTTACAGAAAGTTTTGTTGCAATGTTTTCTTTTTGTTCTTTTATTTGGTTTATTGTGAGCATGATATTCTGTTGTTTAAAAAGTTAAGGGAAAAGTAAAAAACCCGCAAATCGCATAAGATACGAGTTTACGGGTTTAAAGTTTTTGAATCTAGAGTATCTTATGCTTCAATTGGTTCAACTGAAACATAGGATTTATTATTTCTTTTCTTTTGAAACTTAATAATTCCATCAGTTAAAGCGAAAAGAGTGTGGTCTTTTCCCATTCCAACATTATTTCCAGGAAAATGTTTTGTTCCCCTTTGTCTTACTATAATGTTACCAGCGATAACATTTTGTCCGCCGTAAAGTTTAACTCCAAGTCTTTTACTTTCTGAATCTCTTCCGTTACGGGTACTACCCATTCCTTTCTTATGTGCCATAATATTTTTGTTTTAAAAGGTTTGTTTTTATTTTACTTTTCCGCCGTCAAGTTCGTCTTGTAAAACTTTTAGCTCGTCCCATTTTCCTTCTGCTGCAAGCTTTGCTTGTTGTGGCCAGGTTGTTGGATCAAATCTGTTATATGCATTTCCTCCTGCTGCTACTAAAATTTCTGATATTTTTTCGGCTTTTGCAACAGATAACTTTTTGAATGTTTCAATTCCTGCGTCTTTTAATATTCCTGCAAGTTTTGGTCCTATTCCTTCTACTTTTGTTAGGTTGTCAGCAACAATTGTTTTTTTTGCAACAGGTTTTTTCGCCTCAACTTTCTTTTCAACTACCTTTTTTTCAACAGGCTTTTTAGTTTCTTCTTTCTTAACAACGGGTTTTTTAGTTTCTGCTTTTTTTACTATAGGTTTTTTAACTTCCTTTTTTTCTTTTTTAGGAGCTTTTACTGAACCATCAATAGAAATGCCTTCTATTTCAATATGAGACATATATTGTCTGTGACCGTTCGCTTTTTGGTATCCTTTTCTTCTTTTTTTCTTGAAAACAATAACTTTATCACTTTTCATGTGTGCTAAAACTTTTGCAGTTATGGCAGCACCTAAAACTTTTGGAGTTCCAATGTTAACTTTTTTACCATCATCTGTTAAAAGAACATTGTCAAAAATTACCTTGTCTCCTTCTTTTGTTTCTAACCTGTGGACAAATAATTTTTGGTCTTTTTCAACCTTAAATTGTTGTCCGGCTATTTCTACAATTGCGTACATCTTATATTTATTTAATGTGTTAATGAGGCGGTCTTTATTAAAAGACTCTTTCTTATGCCTCAGAAAATTTATTTTAAGGGATGCAAAATTAATTATTTTTTATTAAAAACAAATGTTTTTATAACAAAAATTAAGAGATCTTCTTTTTGGGAGCAGTTTCTTCAATTTTTTTAGTAGGATAAAAAAATTTGTACTGAGGTTTAAAAACAAAAAAACTATATTTTTTTAACGTTTTACAAGTTTACATTAAGGCAAACATACATTTTAATAAACTTTGTTAAAAGTCTTAATTTTCTTTGAATTGTGTTACGTTTGAACGTATCTTGATAACATTAATTTTTTGTTTTTTTATTTTCATTATTCTTAAAACTAATCAGTTATCTAATGTCTATTGTAAAATTTCGTTTGACGGATTTGTGTATTAATTATATTGTTTGTTGTGTTTTTGGTTTTAACAATCAGGGCGATATTTGTTTAAAATAAGTGAAATGTATTTATTGTAACCGGCTGTTTGATAGCCCATTCTCATTCTGACTTGTATTTATATATAAAAACATTTTGCTCCTTTTCGTTTGATACCCATAGGTAACGTTTGTTGATGCTTTTATTTTTTTTTATTATAATATCACAAGGTTTAATATTTATATCTTTATGCTGTCAACCCAATAAACAAAAAACATTAAATTTAAAATGTGAATATATCAGATGTTGAAATTAAGGTGCTTACAAAACCAAAATAAAAAATTATAAAAATTTAAAAACGGACATTTAAAATTATATGAGAGAAGGATATTTTTTATTTCAATAAAAGGAAACTGTAATATAATAGTAAAAAAAATTATTATTAATTAAGAAATTATTTTGCAATTAAAAAATAATATCTAAATTTGCAACCGCAAAAATAAAAAGGTACCATAGCTCAGTTGGTAGAGCAACGGACTGAAAATCCGTGTGTCCCTGGTTCAATTCCAGGTGGTACCACTAGAAAAATTTTAATGTTTTGTAGAATGTTTTAAAAAGCCCTATTATTTGGGCTTTTTTTATTGTATCTCCTGAACATTCCTAAAGTTTTATACAAAAAAAGCAGTTATATTCTTAAACCACCGACAGAGGTTTCTTCCTCTGCCTGAAGGTAAAAAACTTTAAGCCTTATAAAAAGGTAACTTTACAATCTTGGCTTTTAACATTTTCTTCCTAACCTTAATAAATATTTCATTGCCAAATTTCCAAGACCCCTTATTTATATATCCCATACCAATTCCTTTTTTTAGCATTGGCGACATGGTTCCTGATGTTACAAGTCCGATTAAATTTCCGTTTGCATCGAATATTTCATAATCTTTTCTAGGAATGCCCCTATCAATCATTTCAAAACCACGTAGTCTTTTGCTTACTCCGTTTTCTTTTTGGTTTAAAATGTATTCTTTGTTTATAAAATTATTGTTATCATTAAGTTTTGTAATCCAGCCCAAACCTGCTTCAATTGGCGATGTTGTGTCATTAATGTCGTTTCCGTATAGGCAATACCCCATTTCTAATCTTAATGTGTCTCTTGCGGCAAGTCCGGCAGGTTTTATTCCAAAATCTTTTCCAGCTTCAAAAACAGCATCCCAAACTTTTTCTGCATCATCATTATACATATAAAGTTCAAAACCCCCAGCTCCGGTATATCCTGTTGCCGAAATTATAATATCTTTTACTCCAGCAAATTCTCCTGTTTTAAAAGTGTAAAATGTAATTTCTGAAAGATTAACATCTGTTAATTTCTGTAAAATTTTTGTTGCATTTGGTCCTTGCACTGCAATTTGAGAAATATTATCTGATGCGTTTTCAAGTTCTGCTCCTTCTGAATTGTTTTTTACTAGCCAATTCCAATCTTTTTCAATATTTGAAGCATTAACAACTAGCATATATTTTTCTTCTTCATAAAAATATACTATTAAATCATCAACAATTCCTCCATTATTGTTAGGGAAACATGAGTATTGTGCATCGCCAATTCCTAAAACTGAAATGTCATTTGATGTTACTTTTTGGACAAAATCGAATGCTTTAGGTCCTTTTACCCAAATTTCTCCCATATGAGAAACATCAAAAACACCAACATTATTTCTAACGTTTATGTGTTCGTCATTTACTCCTGAATATTCAACAGGCATTTCAAATCCTGTAAACTCAACCATTTTTCCGCCGAGATCTTTGTGCTTTTTATTAAATTTTGTGTATTTCATGTGTCTAAATTTTTATAATTAACTGATATTAAATAAGTTGTTTTGTTTTTGTTGTTGATAATATTTATTTTGCTCTGCACATAGGAACACTTGCTTTATTTTGCACGTAATCATTGTGCTAACTTATAGTCGTGCCCTTGGGTGTCAAAATCTTTGTCGTGAGTGTTTCATGTTTTTTTTTAATAATAAAGCTGTTTCGTATATTACCGAAACAGCTTTATGTAAGTTACATTATATCATTTGATTAAAATAATTTGCCAATTAAATCAACTACTCTAGAAGAATATCCCCATTCGTTATCGTACCATGATAAAATTTTAACCAAATTTCCATCAGTTACCATAGTAGCTTGTACATCATAAATTGATGAGTAAGGATTGTTGATAATATCAACAGAAACAACAGGGTCTTCGCAATATTGAAGAATTCCTTTCATACTGCCTTCTGCTGCTTTTTTCATCGCGGCATTAATTTCATCCACAGTAACATCTTTTTCAAGTGTTGCAACCAAATCAACAAGAGAACCTGTTGGAGTAGGAACTCTGATTGCCATTCCGTCAAGTTTTCCGTTCAGTTCTGGAATAACTTTACCTACTGCAGCAGCTGCACCTGTTGTTGTTGGTATTATTGAGACGGCAGCAGAACGTGCTCTTCTTAAATCTTTATGTGGTCCGTCAAGAATAACTTGGTCGTTTGTGTATGAATGAATAGTTGTCATTAAACCTGATTTTATTCCGAAATTATCTTGCAAAACTTTTGCAATAGGGGCAAGACAATTGGTTGTACATGAGGCATTTGAAACGCAGGTGTCACTATCTTTCAAATCTTCATCATTTACACCAAGAACAATCATATTATCAATTGTATCTTTTGCAGGAACAGTTAAAATAACTTTTTTTGCGCCATTTTTAAGGTGATCGCCATATCCTCCTCTATCGCCTTCTCTTGTTCTAAATACACCAGTTGCTTCAATAACAACATCAGGAGTTTCTACCCAAGGAATATTTGCAGGATTTTTTTCTTCGCTAACACCTATCTTTTTTCCATTTACAGTAATTCCACTATCATCATAAGAAACTTCGCCATTAAACTTACCTTGTGTTGAATCGTATTTCAAAAGATGAGCCAATGTTTTGTTACTTGTAAGGTCATTAATTCCTACTACTTCATAATCTGTTTCATCAAGAATAATTCTAAAAACCATTCTTCCTATTCTGCCAAAACCGTTTATTCCTACTTTAATTTTTGCCATTTTATTATATTTTTAATTAGTTTGTACTTGTTTTTTAAATTTAGGCAACAAATGTAAGATATAAATTTATAATGTTCAAGAATTTTAATATGTTAATAAATTATTTTCAAAATAAAATTTAAAAAAACATTTTACGTTTTCAAAAAATTAAAAAGAATTTAAAATGAGAAGTTTATTTTTTGTCATTTTTTTTATTGTTAAGCTAACAGTTTTTTCTCAAATCAAGACAGATTCAATTAAATGGTTGAGTATTGAGCAAGCAGGGGCAGAATTTATTAAAAAACAAAAACCAGTTTTAATATATTTTTATAAATCCCATTCAGATTCTTGCAGAAAACAAGAAAAAACAACTTTTTCAAATCCTGAGGTAGCGAATTACATTAATATTTTATTTTATCCGGTAAAAATTGATGCTGAAACAAAAGACAGTTTAAGGTTTTTTGACGGAAAATATTATTACAATTCTAAATCAACAGGAAAAGTTCATGATTTGGCAAATCAGCTTGTAGGGAACGATACATTTCCGGCACTAGTACTTTTTAGCAGAAAAGCTGTTGGAAGAACGTTTAAAGGATATAAAAACAGAGATGAGATTTTTAGAATTTTAATTTACTATGCTGAAGATATTAATTTATCAACAGATTTTGAAGATTGGTATAAATACCATAAAAAAGGTTATCCGCCAGGGCAAAGTCAAATTATTACACGGTTAAAAATTAAGTGGAGAACCCTGAAAGAAGCAAATGAACTTAACAAATCTATTCCAAAGAAAACATTATTAAACTTTTATAATTATAATAAAATAAGTTGCACATTATTACGAACGCAAACTTTCAATAATTCTATTATTGCAAACTATTTGAATGAAAAATTCTATTCTGTTAATATTGATGTTTTTACACAAGATACATTGGAAATAAAAGGAGTAAAATACATTAACGAAAACAAAACCTACAAATTTCACCAGCTTCCAATTTCTGCATTGGAAGGCAAAATGAGTTTCCCTGCTTTTATTATTCTTGATGAAAAAGGAAATGTACTAGGAAGATACCAAGAATATATGACACCTGAAAAATTTGAACTTATTATGACATATTTTGGCGAAGATACTTATAAAACAGAGAATTTTGAAGTTTTTAAAAAGCACTTTAAAAGTAAACTTCTTGAAGATTAATTTGCAACCAAGTATATTTTTTTGCATCATTGTATTTTAACAAAAATTTAATTTAAAAATCATTTATTATGAGAAAAGTATTATTACTTATTTTTATTATTGTATTCTCTTTTGGATTTACTTATTCACAACGCAAAGATCAAAATCCCAATGTAGATTATAATATTGACAATCAGGGCTATTGGAAAAAAATGGCAGAGAAAGGTTATATTTCTTTAAATCCTGTTATAGAAGTACCAAAAGCTATTTATAAAAGTTCAAAAATAAATTCAAAAAGTGTAAAAACGGAAGATTCGCCTGACGTTGCAATTACAACTGAAATTGAACAAACAGAAACATCTGTTTTTGTTGATCCATCTGACAATAACCATGTTTTAAACTCTAATAACTCGGGTAATTCCGGAAGTTTCTATGGAACCAGTTCATTATTTACAACCGATGGAAGCCAGAACCCTTGGGATGGTACAGTACAAAGTGCAGGAGGAGGAAATAGTGGTGATCCGGCTGCTCTTATTGGTCTTAATGGAAGAAGATATATAGGTTTTATTAATAGTGCTTCAAATCAGGGAGTTGCGTATTCAGATAACGGAACAACATGGACAAGTGTTGTTGCAGGAACAACTTCTGGATCAGTTCTTGACAAAAATCACTTATGGGTTGACAATTCATCTTCGAGTCCTTATGTAGGAAATGTTTATGATGCATGGACAGATTTTGGTGGAAGTATGAATTATAGAATTGGCTTTGTTCGTTCAACAGACAATGGCTTAAATTATTCAACACCAATTAATTTAAGTTCAGCTGTTGGAGGTTATCTTCATCAAGGAGTAAATATTAATTCTGGACCAAACGGTGAAGTGTATGTAATTTGGACAATCTATGACTCTAGTGGTTCTTTAAGCGAAGATGCAATAGGCTTTGCAAAATCTATGGATGGAGGAGCAACATTTGGATCAGCAACTAGAATTATTGATAATACTAGAGGAATAAGAGATCATGGTGTAGCAAAAAATATGAGAGTTAATTCTTTTCCTGTTATGGCGACAAATATGCAAAATGGAGAAATATATGTGGTTTTTTCTAACATAGGATTTCCTGGAACAAATACTGGCTCAAACATAAGTGTTTATATGATAAAATCTTCTGATAATGGAGATTCATGGTCAACACCGGTAAGAGTTAATCAGGGACCAAATACAAATGGAAAAGAAGCATATTTACCTTGGATAACTTGTGATCCGCAAACAGGAACTTTAAGTGTTATATATTATGACGACAGAGACGTTTCAAGCACACAAGTTGAAACATGGGTTTCTAATTCTTTTGATGGAGGAGATACATGGGACGCATTTAGAGTAAGTGATGTTGCTTTTACTCCATCTCCTCTTCCTGGTATGGCAACAGGATATATGGGTGATTATTTGGGAATTTCTGCAAATGGAGGAAAAGTTTATCCTGTTTGGCCAGATAATAGAACTGGAACTTTATATACATATTGTTCTGTCTATGAAACAAATAATAGAGCGAGACCAACAGATTTGAATGTTGTTTTAACAAATGATGTTACTGGGCAAACCGATTTATCTTGGTCATTCTCTGAATCAAAAACATTACAACATTTTGTTATTTATAGAGATGACGTTGTAATGGGAACATCCACAACAACAACTTTTACAGATATACTTCCTGTTCATGGAACTTATAGTTACAGTGTTACTGCAATGCATAATAGCGGAGAATCGTCAGCTTCAACAAAAAGTGTTACTTGGGGAAGCCCTAATGTTGTGGTTAATCCTATATCATTGTCAGAAACTCTTTTAACAAACCAAACATCTGTAAAAACAATTACAGTTTCTAACACAGGACAATTAGACTTAACATATAATGTAAATACAGAAATAACAAGTAAAGGAAAGAGTCCGAAAGCATATTGCTCTGCTAGTGGTGGAGGAGATGAATATATAAGTGGAGTTGTTTTTGGAACAATTAATAACACAGGAACAGCTGCAAGTGGTTATTCAGATTATACTGCCATGTCAACAGATGTTGATGGGGGAAGTACTTACCAATTAACAGTTAATAATGGAAACTCATACAGCTCAGATGACTGGGGAGTTTGGATTGATTGGAATCAGGATGAAGATTTTGATGATGCAGGAGAAAATGTTGTTTGTGAAACTTCTGAGGGTGGTGATCAGGTAAGTTGGAATATTACTGTTCCAAATGAAGCACTTGGAGGACCTACACGAATGAGAATTAGATTAAAATATAGCGGTTCTGATTGTGGTTCTCCCTGTGGAACAACAACTTATGGCGAAGTTGAAGATTATACCGTAAATGTTAATGCTTGGTTAAAAACAGAAAATACAGAAGGAATAATTATTCCAGGGCAAACAGCAACAATTCCAGTAACATTTATTTCTACAGATCTGGCTGAAGCAACTTACACTGCTAATATTACTATTAACAGTAATGATTCTGATGAAGGTCAAATAGTTGTTCCTGTAACACTTGAAGTTGTAGGAACCCTTGCTTTAGCGACAAACCCATTTGCTGATGATAATACTGTTTGTAGTGGAAGCACAACAACATTACATGCAAATACAACAGGAGGGTCTGGAACATATACATATATTTGGACATCTACACCTGCAGGTTTTAATTCTACTGATGAGAATCCTGAAGTAACCGTAACGGAAAATATTGTTTATCATGTTACTACAAATGATGGAACTTCTGATATTACAGGCGATGTAAATGTAAATATATTTGATGCTTTAGCGCAAGCTGATATGCCAACGGGGACAGATACAGAGTTTTGTCAAGATGGCACAAATACGCTATATCAAACAAATGTTGTAACAGGTGCAGACTCATATCTTTGGGCATTAAGTCCTTCAAATGCCGGTGTCATTTCAGGAAATGGAGTTATTGCAAATATAAATTGGTCAAGTGATTTTTCAGGAAATGCTTCATTAACTGTAGCAGCAATAAATAGTTGCGGAAATGGAACAGCATCTAATCCTTTAACAATAATCGTAAATCCTCTTCCTGTTTTAACTTTAAACTCTTTTGATGATTTATGTGTTGATGCAGATATGATAACATTGTCTGGCGGCTTACCTATTGGAGGAACATATTATGTTAATTATGAAATTGCAACAAGTTTTACTCCTTCTATTGTAGGTGTTGGGAATCATATAATTACATATTCTTATTCAGATGGTACTTGTGAAAACTCCATAGAAGAAATGATTAGAGTAAATGATCTTCCTGAGGTTACATTAGATGCTTTTAGTAATGTTAACGACCTTACTCCAGCATTTACTCTTACCGGAGGAAGTCCTTCTGGCGGAACATATTCCGGAGATGGTGTTTCTGGCGGAATGTTTGACCCCGCAATCGCAGGAATTGGTACACACACAATAACATATACCTATTCTGATGGAAATAATTGTGAAAATTCTGCTTCCCAAGATATTATTGTAGAAGAGGGAGTTGGCATAAAAGAAGTGCTTGGAGATATTAAATTTAATATTTATCCAAATCCTTCAAATAATACCCTTTTCTTAAAGGTAAATTCTTTGGAAAATCAAAAATTAACAGTTTTAATTATAAACCAAATTGGAGTTACTGTTATTAATAAAGAAGTGTTTGTTAATAAGTCTTCTAAAACAAAATTTGAATTAAACAATTTGTCATCAGGCATTTACTTTATGAATGTTAGAGGTGATAAAGTTAATTTTACACGAAAAATTGTTATTCAAAAATAAAATATAACAGTTTTAAAAATAAAGAGCGAAATTTAGAAAATTTCGCTCTTTTTTATTATCAAAATCTAAAATATATAAACTCATGAATTCCGTAATTTCCAAACAAAATCAACATAAGTATTGTAAAGTAATATATTCCCCATCTAACAAAAAGAGGTTTTTCTGAAACATAAGAAATTATATCTTTTTTTCTTTCAATAAGATTAACAATGAAAAGCAATGCTATAAAAACAAAGTTTTTAAAAAGTAAACTGTGATTAAAATTCAAAGATGTTTGCATAAAATTGAAACTATTTACAAGCATTATATATGCAATTTTTACAGATTCTGCACGAAAGAAGATCCAAGCAAAGTTAACTAACACAAAAACAAATATTATTTTAATAAATTTGTGGTGTTTTTTTTCTAAATTGAATATTGTAAAGGGAATAAGTTTTTCAGATAAATAAAAAATACCGTGCAAAGCCCCCCAAATTAAAAAGTTCCAACTTGCACCGTGCCAAAATCCACTTAGTACAAAGACAAGCATAATATTAATAATAAAACGTATTTTTGTTTTTGTTCTGTTTCCCCCTAGTTGAAAATAAATATAATCTCTGAACCAAGAGCTTAATGAGATGTGCCAACGTTTCCAAAAATCTGAAAAAGAATTTGCAAAATATGGAAGGTTGAAATTAATTCTTAAATTGTAGCCCAACACTTTGGCAGTTCCTCGTGCAATATCTGTGTATCCAGAAAAATCTCCATAAATTTGTATTGCAAAGAAGAAAGTAATTAGCCAGATATCCAGACCGAAATAAGCTCCCGGATTTCCGTAAACAGCATCTACAAGATATCCAATACTGTCTGCAATTACAATTTTTTGGAAAAACCCCCAAGTAATAAGTTTTAAGCCATCCGAAATTCTTTTATAATTAATTTCTGTTAGTTTATTGAATTGCGGAAGCAAGTTTTCAGCTCTTTCAATAGGACCAGCAACGAGTTGAGGGAAAAATGAAACAAATAATGCAAATTTTACAAAGTTATGTTCTGCTTTTATTCGTTTCTTATAGACATCAATTGTATAACTTATTGTCTGAAAAGTATAAAAAGAGATTCCTACGGGTAACAAAATGTTCTCAAATCCTTCTCCTCGAAAAAGATGATAACCAAAGAATCTATAGGCATTTTTGTCAAAAAAATGGAAGTATTTAAATCCAAAAAGAATTAATAAATTTACGAATATGCTTGTCCATACAAGCTGTTTTCTTCTATTAAACTTTGTTGTTTTCTCTAATTTTAATGCAACAAAATAATCAATAAGTGTTGAGGATAATAAAAGAATAATATATTCTGGTTTCCAAGCTGCATAGAAATACCAACTTACTAAAAGCAATAATAGATTCCGATGTTTAACTTTCTTCAACAGAAAGAAAAAAACTACAACGATAGGGAAAAATATTAAAAAATGTTCGGAATTAAAAAGCACGTTTTATGTTTTAAAAACAAAAATAAAAATAAAAACCGGACGCTTTAAGCAATCCGGTTAATTTTTTATTTTTAAGCTGATAATTTTTCTATTCTTTCACAAAGATACTTCGCCTTACATTTTCTCCCTTATTTTTTACCTTTATTATATATAAACCCGGTTTTAAGTTTGAAATATTTATTCTGTTTTTTGAATTATTTCGTTGCAGCAACAATTTCCCGTTTATATCATAAATATACACATCGAAGTTAATATTCTGTTTTGAAACAACATTAATAAAGTCGGAAGCCGGATTCGGATAAATATTTATTGAATTTCCTGATATATTATTTATATTACTTGCGTCTGATTTTGTTGTAAAACTCCAAATCTCGCTCCATTCGGATAAAATCGTTCCGTCTCCGGCTTGCACTCTCCAAAAATATTCGGTATTATAATCTAAACCGGAAATGAAAATATCTGTATTGCTTGTCGTTCCCCCATCATAAGTTGTGAAACTGTTATCTGTACTGTATTGATATTCATATTCAAGAGCATTTGGAACTGAATTCCAATCTAATGTTAATTCTGTTAATTGGTTTGTTACATTATTCCCGGGACTGACAAGAACAGGCGTATCCAAAGTTTCAATTTCGGTAGTAAAACTCCAAACATTGCTCCAATTGGATGTATTTATTCCGTCTGTTGCTCTTACTCTCCAATAATATTGAGTTTGATATGATAAGCCCGAAGTTGAAATTTGTGTGTTTGTAGTTGTACCTTCGGTATTAATAATAAAGGTATAATCAGTTCCATATTGGTATTCGTAGCCGGTTGCACCGCTTACCGCATTCCAAACCAAAGTCGGATTTGTGGAAATATCTGTTGCATAATCTGCCGGGCTTATAAGTGTCGGAGCATCGAGAGTTACGGGGGCATCTTTTGTTGTAAAATTCCAAACTGCCGACCAATTGCTTGTTGTATTTCCATCGGTTGCCGAAACTCTCCAATAATAAGTTGTGCTGTTATTCAGGTTTATTAAATTATTGTCAGAATTATTTACGGTCAGAGACGTAACTCCGGTTGAGAAGTTTTCATCTTGTGAAATTTCAAAATTATATTCATTTGCACCGAAAACATCTTGCCAATCAAAATCTACGGAAGCATAATCTATTTCGGTAGCATTATTTGACGGACTGATAAGTACAGGAGCCGTTAAAGTAACTGTTTCGGTTGTAAAATTCCAAATTTCCGACCAGTTTGAGTATCCTGAATTATTTTCGCCTCTTACTCTCCAATAGTACAGCGTATTTGGTTGTAGGTTTGTAATTGTGCGGTCGGTCAATGAAGTTGTTCCGTTTCTGACAATATTCGTAAAATCATTTGTCGTGCTTATCTGGTATTGATATTGATTTGCACCTGTAACGCCATTCCAATCTATTGAAAATGAAGTGTATGGAATGCCGGTTGAATTGTTTGCCGGACTAACCAAAACCGGCACATCCGTAAGTTCATAATCGGTTTTAAAATTCCAAACAACCGACCACTGCGATGTGTCGTTTGCATTTCTTACTCTTGCACGCCAATAATATTTTTGTCCGTAACGAAGTCCGGAATTGTATTTAAAAATCCACGCACTGCTGTATGAATCTCCATGCGCAGCAATAAGTACGGGAGAATTGAAGTTTTCTGTTGTATCCACTTCAAAATCATAATTTGCGGGGCTTGTATTTCCGCTTTCGTAGTCGCAAATTATTGTCTGATTTATACTTCTGCCAATTGAATTATTTGCCGGACTGTCGAGTGTTATATTATCTAATGTGGTAAAATTCCAAACAACCGACCATTGCGAAGTATCAGCAGCGTTTCTTACTCTTACTCTCCAATAGTATTTTGTACCGTATCGCAAATTTGAGTTATATTTGTAAATCCACGAACTGCTGTAATGTTGTCCGTGTGCGATAGTATGTAGCGGAGAATTAAAATTTGCAGTCGTATCCATTTCAAACTCATAATTATCGGCACTTGTATTTCCGCTTTCGTAGTCGCAAATTATTGACCTTGAAGTTGTTGTTTCGACCGAATTATTGTTTGGAGTATCTGGTGTAATTTGGTTAAGGGTAGTAAAACTCCATGCCGAAGTCCATGGCGAACTGTCATTATCATTACGTCCTCTGGCACGCCAGTAATATTTTTGTCCGTAACGTAAATTTGAAACTGTCCAACCGGAATATGAATTTGAATGTGTATATGTTCTTAAATCCGGCGAGTCAAAGGTAGAAACAGTATCTATTTGATAATCATAATTTTCCGAGCCTGTAATTTTATTAATATATAAAGATTTTGTTGTTGAAATACCTGTTGCACCGTTAAGCGGACTTTGCAATGTAACACCGTAATTTTTTGTAGTAAAACTTCTTGTCCCTGTCCATATGGAAGTATCATTGTCGTTTCGTCCTCTTACTTTCCAGTAATAAGTTTTTCCGTAGAATAAATCGGAAACTGACCAACCGGAATATGAATTTGAATGTGTAAAGTTCGTTAAATAAGGCGAGTCGAAGGTAGGAACAGTATCTAACATATAATCATAATTTTCCGAACCTGTTACCTTATTTATGTATAGTGCCAACTGCAAATTTTGGTTTATTGCATTATCAAGCGGCGTGCTTTGAGTAACACCGTAATTTTTTGTAGTAAAACTTCTTGTCCCTGTCCATATGGAAGTATCATTGTCGTTTCGTCCTCTTACTTTCCAGTAATAAGTTTTTCCGTAGAATAAATCGGAAACTGACCAACTTAACCTGAGTTCGATGGAATATCATAGCCACAAAAGTCTAAAAATAGGTAAGGTTTCCAAAATTAAATTTGTAG
>CAMZKL010000005.1 GCA_947311255.1 uncultured Chlorobiota bacterium | reverse complement strand
TCTGTATTTTGTTCTTTTATAAGCTGTTTACATATTTTTTTTATTCATTTTTATGTTGCATTCGCAATGATAGTTACAAACTATCTGTTATTGTTCGACTTAGATACGCTACGCTAATCTATGCCGAGCGGGGGTAATAATTTTTTATTATTTCTATTTTTTCATTTTTTAAATTAATGTATATTAAACGGACTTTGTAAATACCATTTACCTTTTAAATGATACACCCATACGTCAATTTCGCTCGGAATATTATTTGTTTCATAGAACTTATAATTATTTTGTTTTAATTTGTTAAAATAGTATCCGTTTTTTTTGTCAGTTTTTAAATATAATAAATGATAACCAGTTAAATTTTTATTTCTGATGTGAGAATAACTATACCTAATAACATCTTCATAAACACCTATCCCCAGATATTCTTTTCTTACAAATTTCCATAAAAAATGAGCAAATTCTTGGTCTTTTAGTTTAGGACAATGACCATTATCACTATCAATATAAAAAATCTGTTTTGCTCTAATACCTTCTAACCCAAATGGATAATCACAAGGGATTTCATTAATCTTTTTATTTGTATATTGATATTTTTTTTCATTTTTTATTAAATTATCTTGAAAATAATTTATTGCATCCTTTGTATTAATTGTATTACAAGAATACATTAACAATAATAATATAATAAAATAACTTTTATTTCTTCGACTCAATAACCGTATTTGTTTCATAATATCTTTCTGTATCATAATCTTTATTAAATTTAGTAATAAATTTACTGTAAACTATTTTAGGAACGGCACTAATTGGGTTTATTATTGCTAAATTGCTGCTAAATTCGGCAATATTGTAAACAAGGTCTATGTCATTACCGGCAGGTTTAAGTGCTAAATATTCAAGATAAGTATTTAACGGATTATTTAGTTTTAAAGAAATCCATTTAGAAATACCGGTAAGCACTTTTTGACGTATTATACCAAGCTCTGTATCGGTAAATGCAAATACTTTTGAGTCTGCAACAGTATTTCCGAATCCGCCGATAGGTGTACCATAACCAACAGACAATTCAATACCGTTTAAACTCGACCAACTATTATCTAATATTAGAGAAACATCAACAAATCCATTTCCAATATCAATATCAAAATTATTCTCCGTTAAGCTTAAATCTTTTACATGTGTAAAATTATCACCCCATCTTACTGCAATATCAGCTGTTAAACCGGCATCACTCCAATCAAATTTGACGGGTTTATGCAAATTATATAATACTCTCATAAATTGAGTAGCTGTAAATTCTTCTTCAAAATCTGAGCCAATACTAATAACAACTTCCCATATTGAAACACCTGATAATTTTTAAATTGAATTTGAAAGAGAATCAATGTATGTTTTCTTTGTTATTTTTGGTGTGTTTTTCTTAAAAAAGTTTATTAGTTATTTGCCTTAGATTTAAATAGTAATATGTTTGCTGAAAGTTCGTGAAAAATAAAAAAACCTTTCAAATTCCACAATTTAAAAGGTTTTAATAAGTCGGGGTGAGAAGACTTGAACTTCCGACCCCACGCCCCCCAGACGCGTACTCTGCCAACTGAGCTACACCCCGAACTTTTGTAGTTGCTAAAAAATGAGATGCAAAATTATTAATTTAATAAAATTAAACAAAATAATTATCGTTTTCTTAGGTATCTATTATATTCATACATAAATGCATTATAAAACATTTTTGCTATATACCTTGCTCCTTGCGGAGTGAAATGAGTGAAGTCTTTTTCACCCAAAGGTGGCTCATGAAAAACCCACGAAGGCATTGAATTTTCTCCTCCCATTGCTTCATACATATCCCAGTATGCACAGTTATTTTCAAAACTTGCTTTTTTTAAAGCATCTCTAATTAAAGGTATATTTGGGTAAGTAACATAAATGTCTTCTTCTTTTTTTGACATATCTGCAAGACCTATTACTAAAATTGTAACATCCGGAGCAATTCTTTTTAGTGTTCGCAACTGACGAGAAAATGCTTTTCTGTAATATGAATAACTTTCTCTAACATTTGGAACTGCATTTCCTCCAAATTGAAGAATAAGAAGTTTTGTGTTTAATTGTTTGTATAGTTTGCTTAGTAAATTCAAATCCATTCTTGTAAAAAACAAACCGTCTGATCCTCGCATAGCAATATTATCAACATTTATCCCAGAGTACCCTTCTAGTGAAAAGCCATAAAAATCCGGACTATCTTCTGCTTCAAATTCAAATCTTAAAACTTCGGGAGTAGATTCAAAATTCCATGATTTTATAGAATAATTTTCTGTAGCTGGAAGTGTTTCGTCTGCTATTTGTTGTTGGTCTGCAAAAATTTTTAATTTAAATTCAGTTTTATTATTTCCATAAAACATTTTGCATCTTTTATATTGTTTAGTGGGTTTAAACGAATACCTTGATTGAGAGAATGTTAAACTAGCATAATTTATTATTTTATGGTCTATAATTGCTTCATCAGGAACAAAAGTTTCAGAACTGTCAAAAGCAATAGGTGTAAATCGGGCAAAATTTCCAAGCATACCATATTTTCTGTGTTTAACAGTAGTATCTTTTCTTCCGTAAACAGTAAATCTTTTCCAATCACCTGTTTTGCTTTGTGTCATTGGTGTTTTAAAATCAAATGCTTTGACAGCAGGAACTAGCCCAGGTCCGTATCCACCGAATTGTCTTTGTAATTTGTATCTGAAATAATCTGAAATTCTATCTGTTTCTATCTGCGAATCACCATAGTGCATAATTCTGACAATGTTTTTATTGTTTTTCGCATTTGCCAAAATTTTAAAGAAATTATTTAGACTTGAATGTGTGTTGTCAGGAAATTCTAAGTGTCTCACAACAGAATCTATACTAATAAGAACAGGCTCATAATACACGTATTGGGAATCAACCAATATTGAGTCATACTTGCTTTTTTCTTCTGCAACTTTAAAAGCCGAGCTATCAATTTCTTCTTCAATATTTGTTAGCTCAAGAATTTCTGAGATGTCAACTTCTTTTTGCTTTGAGGATTTAAAAAATTCTTCTATTGTTATAAAATTAAGAGTGTAGTTTTTAGATATTTTTATGCCTTTCGAAGGTATTATTATTGATAATAATAATAAAAAAAAGAATATTGATAATGTGAAAATTAGTATTTTCTTGGGAGTCATTTTTTAAGATTTAATGCCAAATTATTTTTTTTTAATAATAATTTCTTGCCCCACTTTCAATGCTCTTAAATCTTCGTCTGTAAAACCATTAATTTTTTTAATATTTTCAGCCGAGATTCCTGAATATTTCTTTGCAATTGTCCAAAGATTATCGCCAGACTTAATTTTATATGTTATATGAATGTTTTTATTTGGTTTAACAAACGTTTTTTCTTTATGTGTATTAGAAGATGGGATATTTGTTTCTTCTTTTTTTTCTCTTGACATTGAGTTTATTTTCTTATAATGAGAATATTTGTTAGCATTAACCCATACTTCAATTTTTTGTCCAATTTGTAATTTGCTGCTTCTAACATTATTCCAATACTGTAGGTCTTTTGCAGAAACATCGTACCATTCTCCAATATTACTGTATGTATCTCCGGATTTTATGGTATATAATAGTTTTTTCTTTCCTTTTTTTGTTGGAGGCGTGTAATATTTACTATAGTCTCTATATGCTTTGTTTGATTTAGATGGTTCTACTAAAGATACCTGCGAAGTTAAATATATAGAATCTTTATACTTATAAATTTGTTCTCCTGCAGAAATAAATTGTCCAATATTTTCAATAGGAAGTCTTAAAGGGTATTCTTTAAACTGACCTGGTATAATCTCTCTTTTATACTGGGGGTTAAGGGTGGTTAAAAGCTCATGGTCAATGTTAAGAAATTCAGAAACTTGTTTTAAATGAAGCTTTTTATTAATCATAACAGTATCGGATACTAAATACATATTTATTGAGTCTGGAGTTATGTTATGGTCTTGATAGTAGTTAACTGTATATAAAGCAGCTATAAATGCAGGAATATAACCTCTTGTTTCTTTTGGCAAAAAAGGGTATATTTCCCAAAAATCTGTTTTTCCACCTGAACGCCTTATTGCTTTTTTAACATTTCCTGCCCCACTATTATAAGCTGCAATTGAGAGGTTCCAATCACCAAAAATTTTATACATATCTCGTAAATATCTTGCTGCTGCATCAGTAGATTTTAAAACGTCCATTCTTTCATCAACATAAGAATTAATTTCAAGACCGTACATTTTTCCTGTTGGAAACATAAATTGCCAAAGACCAACTGCTCCTGCACGGGATCTTGCTCTTGGATTTAATCCGGACTCAATTATTGCCATGTATTTTAATTCTAATGGTAGGTCATATTTATCAAAAGTTTGTTCGAAAAAAGGCAAGTAATAATGCGTCATTCCTAAAAGTTTTCTTCGGAAAGCATTATTTCGTGTATATACATTAATCCATTTTTTTACTTCTTTATTAAAAGTTAAAGGTATTAAAGTAGGTAAATTAAAAAGTCGTTTAACATATATCGAATCAGGAGTTTCAACATCTACTTCAGGCAAGTTGTTTTTTTGTATTAACTGATTGTTAATATTTATTTTGCTTCTTTTTACGTACCAATTGTTAACTAACAAATCAAGAAATTCAACTTGCTGAGTTAATGCATCAATATCATTTAAACTGCTGTATTTTTTGCTTTTTTGAGTATAACCTGCTAGGGTAGAGTATATTATAATTATAAGTATAAAAAAAAATCTCATGTATTTTAGTTTAATTGTAAAGTGTGTTTATTATTTAAAATTTTAGGCTTATTGTTAGTCCAATTGTATTTTTGTTTTCGCTAGCAAAGATAGGCAATATTTCCGGTTTAATATTTAATGTTAAATCTTCGCTAACATCGAAATCTGAAAGATGTGCATAAACAGAAGCATCAATTAAATTAAAAGAATATACTGCAAGAAACAAAATTCCTGCTAAATCTCTTTTTCTTCTGAACTTATCTCGTCCTCTTTTTAATTTTTCTTCATCAGGGTTGTCAGGAAAATATCTTAATTCGTTTTGAGGAACATTGTTTTGCTTTTCAATTAGTCCGTTCAGATATCTTTTGTATTGTTTGTTGTTGCTGTTTATTTTATATACCGCATAGCCAAACGCCCCATAAAATATAGGTATTTTCCAGTATTGCTCATTGTATGCTTGTCCTGCACCGGGTAATAGAGAAAATAAAACAGCTTTCTTCGGGTTTTTTCTTTTAGAATTGTTTTTTATTTTTGAAACAATAACAGTTTCTGTTGATAAAAATACAGAATCAGACAAAACTGCAATTGTATCAGCAGTCATAATAACATTAGAACTATCAACTTGAGCTTTTGTTTGATGAAAAGAAACAGCAAATATTATTAAAAACAACAACAATTTAATATTATTCATTTTACATTTTTAAAAGAATTTCTTTAATTTTCTTAAAATCTTCATCAGAAGTAAAGGGTATTGTTAAGCTCCCTTTTCCTGCATTATTTCTTTTAATTGTAACATTACTTTTCAGAATATCAGACAGTTTGTTCTTAAAATCAATATGTTTTTCTGTTAAGTTTGTTTTACTATTTGATTTTGTTTTATAAGTAGATTTTTTTGCAGGAAAGTTTATCTCTCTAATTATTTTTTCTGCTTCTCTAACAGATAATTTATTTGAAACTATTCTTTCAAAAATATTATTTTGTTCTTTTTCGTTTTCAACTGTAACTAAGGCTCTTGCATGCCCCATAGAAATTAATTTTTGTTGCAATCCAGACTGAATAACAGACGGAAGTTTTAATAGTCTTAAATAATTAGAGATTGTTGTTCTTTTCTTGCCCACTCTGTCTCCCAAAGTGTCTTGTGTTAAATTACATTCATCAATTAACCTTTGATATGAAACTGCAACTTCGATAGCATTTAAGTCTTCTCTTTGAATATTCTCAATTAATGCCATTTCAAGCATTTCTTGGTCATTTGCTTTTCTTATAAATGCAACAATCTTCTTAAATCCTGCTTCTTTTGATGCTCTTAACCTTCTTTCTCCTGAAATTAATTGAAATTTATTCTGAGATAGCTTACGAACAGTAATTGGTTGAATTATACCATGTTTTTTAATTGATATTGTTAATTCTTTTAACGATTCTTTATCAAATTCAACGCGTGGCTGAAAAGGGTTAATTTCAATTTTGTCAATATCAATTTCTGCAACTGCACCAGTTGAAACAGCTTCGTTAACACTTTTTTTTTCAAATTTTGAATTGTCAATTAGTGCTCCTAAGCCTTTTCCTAGAGGACTTTTCTTTGCCATATTTTTTATTTAAGAAAAACTATAAACAAATACATTGTTTTTTAGTTCAGATTTTTAATTTTTGTTTTAAAACTATTACTTTTACATAAAATAATTAATCATTATTCCTCTCAAGTAATTCTCTTGCAAGATTCAAATAGTTTATTGCTCCTTTTGAGTTCGCATCATATTGTACTGCAGGCATACCATAACTTGGAGCCTCGCTAAGTTTAATGTTTCTTTGTATTATTGTATCAAATACCATTGTTTCGAAATGATTTCTAACTTCTGTTGCAACATGGTTTGCTAGACGAAGTCTTGCATCATACATTGTTAATAAAAAACCTTCTATTGAAAGTTCAGTATTTATATTTTTCTGAATCATCTGTATGGTATTTAATAACTTGCCTAAACCCTCTAATGCAAAATATTCACATTGAACAGGAATTATTACAGAATCAGAGGTTACTAGTGCATTTAAAGTTAAAAGACCTAAGGAAGGAGAACAATCTACTAAAATATAATCATAATCTCCTTTAATTTTATTCATAATATTTTTGAGTATAAACTCCCTATCTTCAAGTTCTAACATCTCTATTTCAGCACCTACCAAATCGATATGTGATGGTAATAAATACAGATTTTCAATTTCTGTTTTTAATATTGCATCTTTTGGATTTGCACCTCCTATAAAGCATTCATATATGCTTGTTTCTAGCTCTTTAAGGTCAAATCCAATTCCGGATGTTGCATTTGCCTGAGGATCAACATCAACAATTAAAACCCTTTTTTCTAATACTGCAAGGCTTGCTGCCAGGTTTATTGCAGTAGTAGTTTTTCCTACTCCTCCTTTTTGATTTGCTAATGCTATAATTTTTGACATATGCTATGTTTTGAAATTCAAATATAAAGAATTATGCAAAAATATAATTTTTATTATAACTTAAGTTGAATTTGATTATTTCTTTTATTAACGATTAATAAACAAGAAAATGATTTTTTGTTAATAAAATTATAAAATTAACAACTAAAGAGAGCAGTACAAAAAGTGATTTTTGTGTTTTCAGACCCTGCGGGTTTGTGATAATTAACTAAATATAAGGTGTTTAAGATTTTATGTCTTTGCAAACTTAAACCTGCAGGGTCTTTCTATAATGAACTAACTAAAATTTCATAAAACTATTAGATTCGTTTATTGAAGAGTAGATTAAGTTTTTTAATTTTCCTTATTCATCAGGAATATCTTCTTGCGAGTCTTCCGAAAAAGTTCCTGCACTTTGGATGTATGAATTTTGCCAGTTTCTATCTCTTACAGCTTTCAGAAAGAGAAAAACTTTATCTTCAATAATAAAATCACTTAATTCTTCAATTCCAAAGGCTCTTAAAATTTGCATTTGGCTATCTGATGGCAACCAAGTTATTTGAGGGTCAGGATGCTTTGCCCATCCTTTTTCATTCTTTTTTGAAAGAGAAAAATATGGATATTCCGAATATCTTACTCTCCATAAATTATTAAATATTGCTTCAGTTTTTTTAATAGTGTACATTACAATTTCACTGTCCCCAATTTTTTTTGCTTTTTCTGGAACTTTAAAAACATTGTATTTAGCCAAAAGATTTTCTCCGGTAGGATTTGCTTTTGAAGTTTCATAACCTGCCGCTTGTCTTATCCAACTGTTTACAGACAGATTTATGATGTCATAGGGAGCTGAAACTCCTTTTTTTAAAATAGCACATTGATACAATCCTCCATTAAGACTTGGCATTAGCCTAATTGCAAAAAAGTATTCTTTATTCAATTCACTTTTGTTACCAAATTTTTTATTAATTTGTGAGAAAGAAAAGTGAAAACTAAATACAAATAATATAAGAAGAATTTTATTCTTCATTTTCATTTTTTTTAATTATAATATTTGCAAAATACGTGCAAAAGTTTTTAAAATACGAGAATTCAAAATTATAATTTGCTTTTTTTCTTACATATTTACTATTTTTTATACTTTTACATCCTTAATTATCAAATATAGAAATGAAAATAAATATAATAAAAAAAGAAAAAATAAAACCAAAAGATACCCTTGTTTTTATTGACAAAAATATTGATTATAAGTTTTATTTAATTAACGAAAAGCAACAGAAATTTATTATTAATGAATTTAATGATGATAAAAATATTGTTGAAATTAATAATTACGACAATTTTTTATGGTTTTTTAATTTTAAAAATGAAACTGTTGGAAATAATGTTGAAAAAATTAGAACTTACGGGAGCAAATTATGTTCAATTATAAATAAAAAAAAGTTAAAATCAATTACAATAATTGATACAGGAAAAAGTAGCGAAGAACTTATTGCATTTATTGAAGGAATTATTTTAAGCAATTACCAATTTTTAAAGTATTTTAAAGATCCAAAAGATAAAGTTTCTAAACTTACGGCAATTGATATTGTTTCTGAAAATGCAGACAATAAGCAAATTTCTGATATACAATCAATTATGGAGGGCGTGTATAGTGCTCGTGATTTAGGAAATGAACCTTTTTCCGGATTAAATTCTGTTCAACTTTCAGAAAAAATTGAAAAATTTGGTAAAGAAGCCGGTTTTAAGGTTGAAGTATTATATAAAAAAGAAATTGAGAAGCATAAAATGGGGGGATTACTTGCTGTTAATAAAGGCAGTAAAATTTCACCAACTTTTTCAATACTAAAATGGGAACCTGAAAATGCAATAAACAACAAACCATATGTTCTTGTTGGCAAAGGTTTAGTTTATGATTCGGGAGGTTATAGTTTAAAACCTACAAAAAATTCAATGGATTTAATGAAATTGGATATGGCTGGTGCAGCTTCTGTTATTGGAGCGATGTATGCAATTGCAAAAAATAAACTTCCTGTAAAACTTATAGCTTTAATTCCTTCAACTGATAATCTTGTTAATGAAAATGCTTATGTACCTGGAGATGTTATCAAAATGCACAATGGACTATTTGTTGAAGTTTTAAATACAGATGCAGAAGGAAGGTTGATACTTGCAGATGCACTAAGCTATGCACAAAGTCTTAATCCTGAGCTTGTTATGGACTTGGCAACTCTTACCGGTTCTGCTGCTGCAGCAATTGGGACACAGGCTGCTGTAATTATGGGAACTGCAAAAGATACAGATTTTAATAAACTTATTTCAAGTGGTTGCAATGTTTATGAAAGAGTGGTAAGATTTCCGTTTTGGGACGAGTATAAAGATATGCTAAAGTCAAGCATTGCCGACATAAAAAATATCGGAGGAAAAGAAGCTGGTGCAATTACAGCTGGTAAATTTTTAGAATATTTTACAGATTATCCTTGGATTCATATTGATATTGCAGGACCTTCAATTTTGAGCAAAAAAAACTCGTACAGAACGGAAGGAGGAAGTGGATATGGAGTAAGATTATTATATGACTTTTTTAAGAATATTAAATAAAAATTAAGAAATATCTTTTTTCATGCTTATGTTTCTTTTTTTAAATTTTAAAATACAATGGAAGTAAACGAAAATAAAATAAAAGTAGGTATTACACACGGCGATATAAATGGAATAGGTTACGAAATCATTATAAAGACATTGCTAGACAAAAGAATTAATGATTTATGCACTCCTATTGTTTATGGCTCTCCTAAACTTGCCGCATATCATAGAAAAGCTATAAATGTTGAAAATTTTAGTCTTAACATTATAAAAACTCCGGAAGAAGCAAATCCTAAAAGACCTAATGTTATAAATTGTGTGAATGAAGACACTCGTATTGAATTAGGAAAATCTACACCGGAATCCGGTGAAGCTGCATATTTTTCTTTGGAGAAGGCCACAAAGGATTTAATTGATGGAAAAATTGATGTAATTCTTACTGCTCCAATAAATAAAAAGAGTATTAATTCAGATAAATTTACTTTTCCCGGACACACAGAATATTTTCAGTCTAAAACAAAAACTGACGAAGTTTTAATGTTAATGCTTGGAGAAC
The DNA here is from genome assembly GCA_947311255.1 of uncultured Chlorobiota bacterium. Classification (GTDB taxonomy): domain Bacteria; phylum Bacteroidota; class Bacteroidia; order Bacteroidales; family JAADGE01; genus JAADGE01. The sequence continues at coordinate 77,580 of CAMZKL010000005.1, read as the reverse complement.
AAATGAGAATAGGTGTTGTAACAGGGCACGTTCCTTTGAAAGATGTTCCTTCATTAGTAACCGAAGAAAATATTTTAACTAAATTACAAATTCTTAATAAGTCTTTACTTGAAGATTTTGGAATAAGAAAAGGAAAAATTGCAGTTTTTGGTTTAAATCCTCATGCAGGAGACGAAGGGATAATAGGCAAAGAAGAAATTGACATTATTATTCCGGCAATTAACAAAGCCAGAGAGGAAGGTATTATGGCTGTTGGACCCTATGCTGCTGATGGTTTCTTTGGTGCTGCAACATATAAAAAATATGATGCTGTTTTAGCAATGTATCATGACCAAGGACTTAGCTCTTTTAAAGTAGTTGAGTTTGATGCAGGAATAAACTTCACAGCTGGTTTACCCATTATAAGAACATCGCCTGTTCATGGCACTGCATTTGAAATTGCAGGACAAGGAATTGCATCTCCGGATTCATTTAGAGCGGCATTATATACTGCAATTGATATTTTTAGGAACAGAGAAAGGTACAAAGAAATGAAAAAAAATAAATTATAGTTACTCCTTCAACTTGTAAGTTGGTATGCAGCGATGTTAATAAACAGAGAGTTTGTATTAGCTATCTTTCAGTTATTTAGTAATATTGCATACCAACTATATATCTGTTTTTCAATGAATAAGGATTTAATCGGAGGTTTTAAAGGTTTTAAATTAAGCTGAAATGCCAATAATTATAACATATACACTTTGGATTTCATTTGCTATCCAAATTTTCTTTTTTGTTTACTTTTATATTCGTGTACTTTTTAAAAATAAAAAAAATAAATCCTTATCTTTAAACAAACCGGTTTCAGTTATTATTAGTGCAAAAAACGAAGAAACTAATTTAAAAGATTTTCTTCCAAAAGTTCTGAACCAAAATTATCCTCTTTTTGAAGTTGTTGTTGTAAACGATATGTCTAATGATGGAACTGAGGACATTTTAAATTCGTTTTCTCAAAAAAATAAAAATATTACTATAGTAAAAATTGATAAAAATTTAAAAGAGAAAGGAAAAAAAAATGCCCTTACTGCCGGAATAAATGCTTCAAAATATGAATACTTATTATTTACAGATGCTGATTGTTATCCTGTTTCAAAAAATTGGATTAAATCTGTTATGTCTTCTTACAAAGAAAAAACTGAAATTATACTTGCTTATGGTGCATATGAAAAATCATTAGGTTTATTAAACAAATTAATTAGGTACGATACTTTAACCATTGCCTTAAAATATATGTCTTTTGCCAACGCAGGTTTGCCATACATGGGAGTTGGAAGAAATTTATCTTATAAAAAATCTGTTTTTTTAAAAAATAAAGGTTTTCAATCGCATAAGCATATAAAATCCGGCGATGACGATTTATTTGTTAATGAAGTTGCCAATAAAACGAACACAGAAATTGTTATAGATTACGAAAGTGTTACTGTTTCTGTTCCCAAAAAAACGTGGAAAGAATTTATTAAGCAAAAAAAAAGACATCTTACAACAGGTTTTTTCTACAAAAATGTTCATAAATTATTATTTGGATTTGAAAGTGCATCGGTTTTCTTTTTTTATTTTTCAATACTTTACTTTCTTTTTTTGAAAAGTTCAATATTTTTGATTGTTTTATTGTATTTTATAAGGCTTGGTTTTCAGGTGATTACAGATATTCTTTTTTCTAACAAATTAAAAGAAAAGAAAAATTTAATTTTTATTCCTATATTTGATGTTTTAATACCGATTGTAAATCTATATGCCATAATTAGTTATAAATTCACTAAAGAAACAGAATGGAAATAAGTCCAAATTTTTCGGATAAGGCAAAAAGAGATTATCTTTTGATTGAAAAAGCAAAAGAAGGAAATCAGTCTGCTTATTCCAAATTGTTAGGTTATTATAGGGAACCTTTATATTTTATGCTGTATAGATTGGTAGGATCAAAAGAAGATGCCGAAGACTTAACTATTGAGACTTTTGAAAAAGCATTTAGGAAAATTGATAATTACAAACCTGTTTACGCATTTAGTACATGGCTTTTTAGAATAGGAACAAATCATGGAATTGATTTTATGCGTTCTAATAAAAAACGAGTTAATGAAGTTTATATTGAGAAAGAATATGAAGCTGACACACAAAAAAAATATATAATTAAAGCAAAAGGGCTTAATCCGGAAGAAGAAATTGTAAGTCTGCAACAAAAAGAAATTATTAAAATCATTGTACATAAACTTCCAATTAATTACAGAAAAATAATTGTTTTAAGATATTTTGATGAGTTTTCTTATTCCGAAATTTCAGAAAAACTTGAACTTCCTGTTGGAACTGTTAAAGCAAGACTACATAGGTCAAAAGAATTGTTGCAGAGTACTTTAAAAAAACACAATATTCATGACATTAAATTCTGAAATAAAAAAACTTAAAGAATTATTTCCTGAAATATCCTCTTTGCAAGAAAACCAGTATGAACACTTATCTAGTTTATATAAAAATTGGAACGAGAAAATTAATGTAATTTCAAGAAAAGATATTGACAATCTTTTTGTAAGACATATCCTTCATTCTCTTTCAATTGCAAAAATAAAACAGTTTAAAGCCGGAGATAGGATTTTAGATGTAGGTACAGGAGGTGGTTTCCCTGGAATCCCTTTAGCAATAATGTTCCCGGAAGCAAAATTTACATTAATTGATTCTATTGCAAAAAAAGTAAAAGTAACTCACGAAATTGCTGGCACACTAAAATTGAAAAATGTTTTTACTAAACAAATAAAAAGTACTCAATTAGATGGAAGTTATGATTTTATAATGGGAAGAGCAGTAACATCGTTCCCTAAATTTTACAATTCTGTAAAACACCTTTTAAAAAAAAACAAAGGAGAAAAGGCAATTATATATCTTAAAGGAGGAGATTTTGAAGATGAACTTAAAAGTTTTAAATCAATTAAGGTTTTTGAAATATCTAATTATTTTAATTTTGATTTTTTTGAAACAAAGAAGATTGTTTTTTTAAAAATTTAGTTTCCTAAAATCATTTTCATAAAGTTGCCTTATAATTCCATCAGCTAAACCTGTTTTTGGTATAAGTATATTTTTATTTTTAGTAGTTTCTAAAATCTGTAAATAAATTTTTAAGGCAGGAATAATTACATCAGCTCTATCAACTTTAAAAGTATATTTTTTCATTCTTTCTTCAACGGTTAAATTCTTAAGCTCTTTATATAATGTTTCTAAATCTGAGTAGAACACGTTTTTAGATTTGTATAACTTACTGACTTGGTTTATATTACCACCTGTTCCTAAAATGAAAATATCCTCGTGCATTTTTTTTATTTCAATTAGTTTGGTCTCAAATTTTTCAATTTCTTTTTTCTTAACCTTATTATTTAGCATCCTAACAGTACCAATTTTGTAAGAATATGTCCAAAGAAGTTTATTGTTTTTAAAAATTGTTAGTTGTAAACTTCCCCCCCCCAAATCCGCAGAAAGGTAAGTTTTACTGTTTGGAAGCATATACTTATTAGTTTCAAAAATTAGTTCGGCCTCTTCCTTGCCATTTATAATATCAATATTAATTCCTGTTTTTTTTTTAATTTTTTCAACAATTTTTAGTCCATTTTTTGCTCCTCTCAAAGCAGAAGTAGCACAAGCTCTATATTTTTCAACTTTATAAAAATCTAACAAATTACTATATATTTTCATTGCCTTTATAAACTCTTTTTCCTTTTCTTTTTTAACTTTATTATAAAGAAAAACATCTCCTCCTAACCTTAAAGGTAATCTTACATACACACGTTTATTTAATACTGCATCATTATAATTCTCTCCCGGCAAAACATCTTTTATAATTAGTCTAACAGCATTTGACCCAATATCAATTCCTCCGTATCTTTTAAGTTTTGTTTTAATCACTATCTTTTTTTTAAATTTTATTGACTCACAAACATACAATTTTATGTAAAAATAGTTGAATTTTTTAATCTATTTTTAAGAAATTAAAACAAAGATGAAAATAATTATAAAATACTCTTTCAAAAAAGAAATTATATTTAGTTTTGCAATCTGTTATGGACCCGTAGCATAACTGGATAATGCACTTGACTACGAATCAAGCGATTACAGGTTCGAATCCTGTCGGGTTCACACTAAAGCCCAAAGCCTTACAGAGATGTGAGGCTTTTTTATTTGGGGCTTCAACATACAAATCAACATAGATTATCTGGTAAATTTGTGGATAACCATTTATTTATTTCCTCCATATTATTAAAAACTTCAACACCGCAGGTCTGCAATCTTTTCTTTGTATGGTGCCCATGAGAAATTAAAATGCAATTTATTCCCATAGCTTTTGCAACTTCTGCATCATGTTTAGTATCTCCAATCATTAATACTTTCTCTTTTTTTAAATTAATCTTTTCAATAAGTTTTAAACCAATATTAATTTTACCACCGGCATAGTGGTCGTTTAGTCCAATAATTTCTTCAAAATAATTAAAAATCTTAAAATATTTTAGTTCGTCTAAAAGTTGCTCTTCTTTTCTTGCTGACAAAACAGACTGTTTTATACCGGAATTATGTATGTCTTGCAAAATTTTATTTACTCCTTCATGAAGTGATGAGGTTTTAAGACGTTCATCGTATATTTTAATAAATTCAGTACCTACAATTTCAAATGACTCTTTTTTAAAATTAAAACCGGTTTTTTCATAATAATCTTTTACAGGAAAATCAAACATCTCTCTATATTTTTCAATGGTCATTAAAGGTAATTTTCTTTTAGAAAGCATACCGTTAATAACTTCAACACAAAGACTTGCATCGTTTAATAAAGTTCCGTTATAATCCCAAATTATATGTTTATATTGCATAAATTGTTATTTTAAAAGTTATTTTTGTCGACTAAAATTTCAAAAATAAATAAAATGAACAGAAAAGTTCTTATTACAAAAGAAATTATAACATTTAAAAAATGGTCTTCAAAATCTTGGAGTGTTTTTAGTTCTTTAGGCAAACAAATAAAAATTGCATTATTACCCCTTTCTTATTTTCTTGGTTCATTTTTAACATTATCTGCTCAAACAGATACAATTTCCATTGAAGATGTTCAAATTATTTCAGCAAGAGTGCCTACTCTGCAATCTGAATCGGCAAGAGTAATTTATACTATTGAAAAAAATGAAATTGAAGCTATGCCTGTTCACAGTTTACAAGATTTAATTGAATATGTTAGCAATGTAGATGTTAGGCAAAGAGGAACAGAAGGCATTCAAGCAGACATAAGTATTAGGGGAGGAAATTTTGAGCAAACTTTAATACTTCTTAATGGATTTAAAATGAATGATGCTCAAACCGGACATCACAACATGAACCTTCCGGTTGATATTGAGAGTGTTGAAAAAATTGAAATTCTTCAAGGACCAGGAAACAGAATTTTTGGAATTAATGCGTACAGCGGGGCAATAAACTTCATTACAAACACTGAAACTGCAAAAAAACTTAAACTTTCCTTTTTTGCAGGTCAAAACAATTACTTCGGAGGAAACATTGGCTTATTTTTTAATCAGAAAACTTGGAAAAATCATCTTTCTGTATCCCAAAAAACTAGCGATGGATATCTTTCAAAAGATTCTATAAACAATACAGATTTTAAAACATTAAATATTTTCTACGAAACTAAATATAAATATAAGAATATTAATTTTATTATTCAAACAGGGTTTTCTAATAAATCTTTTGGGGCAAATAGTTTTTACACACCAAAATATCCTTGGCAATACGAAAATACGAAAACATTTTTTGCAGGATACAAAACCATAAAAAAAGGGAAAAAATATAATTTTGTTAAAAGTTTTTTTTGGAGGAGGCATCAAGACAGATTTGAACTTTTTAGAGAAGACAAATATATACGAAAAGGAAATTATTTTATAAATAATAAAGATACAGCAGGTTTTGGCAGTGGTTACTTTTATAAAAGTCATAACTATCATAAAACTAACCTGATTTCTAGTATTTTGAAATATGACATTAAAACAATTGCCGGAAAAACCGGAATAGGGGCAGAATATAGGCACGTTTTTATAAAAAGCAATGTTCTTGGAAATGAAATGGAACACACAATTGATGTTCCTTTTGAGAAATATGGAAAATACACAAAAGACGCTGACCGGTATAATGTAAATTTATATGCTGAACACGTTTTTAAATATAAAAGTTTTTTGGTTGCAGGTGGTTTTTCTTCAAACTATAATAGCGATTTCAATTGGCACACAGCAGGAGGAATTGATGCAAGTTATAATTTTACAAATAATTTAAAAATATTTACTTCATTAAATCAAGCTTTAAGACTTCCCACCTTTACTGATCTTTATTATGACGGTCCTATAAACAAAGGAAATCCTGATTTAATGCCTGAAACAGCAATAACTTATGAACTTGGATTAAAGTATAGAAAAAAATGGTTAAGAATAGATATAACAAGTTTTAAAAGAAATGGTAAAAACACAATAGATTGGGTAAGGCTTTCTGACACAGTTGATTGGCAAGCTCAAAACATTACTGAACTATCAACTTTTGGAGCTGATATTTCGGTATCGTATATCCCTATAAAGAGTAAACTATTAAAAAAACTTTCTTTTTCATATTCATACATTAATATTTCAAAACAAAGTGGAAATTATATCTCAAAATATGCTTTGGATTATTTAAAACATAAAGCAATTTTTTCTTCACATCTTAAACTTTATAAAAGAATATATACAAGTTTTAATATTAGGTATGAAGACAGAGAAGGTTCTTTTGCAGTTTATAATTTATCCGAAGAAAAGTATATTGGAGAACAAAAATACAAAGCATTTATTTTAGCAGATTTAAAAGTTTATTGGAAGAACAGGAACTGGGAAATATATTCCGTAATAAACAATATTTCAGATTCTAAATATTATGAGTTTGGTAATATATTAATGCCTGGCAGACAATTTAAGTTAGGAGTAAGATTTAATTTTAATCTTTAAAATAAAAAATCGTTCCTTATTTAAAGAAACGATTTTAATTTTATAATAATCTTTAAGTTTTAGAATCTAAAATTAAGACCTGCAACTAAATAATAGGGTGAACCAATTGAAAATTCTGCATGAGCTCCAATATTTTTTGTAAAATACCCTCTTATTCCGAAAGCAACTAATTGTGCAGCAAACCTTTTTCCAAGATAATTTTTTTCTAAGGTTTTTAATGTGGGTTTTAATGTTGGGTCAGTTGTTTTAACATCAGTTCCCCATATTGTATATCCTAATCTCACACCAGAATACATGTCAATTCTATCAGAACTTCCATAATGAAATAATCCCCTTATAGCAAAATTAGATCTTTTTATTTCTGCTGCTACAGAACCATCGGGGATACTAAACTTATATTCTTGATGAGAGCCTGCCACTCCAACACTAATATTTTTTGTAAGCATATAGCCATAGGTCAATTGCAGAACAGGAGTTGATGAATACTTGTAGTCGCTGGCTGTTTTGCCTTCTGAATAGGCAACTGCCCTAATTGCAGCACCAACAATGCTTACTCCTGCATCAATTCCAACAGTTGATTTGTATTCTTGAGCAAAAATACTGTTATTTGATAAATTTAAAACAGATATTGCAATTATAAAAATTAATACCTTTTTCATAATATTTTATACATTTTTTAGTTAATAATGTGCGAATGTATTAAAATAAATATTAAACAAGAAAGACTTGTTTTTCTATACAATGAAAACTATAACATTTTAAGCTAAAATACTTACGAATATAAAACATTTACATACGAAAGTAAAATAAACACATACGAAAATGTAAACAGTTAAATTATATAATAAAAAACAGTTTTTTTTACACAATAATTAAAATCCTTAAATATTAATTAAAAATCAAAAATTATGAAGAAAAATTTTTTAAAACTTACAGCATTATTTTTTATTGCAACAATTTTCACATTAACATCTTGTAAAAAACGTGATGCAGATTCTCAATCTGCAGAAGACTCAGCAAGAGGTAGTTTTATTATGGCAGATGCCTTTGCCATTGGAAGTGATGGAAGAGATGGAGGCAAAGCCTTAAAAAACAGATTTGATAGATGCTCATTTACTTTTACCCAATTAAATAATGGGTTTGAATTAACATTTGATAATTGTACTGACGATGATGGGATTACAAGAGATGGAACAATCAGGTTTACAGGAGATGAAGATATTTATGATATGAACGAAGGTGCTTCTTTTTTAATAGAGTTTATAGACTTTACTATTGAAGATGAAGTTGTTGATGGAAAACTTTCTCTTAGTGTAGGAGCTGGAACTTTAGGAGCATTTTTAAAACTTGCAGCTACAAATTTAAAAATTACATACTCAAATGGTGAGTACGTTAAATATAACACTGCTACTATAAATTATGTAATTAACTATTTGGATGGTTTTAGCATCGAAATTTCAGGAGCATCAGAAGGAATAAATAGAAATGGTGAAAATTTTTCAACTGAAACTGAGGGTATGAAAATTAACTTCTTTAGTACTTCCGGTGTATGTACCTACCCAACAGAAGGAACGATGACAATAAATGTTGATGGAGAAAAAAATCCTGTAATTCTTGATTATGGAGCAGGTGGATGCGGTGAGATTAAAGTTTCGCAAAAAAGACACAAAGACGTTACAATTACAATTTTCTAATAAAACAAAAATTTTAATAAGATAAGTTCGATATAAGATTTACTACTCATAGTTTTAGGCACTAACATAAATTTTATATCGAACTTGTTTTGTTATGAGACTAGTATAAGTTTCTGAAAATCAAATATTTCCTCTTTTTATGCTAAGATTTGAATATAAAATAGGAGCAAATATAGAAGCATACAGAAAACATCCTGAGAGTTTAATAGCTTATAATTTTATATCTGAAAATAAAGAATAGAGAGCTGTTGCTAATTATGAATTTCTAATAAAATTTATTTATTTTTTCTCCTTTTTATCTCAGTAGAAATTAAAAATAGTTCTCTGCTTGTTTGTCCTTCAACAGATGTGTTTTCTTCTGCTCTTCTGAATAAATAAGGTAAAACATGCTTAACCGGACCATATGGTAAATATTTAGCTACATTGTATTTAGCTTTTGCCATATTAAAACTTATATTGTCACTCATTCCGTAGAGTTGTGAGAACCAAAATCTTTTGTCATCAGAATTTATATTATTCTCCTTCATTAATTTGGCTAATAGCAAACTGCTTTTTTCATTGTGAGTTCCGTTAAAAATCGAAACAACTTCTCTTTTTTCAAATGCAAACTTTAGTGCATTATTGTATGATATATCTGTTTCGGCTTTGTCCTTACAAATTGGAGATTCATAATCTTTTTCTATTGCCCTTGCTCTTTCTTTTTCCATGTACGCACCTCTCACAAACTTTGCTCCCAGATAATAATTTCCTTTTATAGCTTTTTCGTAAGTCATTTTTAAATGTTCTAATCTGTCGTGCCTATACATTTGCCAAGTATTAAAAACAATTGCTTTTTCTTTATTATACAACTGCATCATTTCTTCGGTAGTTTCATCAATAAAATTCTGATACCAAGAATCTTCTGCATCAATCAAAATAGGAATATCTGCTTCAAATGCAGCTTTGCAAAGAGTATTTATTCTGTTCTTAAAATTTTGAGCTTCTTTTCTTTCTTCCTCAGACATTTTTTCACCAGCACTTGCTTTTGTTAAAACATTAGAAGTTGTAAATGCTGTAGGTTTAAAAACTGCAAAAGGAATATTTGGATTTTGTCCTGCATTTTTAATAGAATTTAATGTTTCTTCAAGAGCTTTATTTATATCCTCAATTGATTCTTTCCCTTCAACCGAATAATCAAGAATTGCTTTTACATTAAATTTTGAAAGTAGTTCTACAGTTGGAGAACATTCAGTAATTGTTTCTCCTCCAACAAACAACTTATAAATAGTTGGTTTAACAAACCATTTAATAGGAAACCTTATAGACATGGCAAATTGAGTTAACACTTTTGAAATTTTAGTTATTAACTTACTTGCCATAACTCGATATAAAAATCTTGCTTTTCTTAAATCAGTATTTGATTTTGAAACAAATGCAATTTCGGTATTTTTAAAATCAATATTCATAATCTGTTTTTAAATTCTTACAAAATTAATAATTTATAGCCTTTCTTTAGCAAAACTTTAAATATTATAAAACATCATTTTGAAAAAAAAAATTAATTTAGCATAATTTTAAAAGCAAAAATAATGACTAAAAACTATAGATACCATGATATTATTCATACAATAGATATTGTTTTTGATTTAAATATGATTATTAAAAATTATTCTTCAATTTATCTCTTAACAGACACAAATTGTTTTGAAAAGTGTTTGCCTAAAGTAAAAGATGCACTTTCTGAGCAAATACATATATATATTATTGAGGCAGGAGAAAAAAATAAATCTTTTGAAACATTACAATTAATTTGGAGTTTTTTAATAGAAGAACATGCTAATAGGAACTCATTGTTAATAAACCTCGGCGGTGGTGTTGTTACGGATATAGGAGGGTTTGCAGCATCAACATTTAAAAGAGGAATAGATTTTATAAATATACCAACAACACTTTTAGCACAAGTTGATGCCTCTGCAGGAGGCAAAAACGGGATAAATTTCAATGGCTTAAAAAATGAAATTGGAATAATAAATCAAGCAAATAAAGTATTAATTTCTCCAATTTTTCTTGAAACTCTGGGAGATGATGAATTTTTATCCGGTTTTGCAGAAATGCTAAAACATTCTTTAATTTATGATAGAGAATATTTTGAAGAGCTAAAATCTTTTTTTTATTTTGATTTTAAAAAGAAAGATTTCAGCAAAATTTCAGAATTAATTAAAAGTTCTGTTTTAATTAAAGAGCATTTCGTTAAAAATGATATTAATGATAAAGGAATTAGACAAACACTAAACTTTGGACACACTTTTGGCCATGCTTTTGAAAGTTTAATAAATAAAAGTGATAAATCTAATATAAAACACGGCGAAGCAGTTGCATACGGAATTGTTTATGAGTTGCACCTTTCTGTAAAAAAAGTAAATTTTCCCGAAATAGACTTAATTGAGATTTCTAAGCTCATTTTTGACATCTTTGGAGAATTTTCTATTGAAAAAAAAGAACACAAAAATATTTATAATTTAATGTTGCACGATAAAAAAAATACATATAAAGAAATAAATTGTATTCTTTTAAAAAATATTGGGACACCCCTAATCAGTAATAAAATCAGTGAACATGAAATATTTGACACTCTTAAAACCGTTAGTATTTAAATGTTCGTTTGAATTAATTTAATTTTTGGTATCTATTTTGCTAAAACTATTTATAAAAAAAAATATAAATATTATTTTAATATCCAACGTTAATATTTATATTTGTACTTATCTTAAAAACAGGTAAATTGAAAAAAATAGTCGGATTATTATTGATTTTGCTATTATCATTGCAAATTGGAACTTCTCAGATAGCTCATTATTCTCAGTTTTATTCCACCCCAATGACAATTGCACCATCTTTTGCAGGTTTAACCGAAGCAAGTAGATTGTCTGTAAATTACAGAGATCAATGGCCTGCAGTACCTGGTGTTTTCAGAACTATGTCCGTGGGTGTTGACCATTATTTTTCTCGTGCAAAAAGTGGAGTTGGTATTTTAATTTTTAGAGATGTTGCCGGTGTTGGTAATTTAGGATTAACCGAAGCTGGTTTGCAATACTCTTATAAATTAAAAGTTGGACAAAAAAGAGGAAATAGAAATTCTGAATGGTTTTTAAGACCTGGAATTCAATTCAAATATTCTCAACGTTCTATTGATTTTGAAAAATTAACTTTTGGAGACCAATTGTTGGGGCAATCATCTACATCACATGCACCTCCTCTTTCAAATAAATCATATATTGATTTTACAGCCTCACTAATGGGCTATACAGATTTATATTGGGGCGGTTTCTCTGTTGATCATCTTTTAAAACCCAGCCAGTCATTATACGGAAACCAATCATACAGAATGAAAATGAAATTTGATGTTTTTGGTGGTGCAAAAGTAATGCTGAAAAGACAAAAAAATAGAAGAGTAAGATACGGAAGAGAAAATGAAAATGTAACTTTTGCGATAAACTATCAATACTGGGATAAATTTGACCAATTGGATATTGGAGCATACTGGACCAGAGACCCATTAATTTTAGGTGCTTGGTTTAGGGGTATTCCAATTGTTGACAAAAAAGATCAATCCTTTAACAATATTGACGCTATTATTGTAATGGTTGGATTTAAACTTTCTCCAAATTTAAAAATTGGATATAGCTATGATATGACAATTATAAGAAATTTATTTAGCCATACCGGTGGTGCACATGAAATTTCTCTTGTGTGGGAATTTAATAAAGGACTTGATAAACGCTATAAACATACAATTATTCCTTGTCCGAGCTTCTAAAAACATTATAAGATAAAAAAATGCGATTCAATAAGAATCGCATTTTTTATTTGTTTTGAGAAATATTATTTAATCTCAATTTTTCTTGGAGGCTTAATAATTTCCTCTTCTTTTTTATTGATTGTAATTTTTAAAATACCATCAATGGATTTTGCCTCAATTTTTTCAACATCTGCTGATTCTGGTAATGTAAATGCTCTTGAAAAACTATTAAATTGATATTCTCTTTTAGTGCAATTTTCTCCTTCATCTACATTTTCAATTTCTTTTTCTGCCGAAATTGTAAGAACATCATTTTCAAGGTTTATTTTGATGTCTTCTTTGCTTAATCCGGGAGCTGCAAGTTCAATTCTGAAATCTTTTTCTGTCTCAAAAACATTTACCATTGGAATTGTTGAAATTCTTGATTTTGTTAACGGATTAATTTCTCCTGAAAAAAAATCTTCCATCCAATCAGGGAAAAATGGTGAGCTAATGTCTCTTCTTACTAATGTCATAATTTCTATATTTTTAGTTAATAATTAGTTTAATATTTCACAAAAAACACATCAATTCTAATACCGAATAAAAAAAATGACAAAAATAGAGCAAAATAAACCAGTTTAATGACATTATGTCATTCTTGTGCTGGTGGAATGCGACAATATGTCACCCCACTTAACGATAAGTTCAAATGTAAATTAGAATTAGTTTGTAGAGTAGGGCATATAAGATTGCATTTACTGAATTCTACTAGTATTAATGTTTTTTAAAAATAAGAAAGGATCTTAGAGTTAATACCATAACAACAGGTATTGTGGAATAATCGTATAAATGCATCAAAAATATATCGCCAATTATACTTAAAAACATTAATATTGACATTATAAGAAAGAATACTTTAATGTAGTTTTTATTTCTACTTTCTTTTAATTTGAATGATGCAATTAAAAACAGAGGCATTGCCCAAACTAAATTCCAATTTTTAATTGTTGTACTGTGTTCAGTTCCAAACCATAATAACAAAAGTATAACCCCAACGATTCCGGAAATAAAGAATATTGCTTTGTCTAACAATACATAATATTTAGTATTCTTATATTCTAAAAAACTAATAACTAAAAAGAACAAAAACAAAAATGAGAGAACAAAAACTGGTCTAAGTATAGAATTATTAGTTCTTTTATTAATGTTTTTTGGTTCAAATATCATTAAGGTTTCTTTTACAAGAGGTTTTTGAGTTCCATTAATATTCAAAACTGCATTTTCAAACATAAAATTAAGATAATCGGGCAAGAATGTTGCCTCTTCTGCACTAACAACCTTGTCGGTTGGTTGTCCGAGTGCTAGATTAATTCCATAGCGTTCCCAATTTTTTCCTATTAAGTATTTATGAATTAAGTGTCTGAAAGTTTCATTTTCTTTTGTTATATTCTTAGGAAGGTTTAAATCATCTTTTATAACATCTTTTATAACATCTTTAACTCTTGTTGCACAATTATCATAAAAAAAGTCATATCGATAATATTTATTTTCTGGCAATAAATTATTTTCAAGAAATAAGAAAACATCATTTTTTTGAGATTGAGACAAATCTAAAACTTGCTCTTTTATCCATCTGTTCTCATTTATATACGGAATTATAAAGTATTTATATCGACTTGCACTCAACATATAATCCAATTGACCTCTTACAAATTTGAGATAAAAATTAGGAGTTTCAAAATTGAAAGTTCCATAATTATATACTTTGTCAATTCTTAATGCTGGATCTTTTATTCTAATTGCCGAATGTCCAAAGGTGGAGTATAAATCCTCTCCTGGGGCACAGGTTAGAACGCTAACTTCTGCATAATTAGATAAACTTTGAGATTTAAGATTATAATCATTAAGAAATAAGAATATTATTAATACTAAATAAAATACCTTTTTAACCATGAAAGAAATATTAATTTATTGAATTATAAAATTGTAAATATCAAAACTCCAATTGCAAGATAGATAAATAATCCAATTATATCATTTGTTGTGGTAATAAAAGGACCTGTTGCAACTGCTGGGTCAATTTTAAAGCGATGTAAAGCTAATGGAACAAAAGTTCCAAAAACTGATGCGAAGATTATTACAATGAACAAAGAGATGCTTACTGTTACAGTTAAGGCAAAAGATGAAGAAAAGAAATAGTTATAAATAAAAATTGCACTTGCAAAAACTGTAGCGTTTATTAAAGAAACAGAAAGTTCTTTCATAATTTTTTTAAATGTACTTTCAAAACCTATGTTTCCACTTGCTAGTCCCTGAACCACAATGGAAGAAGATTGAATTCCAACATTTCCCCCCATTGCTGAAATAAGGGGAATGAAAAATGCCATTGAAGCATGAGATGCAAGGTGGCTTTCGTAAGACCCGAGAATAATTGCTCCCAATATTCCTCCAAAAAGACCAATGAAAAGCCAAGGAAGTCTTGCTCTTGTTAGTTGCCAGACTTTATCACTATGCTCGACATCTTCTGTTAAACCAGACATCATTTGGTAGTCCTTATCAGCTTCTTCACGCATAACATCGACTAAATCATCAAATGTTATTCTACCAAGTAATCTTCCAATATTATCAACAACAGGTAAAGCCACTAAATCATATTTGTCAGACAAATTGGCAACTTCCTCTGCTTTCATATCTGCTTTAACTGAAATGACATTCGGCTCATAAATATCTTTAACTTTTGTGCCTTTTGATGCGAGAAGTAGTTTTGCAAGAGAAAGTGCTCCCTTAAGAATCTCGTCATTATCAACAACATATACGTAGTATATTTCATCAACTTCTTCAACACTTTTTCTAATTACAGAAATTGCATCTTCAACTACGGCATCAATATTAACCGTTACAACTTCCTTTCCCATTAAACCACCAGCAGTATCTTCATCGTAAGATAATAAGTCTACAATGTCGCCTGCTTGGTCAATATCTTTTATTCTTTGAAGAACTTCTTCTTGTCTTTCTTCCGGTAAATCAGCTATAACATCGGCTGCGTCATCTGAATCCATGTGGTCAATAAATCTGGATGCAATTACATCATCAGGAAGGATTTTAAGAAATCTTGTTCTGTCATCGTCGTCTAATTCGGCAATAACATCCGCTGCTTTTTCACCGTCTTCTATAAGTAAAAAAAGATATTTTGCTTGTTCTATATTTAATTCGTCATAAACTTCGGCAATATCAACTGCATGTAGTTCATCCATAAGCTTTATGGCAGCTTTATCATCTTTTTTATCAATAATATTAATAAGATTTTGAAGATAATCTTTTGTTAACTCAAAGTGCATGATAAATTATAATAAGTTAATTGATAAGAGGGTATAGATAATTCTTTTAATATGTGTAATACAAAGTTAAAATTTTTATCGTCTTAATAAAATCATGGTTGCTCCATAACCATATTCTTTAAATGAAGCATCCTGAAACTGATATTGTTTATATTTATGTTGAAGTTCGCTTCTTATTTTAAGTTTCAAACTGCCACTTCCAACACCATGTATGAAAACTATTTTCTTATATCTTTCTTTTATTGCAGTTTTTATTTCGTTATGAAAAGTATCTAATTGTAATTGGAGTTTGTCGTGATCGGACATTCCTGCTTCATCATCAATAAGTTCTGTAATATGTAAATCTACTTCTTTTATGTTCTTTGGTTCTTGTTTTTGATATAGTCTGGGTCTGTTTATTCTTTTGCTATCTGCCTTTTGTTCAATTACTTTTTGAATTTCTTCTTTTTTTAATTTGTTAACAGCTTCCTGCATATCATTTTCTTCAATAACAGGCATTACAATTGCAAATTCATCAAAAAAATCGTTTTCTTTAAAAGCATTTTTTTTAAAAAACTTTGTTGCTCTTATTTTTATTTCAGAATTTAAAGGTTCTTTTAAAGAATATTTTTCTTTAGAAAAAAATAATATTTGTACAGTCGTAATTACATTGTCCGGAATTGAGTTTAGCTCTAAGGTGCAAATTTTTTCTTTAACATTAGGTTCTATTTTTCCTGTTATACTTTCATACTGTGTGCCATTTTTTTCAGCAAAATTATAATAGATAAAAAAATTGCTGTCGTTTATCAGATAAATATCACAATCAGAATCTCCAATTCTTTTTTGATTTTCAGGAACATATGCTAAATAAATATTAACATCAGTATTGTCTGTATATAAAGGTTCTTCTTCATATACATTTTTAATTTCCGGTGGAATATTTACTTTTTGTTTTTCAGAATATTCTTCTGCACTTATATCGGGCATAAGTTCTTCAATTAAAACGGGAATTTCAAAACCGGTATCGTTTAGAACTAAAGCAGTTTCTTTATCTAATATTTTTGTAACTTTACCTCCGCCAATATCATTTAAAAATTTAATTGTATCTCCAACTTTTACTTTCATTTCTTTTTTTTTGCAAAAGTAGTTTATTTATTCTTAAAGTCAAAAAGGAAAA
Organism: uncultured Chlorobiota bacterium; assembly: GCA_947311255.1. Taxonomy (GTDB): domain Bacteria; phylum Bacteroidota; class Bacteroidia; order Bacteroidales; family JAADGE01; genus JAADGE01. The sequence goes on along the minus strand of CAMZKL010000005.1, from coordinate 60,610 downwards.
AGAGTAAGCAAAAGCCTACTCTTTTTTTTAACATAAAAATATTTGAATATTATTGAATAATAATTTTTGAAACTAAATTAATATTGTCATAACTAATTTGCAAGAAGTAAACTCCTTTATTTTTATTAAAATCGAGAGTGTGTTGTTTAATTCCTTCAAAAAATTTATCGTAAATTAATTTTCCTGTTATATCAATAATTGAAATTTCAACATTTTTAGTTTCTTTTGGGAAATCTATATTAAAAATTCCATTATTTGGATTTGGATATACTTTGATTCCTGTTTTTTCTATATTTTCAATATTAGAAGCAACAAATAAAACAGCAATATCACTAGTTTCAATGCCACAATTTCCAGATACAACTACATCGTAACTCCCTCCATCTGAGGTCTGAACATTATTAAGTGTTAAAGTATTTAAATTTGTTCCTACATTTGAACCATCTTTTCTCCATTGATAAGATAAATTATCTCCTGTTGCAACAACAGTAAAACTAACATTTTCACCAATGGCAGCATTTATATCATCTGGTTGGTCTGTTATTACAGTAGTGTTTTCAAGTGTAATAATTACTTCATCAGAATTAACACAAGCACCATTTGTAATTGTCCAAGAAAGTGTTAGAGGAGACATTGTTATATTTATATCAGAATTATATAAATTTATATCAGAAATATTTGCAGTTCCGGAAACAACTGCCCAAACCCCGGTTCCGGGAGAAGGGCTATTTCCTGAAAGTGTATAATTTGCATCACATGTATTATCATCATTTCCTGCATTTGCTGTTATTAAGTTATCAACAGTAATTTCAATTGTTTCGCAAGTAGAGTTTGCACATGAATTTTCCCATCGTCCATAATAAGTAGTTGTTGTTAATGGGCTAACAGACAAATTATTACCGTTTCCAACAAGAGTTCCTCCGCAAGATGTTTCATACCATCCAAAAGTATTTCCGGAACCTCCCGTATATGATAAAATTGTTGGTGTTCCTGCACAAACTGTTGTTTCACTTGCAGAAACTGAACTTGGAGCAACTGAATTTGATAAATCATTAGTTAATGTAGTAGAAGCAGATAAATTTGACATCAGTCCGTTTTTTTCAACTTGTCCTTTATAAATTCCATCGTTTAATCCTGTAAAATCATGAGAGTTTGCATCTCCTGTCCAATCTGAAATAGGACTTCCCGCATCATTTCTTAAATAAAATGTTTGTGTGCCACTTCTTGAAGAATTGACAGTTATAGTCCCTGTTCCTGCACCGCAACCAGGCAATGCACTAATAGTGGCAACAGGTGTAATTGAAGTTCCGGTTAAGACAAAATTATCAATATTCCAGCCACAATAAAACCAGCTTCCATCTGTTTCTCCAATTGAGTATCTTATTTGGACACTTGCCTGTTCATCAGCATATGCTGAAATGTCAATTGTTTGGTTGCTCCATGCGTTTTCTGCAATGGTACTTGTATTTGTCCAGAGTTCTGTCCAAGTTGATCCGTCAGTAGATATATCAATATATGCATGATCATAACTGGCTTGTTCTATTCCTAACCATCTTTTAAAATTTAGTTCAATGTTCTCAAAGTTTGAACAATTAATTACTGGGCTTATTGCATATTCGACATGACTTGCTAAATTTGCCTCATAATCACCCGAATTTGAACCTTGTCCTGTTAAGTCAAGTCCTAAAACATTTGTACCTCCAAAAGCTGTTGTAGGATCAGCGTTTCCGTGTTCTCCTCCAAGTCCTTGCGGTGCATTTCTTTCCCATTCGCCGTTCATAGTCCAAGCTTTATCTGTTTCAAAATCGTCATTAAAAATTGTTTCTACAACATTAAATACTTTAGTTAATGTATCATTTGAAGTGTTTAAATCTGTGCCTCCGTTTGGTGATGTAACCAATGCTTCAAAAGTATGGCTTCCGAATGTTATTCCTACGTCAGGAAAAACAATTTCAACTGTTTCTCCTGATGCGATAGTTCCTGTCCAGTTATTTTCAATATATTGTTGAGTATCAATTTTATATTTTGCTGTAAATGATGTTATGGCATCAATTCCTTTATTTTTTATTGTAATTGTAGGTGTAATATTTTCTTCTGCAAAATATGTATCAGCAGGTGTGCTTATTTGAAGTAATTGTGCATCTAAAGCTACTGTAGGAACATTAGGGTCGAAGCCATCAAGGACTAAAACTCCAGAATTTGTAGGGTCTAACCAATCTTTAAGTTGATTTGTTGGACTACCACCTCTATCCCACGACATTGAAAATTTTCCGTAATAATCTTGTGTTAAACTTGAGCAAGAAGCCCATCCTCCATGAAGTTGTCCTATTATTCTATGATTTTCATCGTATAAAGGTGAGCCAGAAGAACCTCCTTCTGTTGTTGTACCTCGGTCCCATTGAGTAATTTCCCAATGAGAATCGGCTAAATAAGGAGAAGGGTCATAATCTGATGAAACAGCAGGATTGTCATCAAAAGAAATCTTTTTAATATCTCCACTAGGATGATGTATTCCAACCTGAGTTGAGGGTTGATTATCTGAATTATCCCAACCAGAATAATATACTTCATATTCGGCGGGAGGTGTATTGTTTAAAAGTACTAGGCAAAAATCCGAATCAGAATTTCTTGCAATTAAAGTAGAACCTGATATGGCATCATGAGATGGTGAACTTCCAGGATTTGCACAGGTTTCGCTTTCCCAATTAAACCAAAAAACCCAATCCGAAGGATCATTAAAGCAGTGATTAGCAGTTAAAAAATATGGAGTGCCATCTTCTGATGTATTATTTATTAAAGCTCCTGAGCACCAATCACTTCCGCCACTTATTATTCTTGCAGATGCTCTTATATCATCAACCCATGGAGCTCCATCCGGACAAACAACATTCATATTACATGAACCAGAACCTCCAAAACCTTTGTCAAATTCGCTTGATCCTCTATAACCATGAGTAACTCGTGTAATAATTGGGCTATATGGATTGTTAATTTCTTTTGGCTCAAAGTATTCGACTATAATTTTATCTCCGCTTACTAATGTTGTGGCAAAAACTCCATTTTCTTGATTATTTTGATAATTAAAACCTCCAATTATATCAGATTTGTCTTCATTATAAACATAGAGCAAAGCTCCTTGAGATAAATTATAATTTTCAAATCTTAAATTTATAGTTAAAGCATTTGTAGATTCAATACCTAATCTCCAAATTTTGCTTCCGTCAGATAAGATATCATAGCTTCCCTTTTCTTTTATATTAATATGAACAAAAATGTTTTGTCCAAATCTAAAAGGTTTATCTTTTCTTAAATCATTTACTTTATCTTCTTCTTTTAGTTTTTGAATATTTACAAATGGCATTTTTTCAAATTCAATTTTAGTTTTTATGTCTTTTTCTAAAAAACTTTTAGGCAAACCTCCTACATTAATTTGGGCGTAGTTTGTAGTAATAGAAATGAGCATAGTGGCAATAAGACTTAAATAATAAATTTTTTTCATAGTTGTATTTTTTAAATTAAGATGTAAACATACAAAAAAAGATGTTATAAAACATAAGTAATTGTATTTATTTTATTTGTTTTTATTCATAAACTTGGGATGTGAATTTATTGTAGTTTGAACAGTCATAACAAAACCTAGTGTATAAATCGGTTAATTAGAAATTTATGATATTTTTTTATTTTGTTCTCATGTATTAACTTTGCAAAAAAATAAAATGCAGATAAAAGACATAAATATTGAAGGTTTTAATTACGAACTTCCAGATAGCAGAATTGCAAAATACCCATTAGAAAACAGAAGTAATTCAAAATTATTAATTTATGATAAAGGGAATATAAAACAGAAATTTTTTAAAGACATAAGCAAAGTTTTAGAAAATGATTTTTTAGTTTACAATAACACAAAGGTTATTCAGGCACGTTTAAATTTCAAAAAAAAAACAGGAGCAAATATTGAGATTTTTTGTCTTGAGCCTATTGAACCTGCGGACTATTCTTTAATGTTTCAATCAGTTAATTCCTGTAAATGGAAATGTATTATTGGTAATTTAAAAAAATGGAAAATTGAGGAAGTTTTTTCTACTGTTATAATTTCTGGTATAGAAATAACTGTTTCTGCAAAAAAAATAAGGGCATTAGATAATTCAAACATTATTGAGTTTTCTTGGGATAATTCTGAAATAAGTTTTGGAGAAATACTTGAGAATATGGGGCAAACACCCATTCCTCCTTATCTTAAAAGAAAGTCAGAAGAAAGCGATAAAGAAAGGTATCAAACTGTTTATTCAAAACATAAAGGTTCAGTTGCAGCACCAACAGCAGGTTTGCATTTTACGGCTAAAATTTTAAAAGATTTATTTAATAAAGGAATTAGTACTGGGCATATAAGTCTTCACGTAGGAGCGGGAACTTTCAAACCTGTAAAAACTAACAAAATTGGCGAACATGAAATGCATGCTGAACATTTTTCCGTTTCAAAGAAATTAATTTTACAGCTTATAAAAAATGATGGTAAAATTGTTGCTGTTGGAACAACAACTGTTAGGACTTTGGAAAGTCTTTATGTTTTAGGTTGCAAGTTGAATAAGAAGAATGAACTTAAAGATTTTAATATAAACCAGTGGGAAGTTTATGACATAGGAAAACTATTAAGTTCAAAGGATTCTTTAAATAATATTTTAAGTTATATGAACAAAAATAATTTTGAAACAATAAATGCATCTACAAAAATAATTATTGTTCCAGGGTATAAGTTTAAGATAGTTAATAAATTAATTACTAATTTTCATCAACCAAAAAGCACTTTGCTTTTGTTAATTTCTGCGTTTATTGGTGAAGATTGGAAAGATGTATATAAGTATGCTTTTGAAAATGAGTTTAGATTCTTAAGCTATGGAGACAGCTCTTTGCTAATTCCCAAATAATTTTTTATTATGTAAATTTGTTTAAAATATTTGTATCTCCTAAAATATACTACAAACAGGCTTTATCCAAAGTTTTTTTTAAAAAACACTTTTACTTTTTTATTTTAAATATTAGCACCTTTATAATAACATGGCATTTGAATAAGTTTTTAATAAAAATATTAGGTAATCCAAACAAGTTTGAGCTAAAGCACAGAGTTTCTAATGCTGTTATATTAATTGCAATTTTTTTAGGAATACAATCTTCTATATTCAATTATCTTTTAGGTTTACCAGAGATTACAGTTACTGCAACCATTGGGACATCAGTAATTTTAATTTTTGCATATTATTTATCGAGAATAAAAGGAATGTTTGAGATTCCTGTTTACATTTCTCTATTTGTAAGTTTAGTAATTTATACTCCTGTTATGTGGATTGGAAATGGAGGTTCTTCCGGCGGATTTCAATATTATATATTTGCTTATTTAACATTTGCAATTGCTGTTATAAATAAAAGATCTATAATAATTCCAATAGTTTCATTCGTTGTTTTTTTGTCTGTTTTTTTATTAGTTTTTGAATATAAGTTTCCTGAAAAGATATTTGATTATCCAAGTCCGACAGACAGGTTGTTTGATATTACGTTGAGTTTTGTGAGTGTACTTGTTGGAGTTTCTTCATTGTTTTATATTTATACAAATTTATATAAAAAAACAAATTTAACGCTTGAAAATACAAATAGAGAGTTAAATAAGCAAAGGCAAATTCTTGAAAATCAAAATGAATATATAAATGATGGTATTTTATATGCTCAAAAAATACAAAAAGCTGTTCTTCCATCAATAGATATTATTAATAAAAATTGTAAAGAGAACTTCATTTTCTATCTTCCAAAATCCAAAATTAGTGGAGATTTTTATTATTTTACAAAAAAAGATAATAATTTAATAATTGCAATTGCAGATAGTACTGGACATGGAATTCCCGGTGGTTTTATGTCTATGCTTGGTATAACAATGCTTAAGGAAGTAATTGATAATTACGAAAATGAAAATCCTGCAGAAGTTTTAAATATTTTAAGAGAAAAAATAATTGTTTCATTAGACCCAAAAAACAAAAGACCAATTACAAACGATGGCTTTGATATTGCTTTAAGTATTATTAATACTAAAACAAAACAACTTAATTTTTCGGGTGCTAATTTACCTTTAATTCTTATTAGAAATAATGAGATTACATATTTTAGTTCCGATAAGATGCCAATTGGAACTTTTATTTCCATGACAAGTTTTAAGAATCAACATATTGACCTTAAAGAAAATGATACGATTTATATGTTTACTGATGGAATAATTGATCAATTTGGAGGGAAAGCAAATAAGAAATTTACATTGAATAGGCTTCAGGAATTATTAATTACATATTCTGAAGAACCTCTTAGTTTTCAAAAAGAAAAAATTAAGAAGGCCTTTAGAAATTGGAGAGGCAAACAACAAAGAACTGATGATGCCCTTATTATGGGTGTTAAGATTTTCTAAACAAAACCGTAATATTTTATATTTAACAAATATTTTGTATTCTTAAGGGGACTTCTGAAAATTCATTTCTACCAAAAAACAAAATATAAGAAATAAGATGCGACTAATATTTTTTATATAATAGTGAGTTATTTTAAATAAAATATTAGGAAGTCAGATTGCTTGTTATATTTGTTCCCAAATGGTTTTTAGAATTTCCTATATACTTCTTTAATTTTCATTGTATTATTCCGATAGTACTTCCAAAAATTAAATCGCCTATGAAAATTCTGAAAATCTTAATGCGAGTTAATTTTTAGAAGTCCCGTTAATTTGTTTTAAGATTATTCTAATGTAAAATTCCATTTTTTAGAAAATTCAACTTGAATTGCTGCAAATTTATTAAAAACAAGAGTGTATTTATCGTCAATTAACTTTTGCAACTCATTGTATCTATCTTGCTGTTCTGTTGTATATTCTTCTTCTGGTAATTTATATATTTGAAGTTGTTCGGAATATTCATTCTCTAATTGCTCTTTAAATAACTTATAAAGACTCATAGTTGCGTCTTTAAACTCAGTTGTTTTATCAAAACCTCCTAATTTTTCAAGTGCCTTCATAGATTCTTCAACTTTGTTTTTTGCGACAATAATTGCAGGTCCTATTTTTGCAGGATCATAAGTTGTAAACGCATTATCTACATCATTGATAGCATTTATAACAGCAAGTTGATCTGTAATTAATTTATCATTATATTCCATTGCCTGTTCAGATGTAGGCCCACATTGCGAGAACATTAAAAATAAAATTAATGCACTGCTAATTGTTATAAGTTTTTTCATGTGTCAATTTTTAATTAATTGTAATATTTAACAATTACAAACTTATAAAAAGATATTAATTATAAAATAATTTTGATAAATTAAGGCAAGAAACTTTAAAATACCTACTTTTGTAGAAATAGGTCATTTAAACTTTAAAATATATGTTTACAGATAAAGATTTAAAACAATTTTCTGAAAAAGGAATAAGTGAAGAAAAAATAAATATTCAAATAGAAAACTTTAAAAAAGGATTTCCTTTTGTAAACATAACTAAAGCTGCAACAATTAATGATGGAATAATTAAAATAAAAGAAGAGGATCTTGACAGTTTTGTTAAAAAGTATGAAAAAACATTAAAAAAAGAAAAGACTGTAAAATTTGTTCCGGCTTCGGGTGCTGCAAGCAGGATGTTTAAACAATTATTTGAATTTAAGGATAGTAAAAATCAAGTGTTGGAAGACAAGGGTTTTAATTCTGTTTTTAATTTTTTTAAAGAAATTGAAAATTTTGCTTTTTTTTCAGACTTAAAATCTGTTTGTAGGAATGATATTAATTTTAAAACCGATTATAAAGAAATTTTAGAGAATTTATTAGAACCAATAGGTTTAAATTATGGTAATTTACCAAAAGGCTTGTTAAAATTTCATAAATATAAAAATACATCAAGAACTCCTGCAGAAGAACATTTAGTTGAAGGTGCCGAATATTCTAATTTTGGCGGAAAAGTAAACATTCATTTTACGGTTTCTCCAGAGCATCAAGTTGGATTTGAAAATCATATTAATGAAATTAAGCATATATATGAAGAAAAATATAATGTTGTTTTTAATATTGAGTTTTCGGTGCAAAAGCCTGAAACTGATACAATTGCAGTTGATTTAGAAAATGTTCCTTTTAGAGAATTAAATGGAGATATTCTTTTTAGACCCGGTGGGCATGGTGCATTAATTGAAAACTTAAATGATATTGAAGCTGATATAATTTTTGTGAAAAATATTGACAATGTTGTTCCGGAGAAGTTAAAAAGAGATACGGTAGTTTATAAAAAAGCATTGGCAGGAATTTTAATTAATAAACGAAATCAAGTTTTTGATTATATAAAAAGACTTCTTAAAAATCCGGAAATTAGTTTGATAAATGAAGTTAAAAGTTTTCTTGAAACTGAGCTTTTTATTACTCTTGATAATAAATTTACATCTAAAAATAACTTAGAAAAAGTAGATTATCTAATTTCAAAGCTAAATCGTCCAATAAGAGTATGTGGAATGGTAAGAAATGAAGGAGAACCGGGTGGAGGACCTTTTTTTGTTAAAAAGGATAGTGGTTCAGCTTCTTTGCAGATTGTGGAAGGTGTTCAAATTGATATGAATAATAAAAATAAAGTGAAAATTGTTGAAAATGCAACTCATTTTAACCCTGTTGATTTGATTCTGGCAGTTAAGGATTTTGAAGGAAATTCTTTTGATTTAACTAAATATGTTGATGCTGAAACAGGTTTTATTTCACAAAAGTCTAAAGATGGAAAAAATCTAAAAGCACAAGAACTCCCCGGACTATGGAATGGTGCTATGGCAAAGTGGAATACAGTTTTTGCAGAAGTTCCTGTTTCAACTTTTAATCCTGTAAAAAACGTCAATGATTTGTTAAGGGATACACATAAAGCCTGAAAAAAGTTAATAAAAACATACATTAACTTATATTACTAACTGCAGAATAAAATAAGAAGTTTTAGGATTTATGTTTTTAAAAAGGTAATAGATATTATTATCATTTTTCAACTTCATATCTATTAAATTTAAATCAGGTTTTTTAGAAACATCAAATGCATAAAATTGCTCAATATAATCTCGTATTTTTATTAACCCATCAGGATTTGTTTTGTTAATAATTCTTATTTTACTACCTAATATTATTGCTTTATCATTTAAAATAAGATTTCCAGCAGTTAAATATAGTTTTTTCCCTTTTTTATTTAATAAAAACACTCCTCTACTATTTCGCTTTTTGGGAGTATTCCCTTTTTCATCTTCAAATTTATCTGCGAAATCAATAATATTCCTTAGGGCTTTTACTGTGAAATCAAATACTTTCTTTTTTATTTTATCACCTCCAATCGAATGAGATTCAATTATTGGCAAAAGGTGTGTGAGATTTTCAAAAGCAAAAGAACCGTTAAAATTAAGAAGAATATTTTCTTCATTTAGTAAATCATGAAATTTTGATATTCTTTTTAAATTAAACAATTTGTCATTTATTACTTCTTTGAAAGTGTCAGAAAAAACTAATCTTATTTGAAAATAAAAATAAGAATATGAATCATTTATTTTTTTAAAATAATAATCAACCCTACCTTTTGTTCTTCTTGCCATTCCAATTATACCAAGACCTCCTCCACCTTTTTCAGAAATAATACCATCTGTCATTTTTTTCTGGTATGCTTTCTTTAAACTTTCATTATTATGACTCTTTATTTCTGACAAGTATTGTTCAAGTTCTAATATATTTTTATTTTCAATTACATTTCCGGTACTAATAAATATAGAGTCTTTTGTTTTTTGTATAACAAAAAGGCTTTTGTTGTCAACATCTTCATCCTCAGATTTATCTTGATGTCTTATTACATTTTGAAGTGCTTCAATTAAAATAGAAGATATCTTCTTCCTGCTTCCCGAAACATCTTTATCATTGACAAACTTTGCATCTGTTAGTCCTAATATACTTTCTGTTATTTTTTCAGAAAAATTGCCTCTATAGACATATTCAACGTATTCTTTATCTACTGATTCAGTCATTTTATATGCTAAATCAATTTGAGAAACATTTGTTTCTTTTTCTATATAAAAATTATTTGAAATAAAATCTTTCATATGTCTATATTTGTCTAATTAATTATTGTTCAATAAGTTGATTAAATATATATTTACAATAATTGTTTTGCTTTGCACATAGAAACACTTGCTTTTGTATGTAAGCAATCATTGTGCTGAATAATAGTTATGCCCTTGTGCGTCAAATTTTTTGTTATTAGTGTTTCAGATATTAAAAGTTAATCTTTTTATTCTATATTTATTATTTTACCAAGAAGATATTTTTTAATCATTGATTTTTTTCCTTTTTCGTTATAAAAAACCCAAATTCCTGTTTTAAAATCTTCTTTATAATTTCCTCTTGAGGAAATTTGACCATTTTCATAGTAAAATTCCCATTTCCCTACTGCTAATCCATTCTGGAATTTGCCAGTTTGTTTTAAGTTCCCATTTGGGAAATAAACTTTCCAAAGGCCTTCAAATTTCCCATTCAGGTAATTTCCTTCAGAAAATATCTTTTTATTAGGGTAATATGATTTCCAATGTCCAATTCTCTTATCTTCAATATACTGACCTTCTTCGGCAATTATTCCATTTGCATGATAAACTTTATATTCACCACTGATTAGCCCATTTTTATAATGATAAAGTCCGCTTAAAGTTTTGTTTTTATAAAACGCATAAAACTTGCTATTTAGTTTGCCGTTTTCATAAAAACATTTCCTTTGCAAGTTGTTATTTTTATAATAAACATATAGAGTATCAAAATATAAATCTTCCTTTTTTTTTCCTTTATAGTTTAATTCTCCTGTATCATAATAGGTTTCAAAATAACCTTCAATTCTATTATCTTTATATGTAATTAATTCTTCTTTTAATCCGTCTTCTTTAAATTTTTCAACTGTTCCGTTTAATTTTCCATTTTTGTAGTGCCCTATAATTTTAATTTTTCCATTCAAATAATAAGTTGTAACTTTTCCTTCGGGTAAATTGTTTTTATACCTGCCCTCTTGTTTTAACTCTCCAGTTTTATAATAGTGATAAAAATTACCATTTTTATTGTTTTCAAGAAAATGAATTTTGGATTTTACTTCTCCCGTATTATAATATAAAATCCAATTTCCTTCTAAACTATTATTTAAGAAAGTTCCTTCTTGTAATTTTGTCCCATTTTTAGAAAAGAATGTATATTTTCCATTTTTTATTGTGTCATTAGCTTTAATTTCAGCAAAATATTTTTCTTTTACACGATTATTTGTGTCAGAGTAATAACTCACAAAACTTTTTTGGGCATAAGTTAAAATTGGCAAAAAGAATATATAAAAAGTAAGGAAGACAATATGCTTATTCATAGTATAAAACTATAGTGTTTTTATATTATTCTTTTTCTTTTTTCTTATCAAGAATTAAGAGAGTTTCTTTCAATCTAACTCCTTTAATTGTGGTAGCTTTGCCATAATCTAAAAGGGCAACTAATTCATATTTTCCGGGCATCATTGTTTTAGGCAAAGTAAACTTAACATTTCTTTTGCAATTTGGGTATGATTCTAAATAAATAGGATCAAACCTTATTTCCTCAGCGGTAGTCATGTCGGATGCAATAAAAGTAACTTTACATTTTTCTATAAGTTGTCCTTTGTTTTCAATTACAGCTGAAAAAACACGACCGATTGAGTCTGTACTCTTACTTTCTTTCAAATACTTAATTGTTAAGTCAGATTTTGCATCTGAAACTGGTTTTCTGAAAACATGAACGGCAATTCTTCCACTTAAATTAATACCTGCGCCAATAGCCGATTTGTCCACATCAAAACTAACTTGTTCTTTTACTGTTTGAATATACATTATTGCCCATCTTGAAGTGTTGTCTTCTGCAGGAGATTCTAATGTAACTTTAAGATTAATTTGTTCATTTGGATTTATCTCAAAAAAAGTTTTTTCAATTGTTATCCAGTCTGCACATGAATTTTTAGAAGAATTTTTTTTCATAAGCTGTTTATTGCCGTTCACATCAACTGTGAAATCTGCAAAAGTTACAGTAAAAGATGTTTTAAAATTAGAGTGGTTTTTAACAGACAATAATTTTGTTTGAGACTCTCCCTCATCAACGGAAAATTCCATTATAACAGGAGAAACTTCAAAGTCTTGAGAGTATATGTTTTTATTTATATTAAAAAAAATCAGTATAAATAAGCCAATGTATTTAAGCATTTTTTTTGGGTTTTATTAATTTTCTTTTCATTAAAATTTTCAAATTTAAAAAAATATATTAATTTTCCCAATTAAATAAACTAAAAAAACCATATATAAATATTAAAACGACACCAAAGAAACACTAAATTTTCCCTATTATAATTGAGAAAACGGCATCGTTTAGAATTAAATATTTATAGTTTTAATTCAACTCAAAAATGAAATTAAATATAAATTATACTGTTTTTTTGATAGTAATTTTATTACTTTCTTTTAATTTTCATTCTTTTTCTCAATTTTCAGATAAAGACAAAGAAAAACTAAATAAATATTTGGTTTCTGCCAAAGAATATCAAAAAAACGATGAAAATAAAAAAGCTGCAAATCAATATTACAAAGCTGGTAGATTTTGTTTAAATAAAGGAGAAAACAAAAAAGCAATACCTTATTTTAAAGAATCATATAAAATTTATGGGCAAATTAAAGATTTTCAAAATGTAATGAAAATATACAGTAATTTAGGGTTGTTGCATGCAAATTTAGATCAAAATGACAAAGCGTTATTATATTTTCAAAAAAGTTTAAAAATAAGAAAAAATTTAGGAGATAAATCTCAAATTTCATCAGGGCTATTAGATTATGCATATGTTTTAGCAATTAAGGAAGATTATAAAAATGCAATAAAAAATACAATTAGAGCTCTTGATATTGCAAATGAAATTCAAAATCCAAAACTACTTCTTATAAGCTATAGAATGCTTGCTGAAAATTACCAAAAAATTGGCAATGAACAAAAAGCAGCCGAATATCTTGATAAGTTTGCTTCATATAGACAACACTTTAAGGACACAAAAACAAAAGAGTTGGTAACAGAAGAAAGAATTAAATCAATTGCAGAACTCAGCATTAAAGATGCAGAAGCAAAAACAAAACAGCTCGAATATGAATTAATGAAAAAAAATAAAGAGTTTATTGAAGATACTCTAAACAGAGCTATTGAAATTCAACGAGCTATGATTAAAGCTAAAAACGATTCAATTGCACGTGTTGAAGCTATTGTTGAGCAAGAAAAAATGAAAAACGAATTAGTAAAGGCTGAACTTAACAGAGATAAAGCCCAACAAAGATTAACATTGATAATATTTTCTAGTATAGTAGCTTTTGGTCTATTAATTGCTCTTGTATTGCTTTTTAACATAAAAAGAAGAAAACAACATAATAAGATGTTATCAATAACTAACCAAAAAATTGCAGAACAAAATAAAAAAATTGAAATAAAGAATGAAGAACTTACCAGTGCTTTCATGAAAATTGAAAGTCAAAATTATGATATAAATTCAAGTATTAATTATGCTGTTAATATCCAAAGAGCATTACTTCCTCCACAAAGGAATTTAAATAAATACATAGACAATTCATTTGTCTTTTTTAAACCAAGAGATAAAGTTAGTGGTGATTTTTATTGGTTTAAAAACATTGTAATTGAAAATGGAGAAGATGAACCAATTGAAAAAACTTTTGTTTCAACAATTGATTGTACAGGGCATGGAGTACCAGGTGCATTTTTATCAATTATGAGTTATAATTTGCTTGAAAATATAATTGAACAAAAGAAAATTTATGAACCTGCAAAAATTCTAGATGAATTACATGAAGGGGTAAGAAAATCATTAAGACAAGACACATCTGACAATAGAGATGGAATGGATATGTCTATGTGTTGTTATGACAAAAAAAACAACATATTGGAATTTGCGGGAGCTAAGAACCCTCTAATATATATTAAAGACAATAAATTAGAAAGAATAAAAGGAGATATTAAACCTATTGGAGGGGTTATTTTTGATAAAACTGAAACAAAAAGATTTACAAACTATTCTATAGAAATAGATGAGCCTATCACGGTATATATATTCTCAGATGGATTTGCTGACCAAACAGGAGAGGAAACTGGAAGAAAACTAATGTCTAAGTTTTTTAGGAATCTATTATTTGAAATTCATAAAAAACCTATGGAAAATCAAAGAGATATTTTAAAACTTTTTTTACAAAAATGGCAAGGAAATGTTGACCAAACTGACGATATAATCTTAATTGGGTTTAAACTATTTCCAAATAATATTTGATATTTCAAAATAAACTAGTACTTTTACATATTAAAACTTTAATTTTTTAACCATTTAAATTCAAATATAATGAAAAAATTTACAATTTCAATTTTAGCAATTATCCTTTCAATAGGAACTATGTTTTCACAGCCGGTTTCTGATCAAGGAATTATTCCTGTGGGGATTACTTTAAATTCAATTTTAAGATTAAATGTAACCGGAGGAGGAAATCTTGAGTATGTTATTAACACTATTGATCAATATACAAACGGTGTTGGACAACCAAATGCACTTTATCAAACACATTTTACTGTAGCTTCATCCGTTGATTTTGATGTAACTTTAATGGCAGATGCAACAGATTTCTTTGGAGTTGATGATGCTACGCATAATATTCCTTTAAATAATTTAGGTTATGAAGTAACTGAACAAGGCACAGGAGCTGATGGTACAAACTGGGATTTACTTGCAGGAGTTCAACCACTTACAAATGCAGCAGCTACAATTATTGCTGGTAATTATTTGGGAGCAGGTGCAGGGGACATTAATCAAAATCTTTTCACTCTTGAATGGAGACTTGGGACAGGAGAAGGTAGTATGAATGGTTCATCATTGTTAGCACAAAGTATTACATCTGATAGATACGTTGTAAATGTTATTCTTGAACTAAGTCAGCATTAACAATTTTTAAATTATAAAATTTGTTTTATTTTATAGTGATTTATTGTTCTTGATGAAGTATATAATATTTTTATTTCTGGTTTGTGGTACATTAAGCTTATCTGGACAAGTTACTTCAAGATTAACAATACAGTCGGGCAGTAATATTAATTTTAATTTTCAATTATTAGACCATTATAATAATGGTGTTTCATATAATAATTGGACGCATTTGACTGTTTTTTTTGAAGACTTAGGAAACCCCCTACGGGAGTGGAAATTGAGTGTGGAAGCTACTACTCCTGTAATTCAGGGTGATGCTGGAAATAGCTTGCCGCTTAATACTATAGAATTTTCCATAACAGGAGACGATGCAGCAGCAACATACTTTAATGATGTTTCTCATGCTGTTTTATCTCCCGTTCCAACTAACTTGGTTGAGGATGGGCAACAAACAACTGTTCCGGGTGTTTTAACTAATTTGTTTATTTCATATCATTGCGGAAAAAGTGTTTATGTTGCTAATAATTCGTTAATTGGAAAAACCCCAGATTATTATTATGCTGAAATTTTATATACTTTAGAACCAGAATAGTTTCAAGAACTTTTCTTTTCAATATCCCTAATCTCAATTAATGACACCAAAAGTCAGATTTTTATTGATTCCAATATTTCTTTTGTTATTAAATTCTGTTTCTGCTCAAACAGTTAATAACGGAGGTGATATTGATATGAGATTTTTAAAAGATAAAATTGAAATTGAATCGGGAGAGTCTATTTTTAATATCTTATTGTTAAGTAATAAATCTAATCATGAGATTAGTTTTAATATTAAATTAAACACTCCAAAAGACTGGTTAATAATTGGGTCTTCATATGAACAAATATCTCTCCCACCAAATGGGAGTTTGTCATTTCCTGTAAGAGTTAGTGTTTCCAAAAATGCAAATGGTGGAGTTGGATACGCAATAGTTGCTGTTCTTACTGACAATAATAAATCAATTTATGATTCTGAATATTGTTTTGTCAAAATACCGGTTAAATCAGTAATAAATGTTAAGACTAATAAAAAATCAAGATATTTTAACCACAACACTCTAAAATCAACATTCTCATTGAAAGTTGAAAACAAAGGGAATATTGATGAAATTACTAATATAAAAATCACACCCGATAAAAGTATCAAGATTTTAAATGGTACTGATAATATTCTTGTAGAACAAAGACTTGTTAAAACCGGGGAAAATAAAACTTTCAAATATGAAGTTCAACTTAATAAAGATATAGATTATAAGAAATATCGGGTACACAAAGTAAATCTTGAAGTTAGTCTTCATGACTCAGTAATCTCAAAAACAGTTTGGTTTAAATATTTAGACTGGAAATATAAAAACATTTTCTCCGAGCTTAATTATCCTTTAAATATTGAGTTTTCTGCATATAATATTTTTGGAAACAGTACTCCTATATATATTGGAAAAATCTTCGGGAATATTCTTTTTAAGAGAAAAAAAAATATTGTATATTCATTTGAAAACTATAATCAAGACCCTTCTACAAATAATCTTTGGATTAATAGTAGAATGAAGATTGATTTTCATACACCAAAAACAAATATATTTCTTGGTGATTATACAGGAAACTTTGAACATAGTATGTATGGAAGAGGAGTATTTATATCTCAATCTATTGGGGAAAATATTAAAATTAAAGGAGTAGCTACCCGAAGATTACTTCAAAAATCAGACAATTACGGACTTTCCTACTCTCATAGTTTCCCAAGTCTTTTTACTTTTGAACTAGGAGGAGTTTATTCTCAATTACCGGCATATAAAACAACTGCAAATTTAGAGTATGGTTTAATTAAAACTAGGATTTTAAAACAAAATTTAATGCTTCTTATTGGAAGTAGTCAAAGCACAAACAATCAATTAATAAAAAGTAAATCTTCTGGGTGGGGATATAGATTAAATTTTGCCGGCAATATAAAATCCCTGAAATTCAGTCTTAGAAGTCATTTTGGAACTTCAAACTACTGGGGATATTCAAGAGGACGTCAATACACAGAAGCAAACGTAAGCCTACCAATTTCTGAAAATAAACATTTTAGAATTCAATATTACAATCAAAAATACCAACCTACATATATTTCAGATAGTGTAATGCATGACGACAAGTTCACTAGTTACCAACAATTAAGACCTCAAATGATATATTGGGTTAAAAAAAATATAAGCATCTATTTAGCTCCAATTTTTGAACAGCAAACAACAAACACTTATTCAACAAATCCAGATGAAGGATATTTTGCTACATTTTCCGGAAAAGCATATCTTGGGGTTAGAGTTTATAACAAATTCTCAGATAACTCATTCTCTTTATATGCTAAGTATGGATTTACTAACGTTTACAATTATTCTTTGGTTTTAAATAGTATTTCATACGAAGGAAGAACAGCAGCAGAAACATTCAATGTTTCTGAGTTTGGTGCTAGTTTTATGCAAAAAAACTTTGGAGTTTATTTAAAATATAATATTGGACCTTATAATCTTTCTCAGCAATTTTCGCATTTTTATAGTCATATAGACTCAAAATCTTTAAGTATTATTCCGTATTATGAAAGAGATTTAATAGACGATAAAGTAAGGCTAATTCTGAGAGGTTCATATATAAATAATCTATCATCAAAAAATAGTAGGATTAATATTAATACCGGGATAAAATGGAATATTGGCAAAGGTTGGTCATTTAGATTTACAAACACATCATCGGTACAAAGAGTGTCTAATAGTTCCGGGTCAGGATCTTATACCTCTACTTATTTTGAAGCAGGAATAAGAAAATCTTTCAATATTTCTCAACCAAGATTAAAATACCATGATTTAAAAATTCTTTATTATAAAGACTACAACGGAAACAGAATACATGACCCAAATGAACCCGGTGTAACTTCTGTTCTTACTGACATTCAAAGAGCAAACCCAATTGAAGACAATAAAGACCCAAACTACAATGGAGAATTTCTTCCAAATGAATTATTATCAAATCAAGAAGGACATGTAGAATACAATAACATAGTTGAGGGGAACTATCTTATTAATTATACACCTCAGATTTCATTCGATAATACATACGAAAGTGAAAGCACAACATATAAATTTACAGCCTCTAAAGATACCGTTCTACACATTCCTTTTATGGAAAGAAATAAACTTTTTGGAAGGGTACATCTAAATAGAAATAAAAATTCAGCACTAGGAGATATCCCTATAAATAATATAAAAATTATTGTAGAAGGAAATGATAGAACATATTCTGCTCTAACCGATAAAGATGGTTATTTTGAGCTTTTTGTTCCAGTTTCAGATTATTATAAAGTAAAGATTAACAACATATTTCACGAACACTTCTCAATAAGACAAGCATATTATATTGTTAAATTTAACGGTTACAAAAACTTTGAAGTTAGCTTTGACTTTGATGAAAAAGAAAGGAAAATTTCATTTGATGAAAGCGAATTTCTTATTGACGATGATGATGTTGCAGATGATGACTTTTCATTTGATGACATTAAAATAATTAAACAAACAAACCTAAGAGGAATTACAAAAGATGCAAATTCTTTAATGCCTTTACATGCAATTGTTTCAATTTATAATTCTAAAACAAACGAACTAATTTCTGAAACAGCTTCAAGTAAAAGAACAGGTGTTTATTTTACATCGTTTTTTGCAGGAGACAATTACTATATAAAAACAACTGCAAAAGGATATTGGACATATAAAGCAGATTTAAACATCCAACAAGTTACAACATTTGAAAATCTTAATCATGATATTTTATTGAATAAAATATTTTTAGAAGAAGAAATTAAAACTGATAATCTTAATTTTAAATCTGAAAGTGCAACTTTATCTCCTCTTGCCAAAGCAGAATTAGATAATATTGTAAACCTTTTATATTTGAACCCTTCCGTACATATTGAAGTTTTAGGACACGCAGACAATGTTGAAGCTCTAATTCTTAACCCAACTGGCTTGTCTGAGGCAAGAGCAACAGTAGTAGCTGCATATCTAATAAAAAGAGGTATTAGAGAACATAGAATTAAAACAAAAGGTTTGAGTAATTTGTTTCCTAAAACAACTGACGATTCAGAAGATGGACGAGCAAGAAATAGAATTGCAGAAATTATTGTAACCGCATTTTAATTTTTGTTTTTAAAAAGTCTCTAAAACTTATATTGAACTCAGACTAGTACACATACTAAAAGTAATTCTTCTTTTAAATTTAAAAATATTCTTAAGTTCCAGTAAAAAAGGAAGATTGAATATGTTTTTTTGTGCAACCATTCTTTATAAATATATCATTAGTTATACGAATATCTTTTTTAATTATGAAAGGAACAATCTCTTTTATTTTTATAAATATTTTTGCAATTAAATTTAATAATAGCATATTTAATGAACAACCTTATAATAACTAAACCTAAAATAGGTAACGATACATTCCCTTTTGTTGAGCTTAACGCGGAAACTGGAACTTGTATTATCTCTGGCAATTCTTATATGCAAAACCCTGATGATTTTTTTAAACCTGTTATCAAATGGTTAAAAGAATATTCAATATTGAATAAAGGTGATTTATTGTTTTTTTCCGATATTGATAATATGAACACCGGAACAAGCAGAGTCTTGTATGAAATACTTGATGTTTTAAGGTCATACAAAAGAAAGGGTGCAAATGTCAAAATAAAATGGAATTTTAGAGATAAATCAGATAATCATATCCACGATGTCCTTGATGTAATATCTGAATTTGGTATTGAAGTAGAATCTTTGATTAACTAAATTCTATACACAATAGAAAACAATACAGAAATCCCTTGAGTATAATAGTCTGATTTATAATAGAATATGTCATTATTGTTTATTTTGGTAAGCAATTTTGTATTGAGAATATTCTCGCCTGAAATTGAAAACCCCCAACTTTTATTTTTTGCCTTGTAATATAAATCAGCATTTAAAAAAGAGTAAAATTTTTTACTTTTGTTTTGTATTTTTCGATTCGTGTTATATGTGTAGTCCGCAGTAAAAATAAATTGCTTTAAAAAAGGAATTTCAATATTTGCAAAATAATCTGAATTTATAAAATCACTTTTTACATTATTTTGTTTGAAATTTGTAAAATTTTGATTACTCCCAATTTCAAAATTAGCTACATTTTTAAAAAAAGTTGAAACACCTAATTTATATTTGTGAGAAAACAGTTTATTTCTTGCAAACTCATCATTAATTTTATTTTCATAAGTTGAATATGTAAGAATATTTTTAAATGAAACTTTAAACTTTTTTATACGTTTTTCATAATTAAAATTACTTGAAAGTGTTTCTTTTGCTTTGCTAAATTGTTCATATTTTGAGATAAATAAATTTTCACTTAACTTAGTTGAAATAGCAGTAGGATTTATCTGTCTTAAATAATTTATAAACCAATGAGTATTTGAAAACGAAAAATTATTAAAAAACATATAATTTAACGAGAACTTATGATACAAACTCGATTTTAAATTCGCATTTCCAAAATTAAGGCTGTTGTATGATGCGAAAACATATGCTTCTGATAATTTTGTAATTTCCATAAAATTGGGCGAAGCATTATAAGAGAAACTAATATTTTTAGTTTTCATAAAATTGTATTTCAAGAAAATGTCGGGTGTTATTTTTGTTTGCTTATCTAAATAAATGCCTCCTTTTTGTTGGTTTTCCGAAATAAAATAATGTAATTTTATACCTCCCGATGCTGTTAGATTGCCTTTTAATGCCTTGTATTTTAAACTTGAATAATAATAACGCAACTTTTTATTTAACTCATTTGAAAAATTAGACTTTTCTGATAATAAAACTTCATTTCCACTTGTAAATTGCTTTGTATTAAGTAATAATATGTTATGCACATAATCACTACCAATATTTACTCTTATATTATTTTGCTTGTTTAACAAATATATAAACTCTGTTTTTCCTCTAAACTCATTTCCCGAAATATCTTTAATTTGAGAAAAATGTAGTTTGTTTATCTCATCAAATTCATGAAAATTAAAAACCTTATTTCTTGAATTATAAAAATTGCTTAGATTATTATCAAAAAACTTATGTTTTAAACTAATTGACAAAATACCTTTATTCCCAACAGAATAAAATAAATTAAAATTCTGTTTCAAATCATTTATATTACTATTTTTTCTTGTCTCAGTTTCCCCTGAAACACTAGAATAAATATTATTTAAGAACTCACTATCATTATATTTTCCATATAAATTATAATCTAAATAAATCTTATAATTAGGCTGATAATTAATTCTGAAATTGTACAAAGCAAATTGACTGATAATTTTTGATAATGAATTCGTATTTTCTGAATTTAAATTTAAAAAATAATCTTTTTTAGTATTTTTTTTCATTTCAAAATTATCAATATTGAAAATAGCAAAACTGCTTATTAACAACCTCTTACTAAAAATATGGTTTATATTTAAAGCCGAGAATTTAGGATTTATTTTCATTGCCCTATTATTCGGCAACAACATAAAACCAAGTTCCTCAGAATTAAATGAAAAAGATCCGTTACTTCCGTTAAGTAAATTTGTAATGCCTCCTGAAAATCGTATATAATCCTGAAAATTAAATGACTGCTTCCCTGTATTATTTATGTTTCCTATAAAATTTATTGAAGTTTTTGGACTGTAATAAAACAACTTGGGGTTTAACAGATATTTATTCTCATATCCTGCACCTACCTCAATATTTCCAAACCAAAAACGCTTTTTCCCTTGTTTTAACTTTATGTTTATAACAGGATTATTATTGATGGCATTTACACCTTTCATCATACCAACTTCGCTGTAATTATTTAAAACCTGAATTTTATCTACAACATTTGCAGGAATATTTTGTGTTGCAAGTTTAGTATCTCCACTAAAAAAATCTTTATTATCAACCATTATCTTACTAACCTTCTTGCCCTTAACTGTAATTTCTCCTGATTTTGAAACTTCCACTCCAGGTAAATTTCCCAAAACATCTTCAAGCCTTTTTTCATTGCCTGTTGAAAATGAATTTGCATCATAAGTTATTGTATCGCCATTTATTTTTATTGGTTGAGTGTATGTTATTTCAACTTTTTCTATTGAGTATTCTTTTGAAACAAGAACAATATTTTTCGTAATAATTTTTTTATTTCCAGTGAATATTGGAATATTAACTGTTTCATATCCAAGGTAACTTACACGCAATTCATAATGTTTATTTTGCTTTAAATAAAGTTCATAATAACCAAAATTATTTGCAGTTGAATAAGCCCCAATTGTATTTGTTACAGTATCAAAAGCAATAATATTAACTTCAATATATTTGTTGCTTTTATCTTTTACAATACCTTTTACAACTGTTTGAGAAAGTATTGTTTCTGCAAAAAGAGAAATAAGCAATAATGTAAAAAGATATTTAACTTTCATATTTTTAGTTTTATAATAGAAAAAAGTAATTAAGCACAAGCAGATAGATTAAATAATCACAGATTTTATCAGAGAAAGTCTGTTAAATCCGTATTATCCCTTTTCTATTTACCCACTAATTTTAATCCGAATAGTATTTCCATCGTCCTTTTGTCTGCCTCCTTCATACATTTCTTTCACCTTTTTCATGTGTTTTTTATGAATTTCATCAAACTCATCTTGCGAAATTTTCTTACCCTTCTTAGGTTTTTCTATTGCAATATTATCTGCATTTATTTCAACTTTTGTTGCCCTTATTGAAACTTTACCTTCATGCACTTCAAGAATTAAACCAGGCAATCCCCACAGTTTATCAGGGCCTGTATTTGTCGGAATATCAGGAGCATACCAAACTTCAATAGTAGTTTTTATAAGGCTGTCATTTTCTTCTGTTTCCTCTTTTATGTATTTTGCTTTGTAGCACATATAATTCAAAACTTTTTTTGTGCTGTCAATTAGTTGCCAGTTAGGTTTAAGCAATTTATCAGAAATTAAAAAGCGTTTACCGAGGCTTTCATCTGTTTTTAGATATTCTTTTTCGGAAGTTGATTTGTATAGTTTTCCTGCTGTGCCATCAAATATCATAATATTAATATTGCTCTTTGTGTTTTCTTGGAGTTCTTTTTTTTGATAATAAATAGATTTACTATCTGAAAATTCAAGAACAAATGTTTTTTGAAATTGTTTTTTTAGCATTTCTGTAAGTGCTTTTTGTTGTTCTGTTGGCATATTGTTTCCAAGCGAAATTTTTGCATCTCTGTTAAAAAAATAAGTTACTCTCCCTGTTTGTTTTTGAGCAAATAAACTTGCTACTAAAATCAGTAATAACCCAATTAAAATTAGTTTTTTCATTATTGTCATTTTTTAATTAATAAAATCGAGACAAAAGTAAAAAGCAAAAAATATAACTATGTTAATGCAAGGTTAATGCAGGTTAAACTTTGTTAATGAGAATATAAATTGTTTAAATTTGTGCAGTTATGAAGAAGAAAATTTTTATAATAATAATTATTTTAATGAGCATTGCTCTTAGCGGAATTATTGTTGTGCAAATTATGTGGGTAAAAAATGCTGTTAAAATTAAAGAAAAGCAATTTGAACAGAATGTTTTTGCTTCATTTAAAAACATTATTCCAAAATTAGCAACTAAAACTGTTCTTATAAAACTAAATGCAGAACTACTTAAATTTGACGAAAGTTTGGAAACAATGATTAGTTTGTCAGATGATAATGAAATGAAAAGAGTTACTGTTTTTGCATTAAATACTAATGATAGTGCTAAAACCAATAAAATTACTGATTTAGATAAAATTTTTAAAAAATTACAAATAGAAATTGAAACAAATAAAAATCCTTTGGAAAGGTTAAATTTGAATTTGTTAGACACAATTATAGAAAATGAGCTTTTAAATACAGGAATTGATTTAAATTATGAATTTGCAGTTGTACAAAACGATACACTTATAAAATATAAATCTAAAAAATTTAATAAAAAAAATATTAATACAAAATTCAAAGCAAATCTGTTTACAAATGATTTATCTGATAAAAATTATTTTTTGCTTTTATACTTTCCCGAAAGTTCAAAATATTTCTATAAATCTGTTATTTATTTGCTGTTTATGTCTGTGCTTTTTACTTTAATTATTCTTGCAACTTTTATAATAACCATTAAAGTAATTTTAAAACAAAAACAACTTTCAGAAATTAAAACAGACTTTGTAAATAACATAACTCACGAATTAAAAACACCAATTGCTACACTGAAAGTTGCAATTTCAACACTTAAACAAGGCAAATCTATTTCTGAAAACAAAACGGTTCAAATTATTGAAAATCAGGCTAGTAGATTGCAAAAAATTACTGAAAGAGTTCTTGATAATAGCTTTAATAATGCTATTGATATACAACTTGTAAAAACAGATGCAAATAAGTTTTTCTTATCTTTAATTAATGACTTTAAGCAATCAATTAATAATGAGACTGTTTATTTTATTTATGAATTTAAAGAAAAAAAAAACTATTTTATCAATATTGATGAAACATATTTAGCACCTGCAATTGTGAATGTTCTAGATAATGCAATAAAATACAACAATAAAACAGAGAAAATTGTTTCAATTAAAGTTTATGAAAAAAATAATTATTTACAAATTGAAATTAAAGACAATGGGCAAGGAATTTCAGATAAAGATAAAAAAATGATTTTTGATAAATTTTACAGAGGACTGAAAGGTAATATTCATAATGTAAAAGGTTTAGGGATAGGTTTGTTTTTTACGAAAAAAATTATTGAATTACATAAAGGAACAATTAGTTTTGAAAGTAAAGTTAATGTAGGAACAAAGTTTATAATTAAATTGAAATAAGGCTTTTAGCTGTTAGCGATTAACAACTAGCTAAAAGCCAAGTGCCAAAAGCTAACCACCAACCGCCAACAACAAAAAAAATATGATCAAAATACTCCTAGCAGAAGACGACAAAGATTTCGGATATATACTAAAAAAATATCTCGAAATAAGTAATTTTGAAGTTTTCCATAAAGAAAACGGTGAAGAAGCATGGCTTTTTTTTCAAGAAAATGAAGTTGATTTTTGCATTTTAGATGTTATGATGCCTAAACTTGACGGCTTTGAACTCGCACAAAAAATTAAAAATAAAAACTCAAAAATGCCTTTCCTTTTCCTTACTGCAAAAAATTTAAAAGATGACGTAATAAAAGGATTAAAAATAGGTGCCGATGATTACATAACAAAACCTTTTGAAGCTGAAGAATTATTGCTGAGAATAAATAATATTCTGCTACGCTCTAAAAAAGTAGATGTAAATGTTCATAATATAGGAAAATACAAGTTTTTTCCTGAAACTTTAGAATTATTATTTGAAAACGAAACATTAATTTTAACTGTTTTGGAAGCTGACTTGCTAACAGTCTTGTTAAAAAATAAAAATAAAATAACAGAGAGAGAAATAATTCTAAATGAGCTTTGGAATGAAGCAGACTACTTTACCGGTAGAAGCATGGACGTATTTATTTCACGACTTCGTAAATATTTCAGAAAAGATAAATCTATTGAAATAAAATCATACAGAGGAAAAGGTATTATGTTGAAATATTTGTAAAAAATCATAACTTTGTATTTCTGAAACCCACTTTTTGTATTAGAATTTCGTTATGAGTTTTTAATCTTCAATAAAATATAAAGTTTTAAAATAGAAAGAGGATTTAATACTTGGCAAAAGTAAATTTGTTTTATGTAAGAAATATTTTTACTATATGCTAAGAATAAATAGATGAGGCTGATACTGACAACTTTAAAATCATTTCATATAAAACATATTATAAAATTTACATATAACACAAACACAATGATAATAATAATTTCCCCCGCAAAAAAGATAAAAACAGGTTCAATAAAAGATGTAAAATCTACTGAAATAGATTTTCAAAAAGAAAGCAAAGAACTTATGAAATATATTAAAGAGCTAAGTCCCAAAGATTTGTCTGAATTAATGAACATAAGCCCAAACCTAGCCGAATTAAATTTTGAAAGAAACATGAAATGGCAATATCCTTTTGAAAGTGAAGAAAAAGGACATGCTTTACTGATGTTCCAAGGACACGCATATCAAGGAATGGATGCAAAAACTTTTTCAAAACAAGATTTTGAGTTTGCTCAGAAACATTTAAGAATGCTTTCAGGTTTATATGGAATTTTAAAACCTTTTGATATTATTCTTCCATATAGATTAGAAATGGGTACTAAGTTAAAAACTGAAAGTTCCAACAATTTATATGAGTTTTGGGGTAGTAAACTTTCAAACAAAATTAATGAAGAGCTTGCTGAGCAAAACAAAAAAATTCTTATAAATTTAGCATCAAATGAGTATTTTAAAGCAGTTAATACTAAATTTTTAAAAGCAAAAATAATAACCCCTGTTTTTAAAGAAAACAAAAACGGGACTTATAAAAACATAAGCGTTTATGCAAAAAAAGCAAGAGGTTTGATGTGCAGATACATTATAAAAAATAAACTTAAAAACTATGAAGATTTAAAAGGTTTTGATTATGAAAACTATAATTTTAACCATGAATTATCAAATGAAAATGAATATATTTTTACAAGATAGCACTAAACTTAAATATTTTTCGTAATTTTGTATTTTAATATGAACAAAATGTCATACCAATCTCAACAGCTATTTTTCTTTCGCTGATGAGATTTTTTATAAAAATACCCTTCAAAAATAAATAGATATGAAGAAATTAACAAAAGAATTCTTACACAGCTTACCCAAAGCTGAACTTCATTGCCATCTTGACGGCTCAATGCGGGTAGAAACAATTATTGAACTTGCAAAAAAACAAAAAGTAAAACTTCCGGAAGATGATCCCAAGAAATTAGAACATTATTTAAAGGCCGGAACATGGTGCGATAGTTTGGTAGATTATTTAAAAGCATTTGATGTAACAACTTCTGTTATGCAAACGCACGAGTCATTGAGAAGAGCAACTTATGAATTGGCAGAAGATAATGCAGCAGAAAATGTAAGATATTTAGAAATAAGATTCTCTCCAATATTACATACAGATAAAGGATTGACCCTAACAGATGTTATTGATGCTGTTCTTGAAGGCAAGGAACAAGCAGAAAAGAAATTCGATATAATTATTGGAATTATTGTTTGCGGATTAAGACATTTTTCCCCAGCCAAATCATTAACACTAGCAGAATTGTCTGTAGCATATAAAAACTCAGGTGTTGTAGGTTTTGATTTAGCAGGTGCCGAAGAAAATTTTCCTGCCAAAGACCATAAAGAAGCATTTTATTTAATTGTGAATAATAATATTAATACAACAGCACATGCCGGAGAAGCATATGGTCCAGAATCTATTCATCAGGCTTTACATTTTATAAATGCGAACAGAATAGGACACGGAACTAGGCTCAGAGAAGATGGAGATCTGTTAAATTATATAAATGACCACAGAATTCCTCTTGAAATGTGTATAACTTCAAATGTACAAACCAAAGCTGTCAAAAATTTGAAAAGCCATCCGGTTAAATTTTATTTCAATTACGGATTGAGAGTAACTTTAAATACAGATAACAGATTAATCTCCGGAACAACATTAACCGATGAATATTGGCTCGCAGTTAAAGAATTTGGCTTTACTGCACCTGAGATTAAGTATCTGATAATTAATGGATTTAAATCAGCTTTTTTGCCTCACAATAAAAAAGTTACACTAATTAAAAAAGTAATGAAAGAACTTGAAGATAAAGGTTTAAAGATTGTTAACGATTATATGTAGAATATTGTAAATAATGCAATAAAAATATTAGAAACCTGCAATTTAATTTGTAGGTTTTTTTATGTCCTGTTTCAAAACAAAAGTAAAATACTATCTTTGTATAAAAGATACATAGTATGCAAAAAAAAAAGACAGATTTAATTCTTTCAATAGATGCAGGAACACAATCTGTTAGAGCAGTATTATTTAATCTAAAAGGAAATATTGTTGATATTGTTAAAACAAAAATAAAGGCTTTTTTTTCAAATAAGCCTGGCTGGGCAGAACAAAATCCGGAATATTTCTGGGAAAAACTTTCAGAAACAAGCCAAAAACTTCTTTCTAAAAATTTGGAATATAAAGAAAGAATTGTAGCGGTTACGCTAACAACCCAACGAGGAACTGTTATTAATTTAGATAAATTCGGTAAGCCTCTTCGACCTGCAATAATTTGGTTAGACCAAAGGCAAGCAAAAAAGACAAATAAACTTTCAAGATTAGATATGTTAATACTGCGTATTGTAAATATGAAAGAATCTGTAATACACGCTGTTAAAAATGCAGAATGCAATTGGATAATGCAAAATCAAAAAGAAATATGGAAGAAAACTGATAAGTATTTATTTCTTTCGGGATATTTAACATATAAACTAACGGGCAAATTTAAAGACTCTATTGGGAACATTGTTGGATATATGCCTTTTGATTATAAGAAAAAAGAATGGACCTCCAAGACTCACAGAAATTATAAAATGTTTCCTGTTGAACAATCAATGTTGCCCGAACTTGTAAAACCTTCCGAAATATTGGCACATATTAGTACAGAAGCATCAAAAGAAACAGGAATACCTGTGGGTTTGCCTCTTTTTGCAGCAGCTTCCGACAAAGCATCAGAAGTTTTAGGCTCTGGTGTTATTGAAGATAATGTTGCCTGTCTCAGTTATGGAACAACTGCAACAGTACAAACAACGATGAAAAAATATAAAGAAATAATAAGGTTTTTTCCGCCGTATCCGAGTGCAGTACCTAACTATTTTAATACAGAAATAATGATATACAGAGGTTTCTGGATGGTTGATTGGTTTAAAAAACAATGTGGACATTTAGAAACAATTCAAGCAAAAGAACAAGGTAAAAATCCTGAAGAATTATTCGATAAGTTAATTGATGAAGTTCCCCCTGGTTCAATGGGGCTAACACTGCAACCATATTGGTCGCCAGGTGTAAAAATTCCTGGAACAGAAGCAAAAGGAGCAATTATTGGATTTGGTGATGTGCACACAAGGGCACATATTTATCGCTCAATAATTGAAGGATTAGCATATTCTTTAAAAGATGGTTTGCAAAGGACAGAAAAACGAACAAAAGTTAAAATAAAGAAGTTATTAATTTCCGGAGGAGGTTCGCAAAATAAAAATGTATTACAACTGACATCTGATATTTTTAATATTCCCGTTGAAAAGCCTCATACTCACGAAACTTCTGCATTGGGGGCAGCAATAAGTGCAGCAGTAGGTATGAAATATTATCCTGATTATAAAACTGCTGTGAAATTTATGTGTAGAGTATCAGAAACATATACTCCAAATCAAGAAGTAAGTAAAATATATAACAATTTATATAATAAAATTTATAAACGTATGTATAAAAAACTTCAACCTTTGTATCATGAAATAAGAAATATTACAGGTTACCCAGAAAAAATATAATGCAAAACAAAAAATATTCTTATTTTTGTATAATAAACATTCTAATTTTTTTTAATGCTCAAACAAAGTCTAAATCAAAAAATGTTGCAGAGATTATCTCCTCAACAAATTCAACTAATAAAATTGTTGGAACTTCCGACTTTGCAATTAGAACAAAGAATTAAAAAAGAAATTGAAGAAAACCCTACATTAGAAGAAGGTAACCCACAAGATGAATATTCTGACGATGAACCTGAAAATGAAAATGAAGAAAAAGAAAATGAATATGATGATGAATTTTCAATTGATGATTATTTGAACGATGATGATATACCGGATTACAAACTAAATATTAGCAATTATTCAAAAGATGACAAAGTCGTTGACATACCATATTCCGAAGGATTTACTTTGCCGGAACATCTAAACGAACAATTAAGACTAAAGAAGATAAGTGCCCAAGAAGAAGTTTTAGCAAAATATTTAATCGGCAGTTTAGATAGTGCTGGGTATTTAAGACGTGATTTAGAAAATATTGTTGATGATTTAGCATTTACTCAGAATATTACAGTTGCAATTGAAGATTTAGAAAATGCACTTAAAATAGTTCAAGATTTAGAACCTGTTGGAGTAGGAGCAAGAAGCTTACAAGAGACTTTATTATTACAAATTGAAAAGTCAATAAATCCGGATAAAGAAAATTCAGTAGCATTTTTAAATGCTAAGACTATAGTTTCTAACTATTTTGATGAGTTTTCAAAAAAACATTATTCTAAAATAACAAAGAAAATGGAAATTTCGGATGATGAATTGAAAGAAGCAATAAATATAATTGTTAAATTAAATCCTAAGCCCGGCAGCAACTTTTCTTCATCATTAAATAAAACAGCACAACAAATTACTCCGGATTTCATATTAAAAGTTGTTGATGGAGAAGCTATGGTCTCTTTAAATGCTCGAAATGTCCCTATGTTACGTGTTAGTAAAACATATAAGGATATGTTGAAAGGAATGAGAGACAGTAAAGAAAAATCTACAAAATCTGAAAAACAAGCGAGTAGTTTTGTACAACAAAAATTAGATTCTGCTAAATGGTTTATTGAAGCAATAAAGCAAAGGCAAAATACACTTCTTGTAACAATAAATGCAATAATTGGTTTTCAAAAAGAATATTTTATTGATGGAGATGAAACTAAACTGAGACCAATGATTTTAAAAGATATTGCCGAAATTACAAATCTTGATATTTCTACAATCTCAAGAGTTGCTAACAGTAAATATATTCAAACTCATTTTGGAATTTTACCTCTTAAGTTTTTCTTTTCAGAAGGAATGGAAACCCAAGATGGCGAAACTGTTTCAACAAGAGAAATTAAAAGAATACTTCAAGAATGTATTGATAATGAAGATAAGAAAAAACCTCTAACAGATGAAAAACTTGCAAAAATACTACAAGAAAAAGGTTATAAAATTGCAAGACGTACAGTTGCAAAGTATAGAGAACAGTTGGATGTTTTAGTAGCTCGTTTAAGAAAAGAATTATAGAAAGTTAAACAATGAAAGAGCAAATTGCAAAAATATTCTCATATATTTTTCATCCTTTATTTCTTCCTGTATATGCAGTAATAATCCTATTCTATTTGCCATCTTATTTGTCTCATTATCAGTTTGTTTATAAAAAAGGAATTGTACTTGTTGTCTTTATGTCAACATTTGTTTCTCCCTTATTAGTTATGCTGATACTTTTAAATTTAAGAGTTATTTCGGATTTGCAACTTTCAAAACGGGAAGAAAGATTTATACCCTTAGCAATTATTGGAGCAATTTATATTGCTGCCTATTTTATTATGCTTAGATTACCTGTAGGAGTGCCAAGTGATATTAGTAACTTTTTATTGGTGTCTTCAATTGTAATTTTTATAGTCCTATTATTTAATTTCAGAACAAAAATAAGTATTCATTCTGCTGGAACCGGAGGTTTTATTTCTTATTTTTTAATTTTTTTTAATAAAGAAAATATGAGTGAAACACTGTTTTCTGTAATAAATTTTAATTTTACGGCAATTCATTTTTTCACATTTATAATTCTTATTATAGGAATAATAATGACTTCAAGATTAATATTAAAATCTCATAATCTTAAACAAATAGCAATTGGTTTTCTAGTAGGTTTTTTTGTAGGAATATTTAGTATCTTTATAAATTAAAGTTTTATAAAAAATATTTTTAAAGATTTATAGGAATTAAAGTAAAAGGAATATTAATTAGTTCTATTAAATCTTCTCCCATTTCCATAATGTCTTCATCGTCTTCATCGTAATACCAATTTATTTTAATATCTTTCCCATTATCTAAAAGAGAATTTAGTTTAAGAAGAATTTGGAAAATCTTTTTATGGGAAGAGCTGTTAAGTACAGTAAAATAAAATTCACAAATTAACTCTTTGTCAAGTTTTGGGATTTCACTATCAATCCAATCCAAAATAGGGTTTAAAATTTCAATTACATCCTCAGAAAAAGAAGGTCCTTTTATTTGAAAAACATTTTCTTTAATGTTTAAATTGACTAGAGGAGTCTTTTTGGTTTTTTTTATGTAAATACTTTCCATGAAAGAAATATATTATATATAGTTTTGAAGTTCAAATATATGAATTAAAAATTTAATAAATTAAAAATTTCCATGATTTTAATAAAAAAAAATACTAATTATAATTATTATATAAAAGTCGGATTTATTAATCCGACTTTTATTCGCATAAAAATAAAATAAACTCTTTAAGATTTTATAAGTTCAATACTTCTTTTTACAAATTTGCTTAAAGATTTTCCTTTTAACATATTATTTGCAAGTAACCCTAAATCAATTAACTGATTAACAATCTTTTCCGAATTTCCAAATTTAGATAAAATTCCTTTTTTATCATTTTCTATTTTGCTTAACTCTTTATTTAGTTCTTCTTTTCTGTCTTTTTCTTCTTGTGGTATTTCTTCTTCTTTTTTATCTTTTTGTAATTTACCAAGTGCTTCAATATCTGTTTTTAAACTATTAATTTCTTTATCAAATTTCTCTAAATCTGCACCTATCTTGTCATACATTTTGTCTTTTAGTTCAGAAACCAACTTGTGGTTTGAGTTTATTACAAGATTATAACTGTCAGGTAAATTTCCATAGAAACTTGCTTCACCACCCATTTTTGACATATCTTTCATTCGTCTCATAAACTCATTTTGAGTTATTATTGTTGGGTTCGATGTTTCAGATAATGCTTCAAAACTTACAAGAAAAGTAGTGTCTTTTGGTAACTGGCTTTGAAATACTGAGTTTAAGTTTGCTTCATCGTCTGAACTTAATTTTGACTCAAAACCATCTTCTTTAGCGATAAGTTTGTCAATAACATCCGCATCAACTCTTGAGAAACGCTTTCCTTGTAGTTTGGTTTCAATATTATTTATAAAATGTGCATCTAACTGCCCATCCAAAACAAGAACATCATATCCTTTTTCTTTTGCTTCTTCAATAAAACTGTATTGCCCCTCTTTGTCTGTTGTGTACAAATAAATTATATTTCCGTCTTTATCAGTTTGGTTTGGTTTTACAAGCTCTTCATACTCGTCAAAAGTAAATTTCTTATCCTCAGTATTATTTAGCAAAAAGAATTTCATTGCTTTTTCATGGAATTTCTCATCACTAAGCATTCCGTATTCAACAAAAACTTTTAAATCTTCCCATTTTTTTTCAAAATCCTCTCTCTCTTTTGTAAAAATTTCCTTCAATCTGTCAGCAACTTTTTTTGTAATATGGCTGGAAATTTTTTTAACATTTTTGTCGCTTTGCAAATAACTTCTTGAAACATTAAGAGGAATATCCGGAGAGTCAATAACTCCATGTAATAAAGTCATAAATTCAGGAACAATTCCTTCAACAGAATCTGTTACAAAAACTTGTCGTTGGTATAGCTGAATTTTATTCTTTTGAATTTCAATGTTGTTTGTGAATTTTGGAAAGTATAAAATTCCGGTTAAATTAAAAGGGTAATCTACATTAAGATGAATATGAAACAAAGGATCATCAAAAGTCATTGGATATAGTTCTTTATAAAAATCCTTATAGTTTTTATCGGATAAATCACTAGGTTTTTTTGTCCAAGCAGGACTTGTGTTATTAATAATTTTATCTTTTTTAATTTTTTTACCATCCTCAGTTTTTTCTTCTTTGCCAAATGCAATTTCAACAGGTAAAAACTTACAGTACTTATTTAAAAGTTCAGTTATTTTAGAATCTTCTAAAAAATCGGTTGAATCTTCATCAATATGTAAAACTATGTCAGTACCTCTTTTTTCTTTTTCAATTTCCTTTAATTTGAAATTTGGGCTACCATCACATTCCCATCTAACAGCTATTGAATCATCTTTGTAAGATTTTGAAATTATTTCAACTTTTTCTGAAACCATAAAAGAAGAATAAAATCCTAAACCAAAATGTCCAATAATTGCATTTTTCTCATCTTTATATTTGTCAAGAAATTCTTCTGCACCAGAAAATGCTATTTGGTTTATATATTTGTTAATTTCATTAGCATCCATTCCTATTCCTGCATCAGAAATTGTTATAGTTTTTGCTTTTTTATCTGCTTTTATACGAATAGTTAAATCTCCTAATTCTCCTTTGTAATTACCTTTTGAAGAAAGAATTTTTAATTTTTGAGTTGCATCAACTGCATTCGAAATTAACTCACGCAGAAAAATTTCGTGGTCAGAATAGAGGAATTTTTTTATAATTGGAAATATGTCTTCCCCGGTTACTTTTATTTTACCTTTTTTTGATTTATTTGCCATTTTTTTATTTTTTAGTTTTATTTCTTTTGCTTTTTCAAACTTAGTGCCAGTTGATTTTAGCTGACACTTTTTCATAGTATGTAACTTTATGGCATAAAAAAACTCCCACAAAATGTGAGAGTTTTAAAAAATAATATCTAAAATTATTCAACAACACCTCTGAAAACAGATTTGTCAATAAAATTTAAGAATTCAGCATCTTTTTTAGCATAATCTTTTAATTTGCTATCTTTTGAAATTGCTATTTTTAAATATTCAATAAGGTCATCAATTTTATTAGCTTTTGCAGCAGTTACTGCTTTTAAATAATAAAATAATCCATATTCGCTACTTCCTAAATTATCTAATGTGCTTATTGCAGCATCATTATCTCCAGCAAGAGTTAAAGCTAATGCTTTATTAAATGAGTCAGCAGAGAATTTATCAACAGCATCACTATATTTTCCTCTTTTGATTAAAATTATACCTTTATTATAAGGTAAACTTGGAGATTTACAACCTGCATTTTCTGCTCTTTCAAAATAATCCCAAGCTGCATCAAGATCTCCTTCTGCTAGGGCAAGTACTCCAAGATTGTTTAAAGCTGCCGGATTAGTATTGTTAGTAGAAAGTACTTTTTCAAAGTTTTTTCTTGCTTCTGAATAATTACCTTCTTTTGCTTGTATTGATGCTAAGTTATTCCATCCTTTCCAATCAGTTGGGTATTTACTTGTATATGTTTTATAAGCGTTTTCTTTATTGTTTCCTTCACTAATTGAAGCAGCATAGATTAACTCTTCTTGGTATAATCCACCAGAGTTTCCTCCTGAAGATGCCATAGTTTTTAATTCATTGTCAGATTTTGCTCTTCCTTGAAATTCAAATTTAATTTCAGAACGTCTTAATAATGGAAGTATGTCGTTTCTTAAATTGTCATATACAGCAGCAAGTTTTTTAATTTCTTCTTCTCTTGTGTCTGGGTCTGAATACATACTTAACACCCTTAATACTAGGTCTTTATCTTCCATGTTAGAAGCTGTAACTGCACTTTTGAAACCTTCCCAGTCTTCTGCAGGTGTAGTTTCAGTAATTACAAAATCATTATTTTGAAACTCAGAAATTTCATCTTTTGAGAATTCTTTTTCAAAAGATTTTTTAGAATTTGTACCTCTATCTGTTACTAGTTTTGCATTTAAATCTTCTGGTCCGTCAGGAGATGCGTAACTTGCAATTTTAATAGATTTAATATCTTTATCTGGATTTGTTGCTGCATTTCTTATTGAGCTTTTAAGACTTTCAAGTTCTTCTTTGTTAAGTTGATTTTTGTTAACTTTAGATTTTTGAAGATCAAAAAATAACTTTGCAGTTTCTGTTTCTAATCTTACTTTTGGTTTAGTAATAGGAACTTCTACAATTTGTCCTAATGATGTGCCTCTTTTTAAACCACCATCAATTGTCATTCCTCCGTCAACTAATTCAGGAGTAGTAATAATACCATCTGCAAGTTTAATTTCTGTTCCGTTTGCAGATTTACCTTTTTGAGTTGAAATTAAAAAGTTCAATTTTAAATCAGATGCTCTAAATTTAGGGTCATAATTAATTGTATCTTTAAATGTAAAGCTACCACCTTCTTTAAAACTAATAGTTTCGTAGTTATCTTCAAATTTCTCCCCTATTATTGTTTGAGTTTTAAACTTTACTTGTTCAGAAGAGCTAAAGTCTGAAACTAAAGAAGGAGTTATAACTAATTTTACTTTTTTACCAAAGTATTTTGGAGGGAATGTAACCTTTACGTCAATAGGAACTTTGCCTGCGTGCATTTCTAAAGGTTTAGGAGTAGTTTTATATTCTACGTCTCCTGCATTTTTTACCATTTTTTTCAATGGGTTACAAGCTGTAAACAAAACAGCTACAATTAAAAGTGATGAAAGAATAACTATCGATTTCTTCATAATTTTATAAATTAAACAATTAAAATAATACTATTTTTTTACAAAATTAAAAATGTTTTCAGTTATAAAAAAATATTTTGCTAATTTATTTATAATTAACACTATCTTTTAAAAAAAAAACATAATATACTTACTATATTCCAACTGTTTTTTACCTATTTATTTATACTTTTGTATAGTAGTTGGATTTCTAAGATTTTTTTCAATTTTTAAATTTATTACATGAATATATTTAAAAGTATTTTTGGTTCAAAAAAAAAGAAAAATAATAAATCTCTGTTTTATGAGAAAGTTTCTGTTGCTTTGAACAAATGTAAGATTGAAAAAGATCAAGAAATTGAAAATATTTCGAATGCTAAAAAATGGGCAAAAGATGTAATTCTTGAAATTTTTGATGTGCCATCTGCTTTTTGGTACGAAGAATTGGATGAATATGAAAATATTAAGTTTCATGATAATAATCTTTCAGTTAGCTCAGAATTAGTTGAAGAATCTGAAAAAGTGATTCAGCAATATAGGGAGCAAATAAAACTTAGTATTTCTAAGATTGATTTTTATAACACTTTAATTGCTGAATATGAGCATATTATAAAAAAATATAAAAATGCTCTTAGTCGTATAAAGCAATTAAAAAATGATGAAAGAAAGATTCATATTTTAAATAAACACAAAATGAGAATTTCTAAGATGCAATCAAAAACGGGAAACTTCGAAGAAATATTTGATGAAACAGGAACTCTTGATTCTTTAAATGATGATATTCAAAAAATTGAAGATGATTTTAAAATTAAACAAGAGGTTACTGAATATATTGCTGATTTAGACAAGGAATATTCTGCGGATATTGATAATTTTGATAGTCTTCCAATAAGAAAAGAAATTGAAAAAATAACTTCTGTTATAAAAAAAACATAAATTTGAGTTCGACTATTTCATATAAAAAACTTGCAAAACTATTTGGGCTTCAAAAGGATAGGGAAGGTTTGATATTAAGATATCTTAACGAAAGAGATAATTGGGAGTCTCATTTGCAGAACACAAAATCTTTTATTTTAAGGTCTGCCAAAAACAAGCAGAAAGGTACTGCTGTTATACTTGGAAGTGGTTGGTGGCTAGATATCCCATATGAAGAGCTTGCCGAAATGTTTAATAAACTTATTTTAGTTGATATTTCACATCCAAACCAAATTAAACATAAAGCTAAAAAATATAATAATATTGAACTAATTACTGCTGACATATCGGGTACTCTTAAATCTATTTATGAGATTAAAAGGGGAGGGAATACGATTTTAGCTCCTGATGATTTTATAGTTGAAACTAACAATTTTGGATTTGGGAAAAAAAATGAAGCTGATTTTGTAGTTTCTTTGAATATTTTAAATCAACTTTCCTTTTTTGCTAAAAAATATTTAATAGGGAATGATATTTTCTCTGAAAATGAGGCAAATATTATTGCTGAAATGATAGAACAAAAACATATTGAAAGTTTGCCTAAAAATAAATCTTGTTTAATTGTTGATTACTTACAATTTGATTATGACAATGATAATAACTTACTAAGCGAAAGTAATAGGCTGAAAATTGATCTACCAAAAGATAAAATAAAAAAGGAATGGATTTGGGACTTTGATATGCTAGGAAATTTTATAAAAAACAGAATTGTTAAATTTAAAGTCGCTGCTCTACAAGTTTAATCCTTTTTTTATATATACGCCATAATAAAATGGCAGAGATGAGAAAAGACATAACAATTACAGGGATTAAAAGAACAACATCAGTACTTCCAAGGTTGTAACCCACTACTTTTGCAATAGATTTAGAAATGTTTGTAAAACCTAAAATCATTGTAATCCATAAAACAAAACTCATTAAAACATTTGAAATCCAACCATTAAGGTTCTTTTCTCCAATTATTTCCGGGTCGTTTACAACAGAAATCAGAAATACAGCTATCAAAGGTAGTATAAGTCCGTTAAATGCTTGTGCTATAATTATTGCAGGAATCGGTTTAACTTCCATAAAACCAAAAAATAAACCAACAGCTAAAACACCTGCAATTACAAGTTTAAAATATAATTTATTTGAAGCCCACTTTTTTTTGTTATTTTTATTTACAAATAAACTTTTTGCAGTGATAGCGGATGCTAACGGGGAAGTAACTGCAGAAGAAAATCCAGCAGCAAACATTCCAAACCCAAAAATATAAACTGCAAACATTCCAATTTCATTTTTTAAGTGATTTGTTAGAATAGAGAACCCTTCTTTGCCAAAATTAATATTTGATAAGAAATTGGCTTTTTCTGTTTCGCTCATTGCTTCGGTAACTGAATTCCCAACACCCATAATTGACATTGAAATTATTCCGCCTAATATAATTGCAAAAGCAAGTCCAAAACGCATATCTTTTAT
The DNA here is from genome assembly GCA_947311255.1 of uncultured Chlorobiota bacterium. GTDB lineage: Bacteria > Bacteroidota > Bacteroidia > Bacteroidales > JAADGE01 > JAADGE01. The sequence goes on along the minus strand of CAMZKL010000005.1, from coordinate 21,880 downwards.
TGATTGCTTTTTATTTAACGCTCCTGAACCAAGAAATAAATCGTATGGGATTACTGTTGTTCCAATTAAAGCCATAACTAAAAATGCGGCACCTGTTCCGTCTGGAATAATTGGAACAATACTGCCGTGAATTACTTCTGTCCAGTCTGGTTTCAAAGAAAGTGAAGTAAAGAAGAATGCTCCTCCCATTAAAAAAACAACTAATCCCATTAATCTGGCAATAGTATGGACAGAATCAAGAAGGAAAATTAAAATTGCAAGCCCTCCAATTGCAGCAACAAAAACGTAAGAGGGAAAATCAAAAATCATTTTAAGACCTTCAACTGCTCCAAGAATATTGCCTGTTTCATATGCTGCACAACCTAATACAATTGCAACAATTACAATAAAAAGTACCAATGTTTTACTTGATTTACCTTCAAATTTTTTTGCTATTGCTTCGCCTAAGTTTAACTTGCTTTGTATTGCTAATCTTGCACTTGCTTCTTGTAGTAATAATGCAGCAAATGTTGAAAAAACTAATGCCCATAATAATTCAAAGTTATAAAAAACACCAGCTTTTGATGCAGTTGTTATTGTACCTGGACCAATAAAAGCAGCTGAAACAACCGACCAAAAAAGAATGCTTAGGATTCGCTTTTTTATTGACATAAAAAGATTTTACAGGTATGCAAATATATAACTTTATCTTTAATTTAAAGGTCTTTATGTGTAATTTTGTCTTTGAAATTCAAGAAATAATGAGTTTAATTTGCTTTATGTATTAAAACGTTCTATTACGTTCTCAAACAATAATTATGAAATTGTTAGTAATTAAACCTGATTTCTTATAAGTGCCTATTAATCTTAGAAATCTTATTTTCTTAGATCTATTGATTTAAATATAATCGCATATGTTCAATTAAATATTTACAATTATTGATTGTATCTTTATCATGTAGGTATTTTATGATTTCATCAACAGGCTTTTTTCTTTGTATCCAATCTCCAGAAATTATTTTTTGCGGTTCATTTCTTCTTTTATAAATAAAAGCATATTCAACATCTTCTAAACTAATTTTTTTATCTTTATCTTCTATCTTCCATATAGGAGTTATGTCCAAATCATATCCTTTCGGGAATTCTCTTGATGTACTTTCCAAATGGTCAATTCTGAGAAGCCCTTGCAAGTCCATAAAATAAACTTCGCCTAATGTAATAGCTTTTTTATCGTTAAAATTTATATATGCACTACCAAGTTCCGATTTCATTAATTGACCTTTTGTGTAATATTTTCCTAAATATTTACTGCCTCCCATATAATAATCAAGTCTTCCGCCTTTTCTTAGTGTTCCGAAAACGAAGACTTTAATTGGAAAATTATTATTATTTATCATTAATGTTTACTTTTGCTGTTTAAAATTGCAAGATATAATATAAAAATAATGAAAAAAAATATTTGTGTATTTTGTTCTTCAAGTGATGTAATTGACAGGGTATATTTTGAAGCTGCTGAAAAATTGGCATTAAAAATAGCTGAAAATAACAAGACTTTTGTGTTTGGAGGTTCAAATGTTGGGCTCATGAGAAGAATGGCAGAAGTTATAAGCAAAAATAATGGTTTTTCAATTGGAATTATTCCTCAAAAAATTTTAGATAGTAATCTTGGATGTAAATTAGTTGATGAATTAATTGTTACCAAAGATATGTACACACGTAAAGCAAAATTAGCTGATTATGCTGATGCTTTTGTTGCCCTTCCCGGAGGTTTTGGAACTCTTGAGGAACTTTCGGAAGTTATTACACACAAGCAACTTGCATATCACAACAAACCAATTGTAATTTTAAATATTAATGGATTTTATAATAATTTAATTAGTTTTTTTGAAACACTTTATACTGAAAAAGTAGCTAAAGCCGATTATAGGAAAATATATTACCTTGCCAATACTGTTGATGATGCTTTTGAGTATATTGAAAACTATAAACCGGAAAAACAAGTTAGTAAGTGGTTTAAGAAAAAATAGGTTCTATCACGAATTTATAGGGAAAAATTAAAACTTAATATAATAATATTTATAAAATTGTTTTAAATTATACAACTAGGGAACAAATTTTAGAATACTGAATGAGCAATTATCCACTAAGATATAACAATAGAACCAAATAAACAATTTAATGCAAGAAACAAATTATCCATCAAAACTACTAAATAATGCAGTTGCAGAATTTGCAAAACTCCCTGGCATAGGTAGTAAAACTGCTCTTAGGCTTGTACTTCATCTACTAAAAAAGACAGAAGAAGATGTTATGCTTTTTGGAGAAACAATGATTGAACTAAAAAAAAACATAAAGAAATGTAAAGTTTGTAAAAATGTTTCTGACCATGATATATGTGAAATTTGCAATAATGATGAAAGAAATAATGAACAGATTTGCATTGTTGAAAACATAAATGATGTAATTGCAATTGAAAAAACCAGGCAATATAATGGGCTTTACCATGTTCTTGGAGGGTTAATTTCTCCTATGGATGGTATTGGACCAGACAATTTGGAAATTGAAACTCTAATTGAAAGAATTGGTAAACAACAAACCGAGGAAATAATATTTGCTTTAAATACGACACCCGAAGGAGATACAACCAATTATTATTTACATAAAAAAATTTCAAATTTCAATATAAAAATAACAGCTCTTTCACGTGGGGTTTCAATTGGTAGCGAACTTCAATATACCGATGAAATAACTTTGGGAAGATCTATTGTTAATAGAATACTTTTTGAGAACTAATTTTTTATATAAGATAATTTTAATGTTTTAAAATGAATGTATTAAGCCCAGTTTTAGAAGAATCTCCTGTTCAGAAAATAACTTTTAAAGGAAGGGAGTATTGGCTTAAAAGGGACGATTTAATAAACCATTATTTTAATGGGAATAAAGCAAGGAAGTTTCAATATTTTCTTGAACAAGATTTGTCGCAATATAAAACCGTTGCGTCATATGGTGGAAATCAATCAAATGCAATGTATTCATTATCTGCTTTTGCAAAAATAAAAGGACTTAAGTTTGATTATTATTTGAAGCAAATTCCAAAATGGCTTAAAGAAAATCCTGTTGGAAATTTTAAAGCTGCATTAGATATGGGAATGAATTGCATTGAACTTGAAGATTATGAGAGTTTTTTTCAGAAAATGTCAAAACCAAAAAAAACATATCATAATTTTGGAAAAGAAACTTTGCTTATCAGGCAGGGTGGAGCAGAAGCAGAAGCTGAATATGGTGTAAAAATTCTTGCTGAAGAAATTAATGCTTTCGCAAAAAAAAAAGGAATAAAAGAATTGTCAGTTTTTATTCAGTCGGGTACAGGAACAACAGCTGTTTTTTTACAAAAACATCTTAACTTTAAGGTTTATACCACACCAAATATTGGGGATAGTGAATATTTACGTAAACAATTTTCTCTTTTAGTTGAAAATGAAAAACTTCATCCAACAATTATTGAAAGCCCAAAAAAATATCAATTCGGAAAATTATATCCTGAATTTTATAATATTTGGAAAGAAATAAATCAAGAAACCTCAATTGAATTTGAACTGTTGTATGACCCTGTAACACTTATAGTTATGAATAATTATCAAAAGCTCATAAAAGGCGAGATAATGTATATTCACAGCGGAGGTACTTTTGGTAATGAAAGTATGATTAATCGGTATAACAGATTTTTTACTAAATAGTTTTTTATTTTTTGAAATTGTAAGATACTCCAAAAGATACTCTTCCGAAAGGTGCAAATATATGATGTGGTAATCTTATGCAACCTGAAACTGTAGCTCCGTTTAATATAATGCCTGCACTAAGGTTTATGTTTAATGATAAATTTGGAATAATAACATCTTTTATTTGAAATTTAAGTTCATTAGAAGGCGAATAGTAAAAAGATATGTGGTACATATTTTTTTCATCTTCTTCCATTATATGTTCTCCATCAGAATAATCTTTCCAATATCTATATTTAATGTAATCATTTCCAAAAATATAATATAGAGAATGTTTTGTGCCTAGCATAATTTTTAGTTTGTTATCATACAATGTTGTGAAAAAAGTAAGTCCTAAATCTGTAATATTAAATTTAGGATTATGATAAGTGCTTCCTTCAAGTCCTCCGGTATTATAAGGTTTATTAGTATATTGATATGATAACTTTAAATCGGATGAAAATATGTTGCCAAAACTATGAGTGTAATTTACTGAGCCCCCTTGACGTGCATCATAAATCAAATCAGCTTGATAAAAACCTGATAGCCCTATTTCTTGTGAGCTTAATGATAATACAATAAAAAAGAATGATAAAATTAAAGTAAGTTGTTTCATATGTCTAAAGTCATCTAATTAATTGATATTAAACAAGTTGATTGCATGTTAAAAATATTTATATTGTTTTGCACGTAGGATTTCTTGCTTTTTTATGCAAGTAGTCTGTATGTGTTGGGTTATTGTAATGCCCTTTGTTGTCAAAATTTTTGTGTAGGTGTTTCATGTTTTAATAAATTAAAAAAAAAGCGTAGAGAATAACTATACGCTTAATTAATTTATATTATACAATTTTTATCTTTTATAGTTTGCATTATAGTTTGCTTCTTTATATTCTTCCGGAACTTCTTTAAATTGAACAATTTTTAATTTTGGATTTCCTTGAATAACTACCATAAACTCAACTCTTCGGTTAAATTTCTTTGAAGGTTCAAAAAATCTTCCGTTTTTCTTATTAAAAGTATAAGGATTGTCTTCTCCAAAAGCATAAGTATCGATTTGATTTTCTTTTGCTCCTTTATCTGTTAGGTATTTTTTAACAGTTTTTGCTCTTCTTGAAGATAATTTATCGTTATATGACCTTGTTCCTACTGCGTCTGTATATCCAATTACTGCAATTTTTGCATTTGGATTATCTGAAAGATATTTTGCTAATAAATCTATTTTGTTGTTTTGAGCTATTTGCATTTTTGATTTATCAAAATTAAAAAATACATTTTCAATTTCAATAACATATTCTTTTTCAGCTATAGTAATAACTTCTAGGTTGTCTTCTTTGTCTTTAATAGCTTTTTTAACACTTTCAATATCATATATTGTGTATTCAAGGCTGTTTTGAGGTATAATTCTATCAGATAAATCTAAAAATATTCTATCTGGGCTTATGCCATTATCTTTAAGATATTCTACTGCTTTATTTTTTCTTGTGATAGAAAGGTTACTTGAGGGTTTTTCATAATTTTCTGTTGAAAAATTAACAACAAGCATTGAGTATTTTTTTAAATTATCAATAATTAAATCCAATTCAGATTTTGTATATTTGTTAAAATCTGTACTGTTTGGGATAAAAGAAGTATTTTTAAATTTCTCTGTTTTTCCTGTTTCAATTTTAACGAGAATTGGGTCTTTTTCTACAAACTCAATACCTTTTGTGTCTTCTCGAGAGATGTTTTCTGTGTCAAAAACATAGTTAGGTGCTTGGTAATAAAATTTGTAGTCTTTGTTATGTACAACAACTGTTTTGTATTTTCCTTTTTCAAGATTTAATGTGTAGGCATCAGGTTCTATATTAGAATTTATATCAAAAACTGTAACAGTACTTTTTTCAATAGGATATAAATCTTTATCAACTTCTTTTCCTTTAACATCGCTTTCAACAATGAGAGTATTTTCTGGGAAAATTGTTTTAAAAATTTCAGCGTTATCAGATTTTCTCCTTGTGAAATAAGCCGTTTGTTCATCTGAAAGCGGGAAGTAAAAAACATCATCTTCAACAGTGTTAATAGGAAAGCCAATGTTTGTAGGGTTTGTAAAAGAACCATCTTCATTTATATTGCATTTAAAGATGTCATATCCTCCCATTCCTATGTGTCCTTTTGAGCTGAAATAAAAAGTTTTTCCATCGGAAAGTATGTATGGAGATTCTTCATCAAATTCAGTATTTATTTCAAGGTTTTTTGCTTCTCCCCATTCACCGTCTTCCTGTAATTCAGAAACCCAAATATCTCTTCCTCCTTTTCCTCCTTTTCTGTCGCTTGAAAAATATAGTTTTTTTCCGTCAGGCGATAATGCAGCATGTCTTTCAATACTATTTTTTTTATTAATGTTTTTTCCTAATTTAGTAGGAGTAGTCCATTTATTGTTTTCAAGAGAGCTTTTATATATGTCTCCTAATTTATCCTCTGATGCTTTATAAATAAATATTGTTTTTCCATCTAAAGACAAACCTCCTGTAGCATCATGTTGGAGAGTATTCACAGGTGTTCCTATGTTTACAGGTTCAGAAGAACCATTCCAAAGCCAAATGTCTTCATAATATTTTCCTTCATCACTTAAAGTTTTTCCACTAACACCTCCTGGTCTTTTAGAAGTAAAATATAGTTTTGAACCGTTTGAAGTTGGTATTGGTGTATGATCATCATAACCTGAATTTAAGATGTCTAATCTTGTAACAATTATAGGTTTAAAATCAAGAAAAATACTTTTTGCATTTCTAGAGTTTGTAATAGCAGTTTCCATTTCTTTTTTCTGCTTTTCTGTTAGTTCAAAAGCAGATAGTTTTTTTAAGGTCTTAATTTCCTCATCAAACTTATAAATGTTATGAAAAGCTTTTGCTTTGTAAAAAATTGCAGACTTTGTGAAATTATTTTCACCATTTTTTTCATAATCATTTAAGATTAAGTCAAAACGCTTCATTGCATTATCTTCTTGGTCTGTGTACAATTCGCAAATTCCTGTATAAAAATTATATTCAGGATTTTCTTTGTCTGAACTCAACAATTCAGAGTAAATCTTTTTTGCATTTTTGTAATCTTTATTTGCAAAAAATTCTTGCCCAGATGTTAGTTTTCCCTTTAATTCTTTACTTGTCTGAGCAGCTAAACTGCTGGAAATAAGAATAATAGAAGTGGCTAAAAATAAAAATTTTCTCATGTGTTTTTTGTTAAAATATGGTTTTATGACTAAGTGGACAAATATATACTTTTATTTTTCAGATTACAACTTTTTATTACCAATGTTCTCAAATGATTTATAAATGATATAAATATCATCTGTAAGATTATATTTTTTAGCATACTGAGCGTTTACTCTAAATTTTTCTTCCTCGTTGATTGTCGGAAAATTTATTGGAGAAAGTACACCTTTTTTGATTTTAGGAAGTTTTTTTAAAAGGCTTTCGTCAGTTAAGTATATATATCCAACCCATGAGATTTTTCCAACTAATACATTAAATATGTTTTTTAAAAAATTTGATTTATTATCAATAAGAAGAATTAAAATTGGATAGAGAGCCAAGAATAATAATGAAAAAAAAATATCGCTTATACGTTTTACTCGTATATTTATTGGTTTTGTAATTGTTCTTAATTCAGAAATGTCTGGTTCTGAGGAAGAGTATATTGAGTTGCTGCCAATAATTGTTGATGTTTTTGGATGTGCAATCATAAATTCTTTAATTTTACCTTGAAAAGTCATCATTAACAAAATTATTTCTTTTGCAGAATGGACTTTTAAACTGAAAATTATTTCTGATATTTTATTATTTAGAATTGTACCTTTTAAAGCATTTTTAATATTATTGCCAGGCTTAACAAAAATATTTTTTATGCCTTTGTTGTTTTCAGATGTTTTTATAATAGCTTGAATCCTTTCTGCTTCTTTCTCATCTGAAAAAATAGTTAAATTTATATTTTTTTTATTTTCAAAACCAAACTCCTTAATTTTAAAAATTGTAAATAATGCTCTGCTAAGCCATGCAAAAATAATTGCCCATAATGTTCCTGATATTAATAATACTCTTGAATATCTATATTCTTCGTTTAAAAGTGAATATAATATTAAAATAACAAATGAGCCTGACAAAATACCTCGAAATAGTTTTTTTGAATCAGCAGGTTTTCTGTAACCCTTAGAAATATATATTGAAAGAATCCAAAACAAAACATAAACAGGAACTGCATACATCATATATTCTTTTGGATAATAACCTTCGGTATTGAAATTGTATGATTCCCATATAGGCTTAATGAAATAAAAACCTGAATAAAAGAAAATTGAGTCTAAAATTGGAAGAAATAAGGCTTTAAAAATTCTTTTGCCCAAAGAAAGTCCTGCTCTGAACCAAACGGCTAATCTTATAAGTAGAGAAAAAACTGCAATTTTTTTATTTGAAAAATGTTTTTTTGCAAAAATAAGCATAGCATTGTAAAACATAAAAACATAGTTTAAACTACCTTTTTTTGTGCTTTCTCCTTTGTAATGAATTATTGATGTATCCGAAAAATAATAGTTTTCATAACCTGCAAGTTTAATTCTGTACGACAAGTCAATGTCTTCACCATACATAAAAAAGGTTTCGTCTAATAATCCGGATTTGTCTAATGTCTCTTTTCTTAGCATCATGAAAGCTCCAGAAAGAACATCAACTTTGTGTGTTTCGTTTTTGTTTAAGTATGTTAAATGATATTTACTAAATCGTTTTGATTTTGGGAATAATTTTGCAAGCCCAAAAATCTTATAAAATGAAACGGAAGGAGAGGGGAGAGAGCGTTTTGATTCTGGAAGGAAATTTCCTTTACCGTCTATCATTTTAACACCTAATCCCCCAGCGTCTTCATGTTTATCCATAAACTTAATAGTTTTTACGAAGGTATCTTCGGCAACAAGAGTGTCTGGGTTAAGCAATAAGACATATTTACCATTAGAAATTTTAATTGCTTGATTGTTTGCAGTAGAAAAGCCAACATTCTTTTTATTTTCAATTAATTGAACTTCGGGAAATTTATTTTTAATCATTTCGCAAGAACCATCTTGTGAATTATTGTCAACAACAAAAACTTCAGTTGAGTTTTTATTAAAAACAATATCACATTCCTTTTGTGCTTCTTCTACTGAATATAAGCATTGCTCAATGAAATGTTTTACATTATAGTTTACTATTATAATTGATAGCCTCATGCGTGATTGTGTATTTAGTTGATGTTAAGCAAGTTATTTGTGTATTTGTGTTTTGAGAAATTCTTTTATAATGCACATAGTAATACTTGCTCTTTTTTTAAAGAAATCAATTTTCAAAAGTATATAAAAATATTTTAAATTTGCGAAACAAATTTATAAAAAGACATGACGAAAACGATATTAAAATTTGGATTATTAAAAAAATGAAACACAAATGACAAAAATTTTGACACCAAAAGGCATGACTATAATTCTGAACAATGATTACGTGCAAAAGAAAGCAAGTGTTCCTATGTGCAGAGCAAAATAAATATTATCAACAATATAAACACAAGCAATTTATTCAATATCAATTAATTATAAAAGTTTAGACACATAAAAATATATGCTTTTTTAATACTATATTAAATTCGTAAGTTAAATTATTATTCGTTGAAAAACAGATAGATAGTTGTAGTACAACTTGACTAATAAATGAAAGGTAGGTGATACTAATTCATCGTTTACTAACATCGTTGCACCCCTATATGCAGATGTAAACTTATAGAAAAATTACTTTATGAGAATTTAAAACTTTAAAAACTTTCATCTAAATTTTTATTTATAATGTTGAATTTTAAAGACAAAAAACATTTCAATCTTTGTTTTATTTGATTAAGAAAACATATTGTTTAAAAAATATTTTTCAAAAATAAAAAACTCTTCTATCTTTGAATAATAATTGCAGGCAGATTGTTTTCTGTCTTTTTATTTTAATAAAAAAGCATTTTGAAATCTAAATTTATTTATTGTTCTAATGGAAGAAAAGAAATTAACATATGAAGAAAAAAGAGCAATAGTTTTAAAGCAATTTAATGACTTTGTAAAATCCTCACCTACAATACAATCTGAAAATTCTATTAAAAGAATTAAGAAAGCATTTTCATTAGCTGATGAAGCCCATAAGAAACAATTTAGAAAAACCGGTTTAGAACTTCCATATATTGTACACCCTATTGCTGTTGCAAAAATAATAACAAATGAAATGTCTTTTGGAACAACAACTGCTGTTGCTGCTTTATTACATGATGTTGTAGAAGACAGCAAAGGGAAATACACAGTTGAAGATATTGAAAGAGAATTTGGGAAAGATGTTGCTACTATTGTTGATGGTGTTACAAAAATTATGAAAGGTTTTGATAAAACCAAAACAGTTCAGGTTGAAACTTTTAAAAAGTTTATTTCAAGTATGGCAATAAACCGGCGTACGGCTTATGTTAAAATTGCAGACAGGTTACACAATCTTAGAACAATGTCCGGGATAGGAGAAAATTCTCAAATGATTAAGACCGCAGAAGCTTATGATCTTTATGCTCCTCTTGCTCACTTGTTAGGTTTGTTTGAAATAAAACAAGAAATTGAAGATTTAAGTTTTAAATATAGACAAACTGTTGAATATAATAAGACTAAAAATAAAGCAGAAAAATCAAGTTTTGAAAGAAAAGAATATTATGACTCGATAAAAAAAGAAATTCAAAGCAAATTTCCAAAGAATAAATTCAAATTTAGAATTGAAATAACTGAAAGATCTTTATACAGGGCATGGAAAATAACAAAAACAAGAAAGATTAGTTTTAATGATATTCATAACTTTAATTCAGTAAGAATTATTATTGAACCTCTCAAGTCATATTCCGAAAAACAACAGTGTTACTCAACATTTTCATATTTAACAGATATATTTCCAATACGACAATTAACGTTTAAAGATTGGATAACCAATCCAAAGTCTAATGGTTTTCAGGCATTAATTACCGATGTTCTATACAAAGGAAAGTGGACGGAAGTACAAATTATGACTGAGAGAATGAACCAAGTTGCAAAAGTTGGTTATGCAACCGGTTATGAGAATCCACAAGTTAAAAATATATATCGTTGGGTAAAATCTATTGATGCTGTGTTAAAAAATAAAAATTTATCAAATGAGGAAGTTATGGAACTCATTAAACCCCAGGATAGAGAAATTTTTGCTTTAAGCCCTTCTGGCGAAATTATTAAAATGCCAAAGGATTCTACCGCATTAGATTTTGCTTTTCAAATCCATTCAGACTTAGGAATTCATTTCCAAGGAGCAGAAGTAAATGGCAAACTTGTAAGTTACAACTACAAATTAAATAATGCAGACCATGTTAAAATAATTTATTCTGACACTGTTGAGCCTCAAAATGAATGGCTAAATGCACTTGCGTGTCCAAAAAGTAAAAACGTTTTAAAAAACTATTTAAAAAAACAAAAAAGAAATGTAATAATTTTAGGTGCAGATTTATACATTGAACTTACTGAAAAATACAAATTTGCTGATAGTGAAATAAATAAGCTAATAACAAAGTTTAAATGTTTAAACAGAAATGAGTTTTATTACAGAATTGCAAATGAAACAATAACTGAAAAAGAAATAATTAATTTTGTTAGAGCAAGAAGAGGAGTTTTTAGCAGAATGACTGATTTATGGACAAGTGAGAAATCTACCGAAAAGAATAAAGAAACTGTATTTAATCCCAAAGAAAAATTTCTAATTAAAGATTTTAAAAATATTACTTTGGCAAAGTGTTGCAGACCTGTTAATGGAGATGTTGCAATAGTTTATAGAAAAAATCCTAACAGATTTATTGTTCATAGAAACGATTGCAGTAATGCAAAAAAACTAAATTCTTCTGATGGTAAAAACACTGCAAAAGTCCAATGGGAACTAATTGAAGACAGTAAATTCAGAGCTAAAATAGTTCTTACAGGCATTGATATTCAAGGCTTGCTCTCTGAAATCCTTAATTTAATTTCAAAAGAACATAATATAAACATGACTTCTTTAAGAATAAATACAGACTCAAATAAGTTTATGGGAAATATTGATTTATTAGTTTCAAATGCAGAAAACTTAAATAATCTTTTGAAACAAATAAGAAAAATTAAACATATTAAAAAAGCATATAGGTCTTCAGATGAAAATTCAGAAGAATTATTCGTTTTCTAAAACAGTATTGCAAGTCATTAAAGCAGTTATTGAAACCCCAAGCATACCATGAAAATTAATATTTTGACCGCTTAAAAATAAGTTTTTAATTTTAGTTCTAATCGGCAACATTGATCTTATCGGATGGTTAAAATCATTAATGATTCCATATGATGAACCTTTTATAGTACCTGTATAGTGTAAGTATGTTAGAGGAGAAGAAGTATAATATGTTTCAATACAATTTTTAAACCCCGGGAATTTATTCTCAATAGAATTGAAAATTTCTTCTGCTCTTTGTTTTTTAAACATTAAATATTCCGATGTCCTTTTTTTAGAAGATTGTCCCAACATATTTTCTACATCTTCAAAGCTCATTTCGGTCATAATTTTTACTTGCCTTGCATATTTCCCTTTCTTTCCAGAAATAGGTGTTTGAAAGAGATAAGAATTATACAAATCCCACACATTATTAGTTTCGGATGAAAAAAGTGGAGATTCTTGATATAAAAATGAATTTTCTTTCATCAAAACATATATCAAAAATGTTGATTTTGTATTTTTAAGTTCTGATATTCGTTTTCTATAAAACTTTTTAATCAATTTTGTGTCTGTTAAATCCAATGTTAGCTTTGGGTGAAGTGTTGATATGTAGTTATTTGCAAAATATTTTGAACCATCTTCTGTAATGCAACAATTAATTTTTCCATTTTTAAGATCCAGTTTATCTACTTTTTTAGAATTTACAAATATGCCTCCTAAACTTTTTATTTTATTTTTAACACTTTCTAAAAAATCAATACTCCCATTTTTAAAAAATCCGGTAGATTGTAAAAAAGACCCATTTATAACAGAATGTATATAAACCGAAGATTTATCTCGTTCTCCTCCATAAAGCATATTATTAAATGTAAGAACATCTTGAAGTTCTTTATTTTCAGTAATGCTCCTAACAAAATTATAAATCCCAGTATTATGGTCAGAACTATATTCAAATCCTTTTAAAATGTTTTTAATTGTTATATTTCCTGTAATTTCTTTTAATTTACTAATGTAAATTTCAATAGCTTTTTTTTCTTTTGGAAAATATAATAATAATTGTGCTTTATATTTATCATATCCAACAGGAATATTATATTCTTTCCCATTGTGCCAGAATTTAAAGTTGTCAATATTTTTTATTTCAAAATCATTATTTATTCCAAAAATTTTAAATAATTCATTTTGAATCTGTCCGTCATTAACAGCTCCAAAATAATGCATTCCTGTATCGAACCATTCATTTTTTCTTGTAAATGGTTGAATTGCACCACCAATTTCTCGATTTTTTTCAATGATACAAACCTTTTGTCCCTTTTTAGTTAAATATGAACCACAAAATAAACCACTTAATCCTGCACCAATAATAATTGTATCAAATTTTTCATCCATTTAATATACTTAAATCAATAATTCAGTAATATATTTTCGCTTTCTGAACACAAAATTAAATATTAAAATTTAATAATAAAATAAGTTATTTTTCGTATCTATTATGTATATTTGTAGAACCAACAAATGAGAACTTTTCTTTATGGAAAAAAAAACTGAAAAAGATATCAAATCTGAATTTTCTGATTTTCTTGAAAGAAACAAAGCTCGTTTTAATACAGCTGAAAAAGTTGAGCTTCTACAAAAAGCTTTTAATTATGCCCATAATGCTCATTTGAATATGCTGCGATATTCCGGCGAAGCATATATTTACCATCCTTTTGAAGTTGCAAAAATTGTTACCGAAAAAATAGGTTTAGGTGATATTTCTGTTGCTGCTGCATTGCTTCATGATGTTCCTCATAAAACAGAATATAGTATTGAAGACATAAAAACTTATTTTGGAGAAAAAATATTTTCCATTGTAGAAAGTTTGCAAAAAATAAAAAATACTGAATATTTTGAAACACACGCACAGGCATCTGTTTTAAGACAAATACTTCTATCAATATCTAGTGATATTCGGGTAATTTTCATTAAAATTGCTGACAAATTACATAGTATTAGAACAGTTCAGCATTTGCCATCAGAAAAAGCGAAAAGAGTAATTGATGATGTGCTTAATGTTTATGCACCATTAGCTCACAGATTAGGTTTATACGACATAAAACAAGAAATGGAAGATTTATGTTTGAAATCTTCCAATCCGTATATTTTCAATAAAATAAACAAACAATTGCAAAGCTCTGAAAAAGAAAGAGTTTTGTTTATTGAAAGGTTTATTAGACCTATTGAAGAAGAACTAAATAAAAACAATATTAATTTTGATATAAAAGGTCGTTCAAAATCAATATATTCCGTTTGGAAAAAAATGCAAACAAAAGCAGTACCGCTTGAAGAAATTTATGACATTTTTGCAATTAGAATAATTTTTAAACCTAAAAATACTGAAAACGAGAATATTGAAGCCTTACAAATTGGAACTCTAATTACAAATTTATATACAGAAAAAAAAGAAAGGCGTAGAAATTGGCTTAAAGAAGGGAAAGATACAGGATACAAAGCTCTGCACACAACGGTTATGAGTAATGAAGGCAAATGGGTTGAAGTTCAAATAAGATCTGAAAAAATGCACGAAGTTGCTGAACATGGGTTGGCAGCTCATTGGAAATATAAAGGTCTTGAAGAAAAGAAAACAGAATTTGATAATAAAGTTAAAGAAATTTTAGAATATTTATCCGAAGACAATTCAACAGCACTAACTTTTATTGATAATTTAAAACTAAACCTATTTACTTCTGAAATTTATGCTTTTACTCCAAAGGGTGAAGTGAAAAATTTACCAAAAGGTGCCAGTATTTTAGATTTTGCTTTTAAAATACATACAGATTTAGCTTTAAAAAGTATTGCCGGAAAAGTTAATGGAAAATCACAAGCTCTTAATTATAAATTAAAAAACGGAGACCAAGTAGAATTAATTACAACAAAAAAACAGAATATTCAAAAAGAATGGTTAAATTTTGTAATTACTCAGAAAGCAATGTATGTTATTAAAAAACATTTTAAAGAAGATATACAAGCAGATATTGAAAAAGGAAAACAAATATTGGAAAAAACACTAAAAGAAAAAGAAGTGTCAAATATTGGAAAATGTATTGATAATATTAGTAAACATTTGACTTACAGGAATAAAGAAAAATTATTTGAAGATATCGCTACGAAAAAAATATCCAATTTATTGCTTTCTAATACTATTAAAACATTTTGTTCAAAAGAACGTAAGTCGAGATTTTGGAAAATTAAAATGCCTTTTTCCGGAAGCAGTGATTTAAACAAAAATTTGCTTCCTGATATATACAAATCTGCAAAATGCTGCAATCCTGTTCCCGGAGATGAAATAATTGGAATAAAAAATCCGAACGGAGAAGATATAATATACATTCATAATATAAATTGCCTAACTGCTGAAACTGAAAAGCGTTTTGGTTCAATTTCAATTGAGGCACATTGGACATCTTACAAAGCAATTTCTGTTTTAAAAGATGTTAAAATAAGCGGAACGGATGAACCTGGTTTAGTTAGTAAAATTAGTTCAATTATTTTAAAATATCTTACAATAAAAATCAAATCGTTTTCTTTTGATGCAAAAGACAATAATTTTAAAATTAGTGCAAAATTGTACGTTGAAAAAGAAGAAGATTTAGAAAATCTCATTAAAAAAATAAACAAGCTTTCTTTTGTCTCTAAAATTACTGTTTTAGATTAAGGGGACTTCTAAAAATTAAGTCGCCTATGAAAAATCCTGAAAATCTTGATGCGAATGAATTTTTAGAAGTCACCTTAAAACACTTATTAGGGCTTGTGTAAAATTTAGAAGTAACTATATCTGTAATATTTACTATTGCTAAGTTGCTTATATTCAACTTTTTCTAAAAAATATACTCTTGCTACTATTTTGTTAGTGATTAAATCTATACAAGCACTAATTATATGAAATTTTCAAGGTTAGAATTAGCATTGTTAATAAAAATATAAAGTTTTATTTTATTAATGTGTCATTTTATCATATTTTTATATTTTTATAAAACGAAGTATTATGACAAAAATAAATGATACGGTAAAGGAGTTGTTTATTGAATATCTGGACAAAAGAAAACATAGAAAAACTCCTGAAAGATTTGCAATTTTAGAAGAAATATATTCCAGAGAAAATCATTTTGATATAGAATCTCTATATATTTCAATGAAAAATAAAAATTATAGAGTTAGCAGGGCAACAATTTATAACACAATTGATTTGTTACTTGATTGTAACCTTTTAATTAAACATCATTTTGAAAAAAACATAGCACAATTTGAAAGAGCATATAAATTTAAACAGCACGACCATATGGTTTGTGATCTTTGCGGGAAAATTATTGAATTTTGCGACCCAAGAATATATAATATTGAAACAACTATTAGCAAATTAATGAAATTTAAAATAAAATATCATTCTTTATATTTTCATGGTATTTGCGAAGAGTGTAATAAAGACACAGATAAAACAGAAGAAAAAGTTTAAAAGTTTTAGAGTATAAAACACAAAATAGAATAAACCACACTTAGTAAATATTATGACACTCAGGGAGATAACTATAATCTTGCACATTGATTTTTTGCATAACTTATCAAGTGTTCCTATGTGCTGAACAATATAATTATTATAAATACAAATATTTAAACAACTTATTCAATAACAATTAATTAGACAAGTTTAAACAGATGAAGATTGATGTATTATTAGGTCTCCAATGGGGCGATGAAGGAAAAGGTAAAATTGTAGATGTTTTAAGTCCAAAATACGATATTGTTGCTCGTTTTCAGGGCGGTCCCAATGCAGGGCATACTTTAATTTTTAATAACCAAAAGTATGTATTACACCTCATTCCGTCCGGAATTTTTAGAGAAAACACAATTAACATTATAGGCGATGGTGTTGTTCTTGACCCAGTGATTTTTATGCAAGAAGTCTCCGGTATTTCAAAAGCAGGAATTGATTTAACAAAAAACTTATTTTTAGCAGAAAAAACTAATTTAATTCTGCCTACTCATAGGATTTTAGATGCTGCTAACGAAAAAGAACTTGGTAAATCTAAAATTGGTTCTACAGGAAAAGGAATTGGACCTGCATATACTGACAAAGTTAGTAGAAACGCATTGCATATTGGAGATATTTTATTGCAAAATTTCAAAGAAAAATATGAAAATATAAAACAAAAACATCTAAATCGTTTAAAAACATATGATTTTGATATAGATGAGTACGAAACTAAATGGTTTGCTGCTATTGATAGATTAAAAGAATTTAATATTATAAACAGTAGTAATTTTTTCAACAATGCTTTAAAAGAAGGGAAAAAAATTTTAGCGGAAGGTGCACAAGGGACATTATTAGATATAAATGCAGGAACTTATCCTTTTGTTACCTCTTCAACAGTTTCAACGGCAGGAGTTTGCACAGGACTAGGAGTTGCTCCAAATAAAATTGGTGAAGTTTATGGTATTTTTAAAGCATATACAACTCGTGTAGGTAGCGGACCTTTTCCTACTGAACTTTTTGATGAAGATGGAAAAAAACTTCAAGAATTAGGACATGAATATGGAGCAACAACTGGACGGGAAAGGCGTTGCGGATGGCTTGATTTAGTTGCTCTTAAATATGCAATTCAAATTAATGGTGTTTCTAAACTTATTATGACAAAATCTGATGTTTTAGAAGGATTTGGATATTTTAAAATATCTGAACGATATAAAACAAATAAGAATAAAATAATTAATTATTTTCCTAATAACCTATTGAATATAAAACCGGTCTTGAAAAAATTTGCTTCCTGGAAAGACGATTTAAAAAAATGTAAATCTAAAAAAGATTTTCCGCAAGAATTACAAGAATATATTTCATATATTGAAAATGAAACAAAAGTTCCAATAACAATTGTTTCAACAGGTGCAGATCGAAACGAAACTGTTTTTTGTTAATTTGTACTGCTACTTTTTTGAGTTTTATAAGGAATTGTAAAGTAAAATTTTGAACCTTTTTTTAAGCTGGATTCTATCCATATTTTTCCTCCCAGCATCTCAACGTATGCTCTAGATATTGCTAGTCCTAAGCCAGTTCCTCCATGTTTTCTTGTAGTTGATTCATCTATTTGCCTAAAACGTTCAAAGATCAGTTCTTGATATTTTAAAGGAATTCCAATTCCGGTATCCTCAACAGAAAATAATAAAAAATCATCATTATATTTTGAAGAGTTCAATGTAATTGTTCCTTTTTTTGTAAACTTTGCGGCATTGCCAATTAAATTAATCAAAATTTGTCTAAGTTTTGTTTCATCTGTATAAACAGAATCTTCTCCGGCAGCTAATGCGTAATTTACAATTAATTTTGTTTTTCCTCCACTTTTTTCAGAAATATTGTTATTGAAAAACTTAAATATATTTCTTATACAATAATTTATACTGCATTTAGTTTCGTGTGGTTTAATAAATCCTGCATCTATTTTAGAAATATTTATAATATCATCAATTAAACTTAGCAAATGCTTTCCGCTTTCTAAAATAATATCAATAAATTCTAATTTATCTTCATTTTTTAAATTATTTTGTTTCAATAACTGGGTGAAACCAAGAATCCCGTTCATAGGAGTTCTAATTTCATGACTCATATTAGCAAGAAATGCAGCCTGCATATTTGCACCAGCTTCTGCATCTTTTTTTGCTTTTAAAAGAGCTTCTTTATTCCTCCTTTTTTCAGTATTATTTCTCATAACAAGATGAACATATAATACTTTACCATTCTCAATAACAGGAGTATACGAGTTTTCAACAGGAATCTCTTTTCCTTTTTTGTCCCTAATAAAAAACTCAAAAGTACCACTATTTTTTTTATGAGAAACTTCTGAAAATAGCTTAAAAGCCATAGTTATTTCTGATTTTCTTGATAAAAAATTTGCAAATGGTTTTCCTGTAATCTCTTCGGGTTCATAACCGGAAAGTTTTTTTATTTGCGGACTTACATATAACAATTCTCCTGTTAAAGATACTCTGATAACAACATCGTTTAAAGTTTCTGTTAATACTCTATATTTTCTCTCACTTCTTTCTAATTTTTTTTCAAATTTCTTTCTCTCTGTAATATCTCTGCCAATACTCAAAATTGCTTTCTTTTCATTAAAATCGATAACTTTAGAAATAACCTCTGTGAATAAAAATTCTCGATTTTTTAAAATATAAATAGTCTCAAAAATTGAATATCCGTGTTCTCTAATTTCTCTCATTATTTTTTTAAACCTATCAGGATTTTCTTTAACATCAAAATCTTCTAGTTTTAATTCCATTGCTTCATCATAAGTGTATCCAAGCCTTTTGCAAAAAGAATTATTAACTGCAAGCATTTTTCCAAAGAAATCATGAATAATTATTGTGTCATTTGAAAAATCAAAAATATTTTTTAAATTTTTTTCGCTTTGAATAAGAGATTTTGTAATTTTTTTCTTTTTCGTAATTATTTCTTTGACCGCTAAGAACTTAATTATTTCTCCATTGTTAGATTTAAGAGGAGTAATAGTTGTACTATCCCAAAAAATATTTCCTAATTTATCAATATTTTTAAATTCTCCTCTCCAAACTTTTCCGGATTTTATAGTTTCCCATAGGTTTTTGTAGAACTTATTATTTTTGTCTTTTGTCTTAAAAATTCTAGGGGTTTTTCCTGAAACTTCATTAAGACTGTAAGCCGTAATTTCTGTAAATTTTTTATTAACATATTCAAATTTTCCATCAATATCCGTTATAAAAACAATATTTGCACTTTGCTCAACAGCAAGCGACATAGTGTTTGAAAAGTCTTCGTTAACAGAAAAATTAGATATTTTTTTAGGCTGTTTTTTCACAAAACACAGTTTTTTATATTGTAAAATTAATTAATTTTTTAAAGTTT
The DNA here is from genome assembly GCA_947311255.1 of uncultured Chlorobiota bacterium. Classification (GTDB taxonomy): domain Bacteria; phylum Bacteroidota; class Bacteroidia; order Bacteroidales; family JAADGE01; genus JAADGE01. Next base: position 1,970 of record CAMZKL010000005.1, on the reverse strand, counting down.
TTAATAAAAACTTTTAATTTTATACTTTCAAATTTTAATTTTTTTTTAAAACACTTGACCTCTATGGCTCAGCGAAGCTAAACATCCTCAACAATGATTTTGACATACAAAAGGCACGACTATAAGTCAGCATAAAGATTACTTGCAGATAAAAGCATGTGTTCCTATGTGCTGAACAACACAATTTTTTTAAATACATTTACTTATGCAACTTACTATATGTAAATTAATTAGATAATTTAAGACACATGAAACTCAACAAAATTCTTCTCGTTTATTTTTTTATTTTTTTGCAAGTCAGCATTTTTGCTCAAAAAAAGAAGAAATTACAAAAAATCCCTAAAAACATAGAGCTTATTTCCAGTAAGTTTTCTTTCACACCATTTTATGTAAACGAATATTCATATTTTCAAATAAAAAGCAGAAAGTATAAACATGATGGAACTATAAAATACAAACCAAATATAATTGGAAGTGTTGGAGCAAAACTTACTATTAAAAACTTTACTTTAGCATACGCTCAAGCACTTCCAAGACCAATTGATTATGGGAAAACAAAAGCACTTAATCTAATATTTAATTATCAAAGAAGAGTATTTGGACTACAATTGTTTTGGATTCAATATTCTGGATTATATATAGACACTTTGGACAGATATAGAATTTATAATGAGTATAAAAAAACAGAAAGAGACAATGCTATAATTTTAAGACCTGACATAAAACTAAACACAATTGGTTTTCAAACTAATATTATAACTAATAAAAATTTTTCAATAAATGCAGCATTTGAACAAACCGAAAGGCAGAAAAAAAATGCAGGCTCTTTTTTAATATCAATGGGATTTAACTATATGGGAGTTAAAAATAATAAAGAAGAATCATTAATCTTGCCTTCATTAAACAAATATTATCCTCTTACTTCGGAAATATATAATTTAGGAGCAGTTTCTTTTAAAATTGCTCCTGGATTTGGCTATAGTTTTATTATAAAGAGATATTTTAGTGTCTCAGCAATACTATCTGCAGGTGCAAATGTTCAGTTTAAATGGTATTCCTTAACAAATTCAAATTTTAAAAAATATAGACCTTGGCTAACGTTTAATTACGGAGTGAAAACTGCAATTGGTTATAATGGAGAAAATATAACTGCAAATCTTATTTATTCAAGAAATCAAGATATTATAGGTTTTAACAGAATTTATCTTGATAATGAATATAACAGTAAAACAAATTTCAAATTCTTTAGAGAGTTTTTAAAAATTAGTGTTGGATTTAGAATTAATTAATTTTATTTTAAAATTTCAATTTTAACAGGAACATGCCCTGTTTTTATCATATCTATTTGTTGTGCCGCTTTTTTTGACAAATCTATTACTCGCCCTTTTACAAAAGGCCCTCTATCGTTTATTTTTACAACAACAGTTTTATTATTTTTAAGATTTGTTACTCTTACTTTTGTTCCAAAGGCAAGTTTCTTGTGTGCCGCAGTTAATTTATTCATATTAAAAATTTCACCATTTGCAGTTTTTTTGCCATTAAATCCCGGACCATACCAACTTGCTTCACCTTTTTGGTAAAATTTATAATTTGACCTTACTTCCTTTTCTTTTGAAACTGAACATGAAAAGAAAAAACTTAAACTTACGATTATTAATATTTTTAGCTTCATATTTGTTGTGTTATAGTTACTTGATTGTTAATAAGTTACTTGTATTTTTAATAGTCGTTTTGTTCTGCACATAGGAACATTTGCCATGTTTTCAGAAAGAAATTAGTATGCAGGTTAATCTTCATTGCTTAGTTCGTTTAAGAGAAAAATCCATTGAGCATAAAATTTTTTTAATTATGAGTTCACTCCTAAAAGTATAAAAAAAATGTGAAATGACCTATTTAGTGTCGGTGTGAATTTGTTAATTAGTTGATTATAAGACAATAATATTACTGCCATTTTGCAAAAATATTCACAC
>CAMZKL010000004.1 GCA_947311255.1 uncultured Chlorobiota bacterium | reverse complement strand
TTTTTAAATCAGGAATTTTTGAATAAACATCCCATTGTGGATTTTTAAAATCTAAATTTTGCTTATTTGCATCTTCAATTTGAATTGCGTAGCCATCAATCCATTCTTTAAAATTAGGAGGCAATTCTTAATTTATTATATAAGTATTTTTTGTTGAATAGCCGATAATAGGAATTGTACTTTCGTTTCCGGAAATTAAAATAAAACCCGATTGATTAACAGGTTCATAAACCCTGAAAATTACAAGATTATCTTTTTTTAAAGTTTCTTTTAAATTTAATTTAATATCATCGTATTTTACTTTTTTATTGATATTAATTTTTTCATAAAAGAAATTTTTTGCAACTTTTTTTGCTTGTTTTTCTGTTACAGTTTGAGAGAATATAAATGTTGAAAACAGCAAAGCCGTTAATGATAAAAGAAGTACTTTTGTATTCATTTTTTTAGTTTTTTATGTTCGAACTACTAAAATGACTTCTTTTTCAATGATTTAGTTGCTTCCTTATTTAAGAATTATTTTTTGACTTATTACTTTATCTTTGGTATTAACTTTTATAAAGTAAATTCCTGCATTGTAATTAGATAAGTCAATTTTAAATGTTCTTAATGCAATTTTTTTCTTTTGGTAAATTATTTTTCCTGAGGAATCAATTATTTTTAAGTTTATTATAACTTTTTTTGAAGTAATATTTACAATATCAGTAGTAGGATTAGGAAAAACATTTATTTCTGTTTTTGTTTTTTCTGATAAATTTACATTTGTTGAAACTGTATATCGAACAGCATCGAATAAAACTTTTTTATTGTCGTCAGAAGAATCAACTACATCACCTAGATAAACGTATGAATTTTCTCCTTGCAAGAAAGAGTATGTTCCTAAATCAACCCAAGTTCCTTGATTTTCATGTTGATTAATTGTTATATTTGTGCTGCCTCCTGCATGAAAAATTTTATAATATGCTGAAGATGTTACTTCTACTGTTGAATAGCTGTCTGAAAAAGTTGCCGGTATGTATGCCTCAACTTTATAATTATTTGTTTCTGATAAATTCGGAGTCCAAGTAACCCAGCACACATCGGCATCGGAGGTTCCTACACCACCAGTCCACCAAATATGCCCATTTGAACCTGCGTTGTTTTTAATATGTCTATAATATCTTTGTTTCGCTCCACCTTCAGTATTATTCATATAAAAACCATGATTATACGAAGTATTCTCAATTTTCAAATTATCATATTCTGGTTCAGAACTTCTTGCAGTAAGTGTCCATGCAATTGTTCCATGCGTTCCGTCTGGATCAAGATTTTGATAGCCATTATTGTAGCCAGGCCAATCATAATAGGCATCAGCGCCATCATATGAAGGATAGCCTTCTGTATTTTTGTTTCCCCATGGGTCGTTAAAAATCAATGTATGCTGATTATTTACATAGCCTATTGCCAACTTTAAGTGTCCGGAATGTGTTATCCACGAGCAAATTGGATGCGGATATTCGTTATCAATTTCATCACAAGTTTTTTGAAAAGTTGCATTACTAAGCCAAACATAAGAACCAGATTCCATATCATGCAGGTTTTGAAAATTTCTCATGCCGTCTCCTCCACCAGGGGATGAATATGGAGAAACCCACATATACGCATATCCTCCAAAAGCATTTTTAGAAGATGAATAAGCATTGAAATAAAATTCGTTGTATTTATATTTATCAAGTATGTAACCAGAATAATCACAATAATGGTCAGTTCCAGTTATTGAGGGAAAATTATTTGCTTCAAGATGCCACTTAGGCAATCTGTTATAATATGCTAATGCCATCATTGATGTAGTTGGAGCACAGGCAGCATCGCCATTTCTTCCGGTTGGAGCATCATATTTTTGATGAATATATGGAACCGGATTTGTCAGATGTGTTATTGATTTTGAAGTATTAAATTTGCTTGTGTCATAAAATTTAGGGCTTATGTTTTTAGGATTATCAAGCAATATTTCGTATGATACAAAATATGATTTTAAAACATTTAATTTTGCTTTTATTATTTGCCTTTTATTGTAAGTTTGATATAATATATCATCATTTAAACCGAAAGATGGTGTCATTTCATATACATCTGGCGTATTTGTTAATTGCCTTATATTTAATCCTTTATAATCAGAAATGTAGATTTCTGATTTGTTTAAAATAAAATTTGTTACATCTGTTTTTTGGAATACAATATTTTTAGAATTTGCATCCCAATTTCCTGCACCGCCTTTTCCAAGTTTATAAAGTTTTTTTGTTTCAATTTCAAAAACAAGGAGTTCCATTTCTCTGTTTTGAAAAAGAATTTTTTTACTGTCGGGCGACCATTTTGGATAAATTACACCGTTTCCATCATTCGGAAGTTTTTTTTCTTTTTTTGTTTGAAGATTTAAAAGTATAAAATATTCTTGATTGTTATCGTAAACTACATAATTACCACTAGGGGATATTGGTGTGAGGTTTGTATTTTTAAACTTTAAGTTTGAAATTTTTTGTAGATTCTTTTCATCATGTATTGTTATTTGATTGCACCTTTGGGAATAAGCTGAAATTAAATGTGCTTTTTTTTCTTCTAAGTTAAAATATGCGGGTGCTTGTTTACCATTTTCAATTATTGACTTATATGAAATATATTTCCCATCAGTTGAAACTGAAAAATATCTTCCGCAACCTGCTGTTTCAACTAAAACTTTGACTTTACCAAAATTATACAAATAAATTTTTGATGCAAAATTGTCAGTAAAAACAATTCCATATGGAGTTTCAATAGGACTTATGAAATAGCCATATTTTTCTGCTTCGTAAGTTTGGTTTTGTGTTAATTGTGCAAAATTTACTGTTGAGAATAAAATCAGAATTATTAATAAATTTAGAAATTTCATTAGTCTTTAAGTTATATTTTAACGTGTAACTTACAAATATACACTTTATTTTAGATTTTATACAAAAAAAAAGCTGAACAACAGGGCGTCATACTTTGTTAAAATCTGTTAAAAGTAATAATTTGCTTTGAATCGTGTCACGATAACAATCATTTTTAATTTTTACATTTTATTAGTTTCATTATCCCTAAAAATGTTAGTTTTAATTGTTAAATCACATAAGTTGTGTTTAAAAATAAAGTATTAGTTGCCCCTAGCGGAACAATATTGCTCAACTTTTTTTTACTCAATTTTCTTAACTTACAAACCTTTTTCTATAACAGCTCTAAGCTCTTTAATAGTTTTTATACTCTCAGAAAGTTTTAAAGCAGCATTTACTCTTGCAATAAATTCATTTTTCCTTACGGGTTTATGAATAAAATCGGTTGCACCAGCCTCAAAAGCATCTTTTAAATTTTCGGAAGAAAGCATAATCCCAGTAAGCATAATAACAGGAATATCCTTTGTTGAATCATCTTTTTGCAACTCGGCAATTAATTCAAGTCCGGTAAGAGATGGCATCTCCCAGTCTGTCAAAATTACGTCCGGAAGCCTTGTTTTTGCAGATTTTAATGCTTTTTTACTTCTATTTGTTTTAATTATTTCGAAAGTAGAACTCATTTCTTTCAAGTAAGCATTGTAAAGCTGCAAGTTATTGTTGTCATCATCAACAATTAAAATTTTTTTTGGTTCCATTTTTTTGTGTTTTTATGTGTTTATTTATAGGAAAATAATATATTTCCTGTATTTTGGTGTATCACGAAAGTAATTAATTTTATTTAATATTCCAAAATTAAAATACTTTAAATCTTATTGTATTGAAACAGAATTAATCTCTTTTATATTATTAGTAGGTCGGCCTTCTAGTATTCGTAATAAATTTTCATATAATGAGTTCAGCTTAACTAAAAATCTATTAATAGTCTGTAAATCAACAATTAAGCAATTAGCATTTCGTATATACTTTTTTGAAAGGAGTTTTTAGACAATAGTCTATAATATTTATTGAAATTGTTTTAAAAATCTCAAATCATTTTCAAAAAATAGACGTAAATCTTTAATTCCGTATTTTAACATTGCTATTCTTTCAATTCCCATTCCAAAGGCAAAACCAGTGTACTTGTTGCTATCAATATTGTTTGCTTCAAGAACATTTGGATCAACCATACCACAGCCTAATATCTCTAGCCATCCGGTATATTTACATACATTACAACCTTTTCCTCCGCATAGAGAACAAGATACATCTACTTCTGCGGAAGGCTCTGTAAAAGGAAAATATGAAGGGCGTAATCTTATTTTTGAATTTTGACCAAAAAGTTCTTTTGCAAAATATTCAAGGGTTTGTTTTAAATCGGCAAAAGAAACATCTTTATCAATATATAAACCTTCAATTTGATGAAAAATACAATGTGCTCTTGCAGAGATTGCTTCATTTCTAAACACTCTTCCTGGTGAAATTGTTCTTATTGGTGGTTTTTGGTTATCCATTACTCTAACTTGAACAGATGAAGTATGAGTTCGCAAAAGTATATCTGGATTTTTTTCAATAAAAAATGTATCTTGCATATCTCTTGCAGGATGCTCGGGAGGGAAATTAAGAGCTGAAAAAACGTGTAAATCGTCTTCAATTTCCGGTCCTTCTGAAATTGTGAAACCTAAACGAGTAAAAATTTCTATAATTTCATTTCTTACAATAGATATTGGATGTCTTGATCCGAAATCTTTTGCATCTCCGGACAATGTTAAATCTAGTCCAATTTTTACAGTATCCTTAGATTTAATATTCTCATTTAAAAAATTAACTTTATCGAGAACTTTATTTTTTAACTCATTTAAAACCTGCCCAAATTCTTTTTTTTGTTCATTAGGAACATTTTTAAAATCTTTAAATAGTTCCGTTACGAGTCCTCCTTTTTTAGAAAGATATTTTATTCTAAACTCATCAACTTCATCTGCTATATCAGATACAAACTCCTCTGCTTCTTGCAATAATTCTTTTGCTTTGTCTAACATGTTTTTTTTATTATTTCTTCGCGAAAAGGTATATTAAATTTATTCTTTTATTATTGACATTTTCATTTTTATATCCTTAACAGGCCTGTCCCCTTGTCTAGTTTTAACGGATGCAATTTTATCAATAACATCAAGTCCTTCAACAACTTCACCAAAAACAGTATATGAATTATCTAAAAACGGTGTCCCTCCAATTTCTTTATAGAATTTTCTTTTAAAATTAGGAATTTTATTTATCTTAAAATCTTTTTTGTTTTTTAGTTTTTCAATTAAAGCATTGACTCCTTCCTCGTAATTAGATTGATCTAATGAAGTCAATTCTGTTAATATTTCAGGGTGTTTAATAATATAGTTGTTTAAAGCCAGTTGTTTTTCAGAAAAATCAAGTTCTTTTTCAGTATATTTTTTGCCTTGCACAATATAGAATTGAGAGCCAGATGATTTTTTAAGAGGGTTTATTTTATCTCCTTCTCTTGCAGCTGCAATAACACCTTTTTTATGAAACAAAGAGTCATTAAATTCAGCATCAATTTGGTAACCAGGCCCACCGTTTCCCAACATAACATTTGGAGCAGCATTTTTGGAATCCGGATCTCCTCCTTGTATCATAAAACCATTTATTACTCTATGAAACAATAAATCATCATAAAACTTATTATTTACAAGTTTTAAAAAATTTGCTTTATGCTTTGGAGTTTTATTATATAATTTAATTTTTATATTTCCAAATTCAGTTTCTAATAAAACATAATTTGCATCAATAATATCTTCATTTATTTCTTTTTCATTTTCTTGAGCTTTAGTTTCTTTATTCTCAGAATCTTTAGTTTCATTGCAACTATACATCAAAAAAGTTGTTATTAAAATAAGTAGAATGGGGCGTAATATATTTTTCATTTGTTAAGTTTTTTTTTAACGGTTATTTATGAAACTTGTTTGAAGTAAGTGTTTCATTAATTAAATATTTTTAAATTTGTAAAGTGCAAAAATATAATACTTTTTTAAAAATTCTAATATTATAAACAAACAAGCAGGACAAATTCACATTTTTATTTTTCTATATAATTAATAAAGTTTAACAATTAAAACTATCATTTTTAAGAATAATAAAACTTAAAAATACAAAATCCAAAATTAATGATATCGTGCCACGTTATAAAGTGTTACGATACAAAGTAAATTAATACTTTTATTTTCTTGAATAATTGTAATAATATTTTTAAAAAAACATCGCAACACTATTTAATCTAACACGTTATAAGATAATTAGTATTATTTAAAACATAAAAATACAAGCAACTTATTCAACATCAATCAATTCAAAATTTTAAGCCATGAAAACATTAAAAAACATCATCCTTATTGCATTATTATTTCAATTAAATTCTATGAATGCTCAAAAAATTTCAATTCAAACAGCAAACAATAACAATTTTAGTTTTGAATTATTTAATTATGTAGGAGAAAACAATAAAAATTTATTTTTATCTCCTTTTAGTGTTTCAGCAGCACTTGCAATGACATACGAAGGAGCAGAAGGAAAAACAAGAGAAGAAATGTCAGATATTTTACATTTTTCTAAAAACAGTAATATTTTTAATGCTGATTTTGGCGAAATTATTGAGAAAACTCAAAGTTCAACTGTGAAAGGTAAATACACTTTTAATGTTGCAAATTCTATTTGGGCACAAAAAGATTTTAATTTCCTACATTCATATTTCGCAACAGTTACTAATTTCTATAAAGCCCCTATAAATCTTGTTGATTTTTCAAGTTCAATGAAAAGAGAACAAGTAATTTCTGAAATTAACAAATGGGTAGAAAGCAAAACAAATGATAAAATAAGAAATTTTATAAATAGAAGTGATTTAGATAAAGACACAAAATTAATTTTAGTAAATGCAGTTTATTTTCTTGCTGAATGGACAAAGGCTTTCAAAAAAGAAAATACAAAATCTGACATTTTTTACACATCAAACGGAAAAATAAAAAAGGATTTCATGAGAGAAACTTCTCGAATGAAATATATAAAATTTGACAAAGGTGAAATGCTTGAAATTCCATATAAAAATTATAAATCATCAATGATTATTCTTATGCCGGACGACGTATCAAATTTTAATGAATTTAAAAAAGGATTGAACTCTTCAATGTTTGACCATATATTTAATAAAGCAGAGTATAAGACCATTAACTTATTTTTGCCGAAATTTAAAATTGAATATAAAAAAGATTTGGCAAAAACCCTTGCAGAAGCAGGAATGAAAAGGGCATTTTCAAATAGTGCCGATTTTTCAAGAATGGTATGCAAAAAAAACATTAGAATAGATAAAATTATTCATCAAACTTTTATTAATATTGATGAAGCAGGAACCGAAGCAGCAGCTGCAACTGCAGTTATAATGAAGAGAGTAACATCTGTTAATCCTTCTGACAAAATTGAATTTAAGGCAAACAAACCTTTTGTATTTTTAATAAGAGATAATACAACAGGAAGTATTTTATTTGTGGGACAATTGGTAAAATAATTAAACATATATAAATAATACGGCAAGTATTATATTTTAAATAAAAAAATTTATGGGCAACGAAAAAAAATTATTCTTACTAGATGCTTATGCGTTGATATTCAGAGCGTATTACGCATTTATAAAAAATCCAAGGTATAATTCAAAAGGATTAAATACATCAGCAATTCTTGGTTTTACGAACACACTCAATGAAGTTCTCAAAAAAGAAAAACCAACACATATTGCTGTTGTTTTTGACCCTCCAACAGGAAATTTTAGGAGTGAAATTTTTCCGGAATACAAAGCTCATAGAGATGCTACCCCAGAAGATATTATAAAATCTGTACCTCATATAAAAGATGTTATAAAAGCATTTAATATCCCAATATATGAAGTTCCGGGTTTTGAGGCAGATGATACAATTGGAACTTTAGCAAAAAAAGCAGAACATGCCGGTTTTATGACTTATATGATGACACCGGATAAGGATTTTGGACAGTTAGTTTCCGATAAAATTTTTATGTATAAACCAAAAAGAGGCGGCAATGATGCAGAAATTCTAGGAAAAAAGGAAATATGTGAAAAATATGGAATTGAAAAGCCCGAACAAGTTATTGATATTCTTGCAATTTGGGGTGATGCTGCGGATAATATTCCCGGAATTCCAGGCGTTGGAGAAAAAACATCTATGAAACTAATTCAAAAATATAAAACTGTTACAGGAATATACCAACATATTAATGAGCTAAAAGGCAAACAAAAAGAAAATGTTGAGAAAAGTTTAGATCTTGTAAAACTTTCAAAAGAACTTGTAACTATTTCTCTAAATGTTCCTGTTGAACTTAATGAAAATGAACTTAAACTTGATAAACCAAACTATTCAAAATTAGAAGAGCTTTTCCAAAACTTTGAATTTAGTGCACTAGCTAAACGAATAATTCCAGGGAAAAACGAAATAGTTTCGCAAGGCAATCTTTTTGGAAGTCCTCAAATTTCTAATGAAGATAGTTATGGTTTTGAGACCAATACTAATTTTAAAGACATTCATAATTCAGAACATAATTATTTGCTTCTTGAAAATGAAGAAGAAATTAAAAAACTTGTTTCAAAATTAGAAAAAACAAAAGAGTTCTGTTTTGATACAGAAACAACAGGAACTAACCCACATATTGCTGAACTCGTAGGAATTTCATTTTCTTTTAGGAAATATGAAGCCTATTATGTTCCCATTCCGACTGACAAAGAAAAATCTAAAAAAATAATATCTATACTTAAATCTGTTTTAGAAAATTCCGAAATAAAAAAAATTGGACAAAACATTAAATACGACATAATTGTTCTCTCAAATCATGGTGTAAATGTAACAGGAAACATTTTTGACACAATGCTTGCCCATTATTTGCTTGAACCGGCAAAGCGTCATAACATGACTGTTTTATCGGAAACTTACCTAAAATACACACCTGTTTCAATTGAAAGTTTAATTGGCAAAAAAGGTAAAAATCAGCTTTCAATGAGAAACATACCAATTGAGAAAGTTTCTGAATATGCAGGAGAGGATGCAGATATAACTTTAAGATTAAAAGAAATTCTTGAAAAAGAACTCTTGAAGGATGAAAAACTATACAAACTCGCTATTGATATTGAATTTCCATTAGTTTATGTTCTTGCAGACATGGAAAAAAACGGGGTAAAAATAAGTGTTGAAAAGTTAAAAAAATATGAAGTTGAATTATCTGGAAGAATTAAAAAAACAGAAGCGAAAATTTATGAATACGCAGGTACAAAATTTAATATTTCATCACCAAAACAAATGGGGCTTATTCTTTTTGAAACATTAAAAATATCTGAAAAACCCAAAAAAACAAAAACCGGACAATATGCAACAGGAGAAAGTGAACTTCAAAAATTAAAAGATAAACACGAAATTATTGATTTGATTTTAGATTATAGAGGGTACGCAAAACTTCTTTCAACCTATGTTAAAGCTCTTCCAGAATTAATAAATAGTAAAACAGGAAAAATACATACTTCTTACAATCAGGCAGTTACAGCAACCGGAAGACTAAGCTCTACAAATCCAAATCTACAGAACATTCCAATAAGAACCGAAGATGGCAAAAAAATTAGAGAAGCCTTTATTCCAACAGATGATAAGCATATTTTATTTGCAGCTGATTATTCGCAAATTGAATTACGAATTATGGCACATCTAAGCCAAGACAAAAATATGCTTTCAGCGTTTAATAACAAAGAAGATATTCATGCAGCAACAGCAGCAAAGATTTTTGGAATTGATTTGAAAGATGTTTCTAAGGATATGCGAAGTAAAGCAAAATCTGCTAACTTTGGTATTATTTATGGAATTTCCGCATTTGGCTTAGCTCAAAACTTAAATATTCCACGTTCAGAAGCAAAAGAACTAATTGATGGATATTTTGAAACATACCCCGATGTAAAAAAATATATGGACGAGAGCATAAAAAAAGCAAGAAATCAGGAATATGTTTCAACAATTTTGGGAAGAAAACGACAATTGCTAAATATTAATTCCCGAAATTCACTTTTACGAAGCAATGATGAACGAAATGCTATAAATGCACCTATACAAGGTACTGCAGCAGACATTATTAAAATTGCAATGATAAATTGTCAAAAAAAGTTAGTGGAAGAGAAAATAAAAGCAAAAGCAGTTCTACAAGTTCATGACGAATTAGTTTTTGATGTTCCAAAATCTGAATTAGAAAAAACAAAGCAAATTGTTATTGAAGAAATGGAAAATGCTTTTAAACTTTCGGTAAATTTAATTGTAGATACAAATTCCGGAGAAAATTGGTTAGTGGCTCATTAATTAGATGTCGTCTATAAAGTATGTATTTTGCAATAACAGTCGGTGTGGAACTATGTAAAATTATAATGTGTAAACAACTTAACATTTATAAAACTTGAAAATTTTAGTTGCATACCTAACTTTATGAAAAGATACTAATTATGCAAAAAATTATTCAGAATTGTATTTTTTAATAAATTTGTACAACAAAAAAAAAAAGAAATTATGGAACAATCACCAAAAATAGCAATAATCCTTTCTGGCAGTGGAGTTTATGATGGTTCAGAAATACATGAATCAACAATGACAATGTTTGCCATTGCAAAACTTGGGGGAGAATATCAAATTTTTGCGCCGGATATGGAGCAACACCATGTTATTAACCACATAACCGGTGAAGAAATGAACGAAAAACGAAACGTACTTATTGAATCTGCAAGAATAGCAAGAGGAAACATAAAAGCTCTTTCAGAATTAAAAGTTTCGGAATATGATGCAGTTATGTTTCCTGGAGGATTTGGAGTAGCAAAAAATCTTTCATCATTTGCTTTTGATGGAGAAACTTGCACTGTTATACCTGATGTTCATCGTGTTATAAACGAAGCAATTTTACAAAGTAAGCCAATTGGTGCTTTATGTATTGCTCCGGCAATAATTGCAAGAATTCTGGGAGGAGTAAAACTTACAATTGGAACAGACAAAGAAACTGCGGAAACTATTGAACGAATGGGCGGAGAACATATTAATACAGGACACGGAGAAGTTATAACAGACCAAGATTTTAAAATTGCTACTACTCCATGTTATATGCTAGATGCAACTATTACAGACATTGCAGATGGAGCTATTAATGTTACCAAAGCAATTTTTGAAATGATTAATTAATATTTATGGCATTAATTTTAAATATTGAAACTTCAACATCTGTTTGTTCTGTAAATATTGCAAAAGACGGCAAAAAGATTATTGGGAAAGAAACAAAAGAAAATAATGCACATTCAAAAATTCTTACCGTTTTTATTGAAGATATTTTTGCAAAAGCAAATATAAAAGTAAATGATATTGATGCAGTTGCTGTAAGCAAAGGTCCTGGCTCATACACAGGTTTAAGAATTGGCGTTTCTGTTGTAAAAGGTATTGCCTACGGAGCAAACAAAAAACTCATTTCTGTAAACACCTTAAAATCAATGGCTTGGGGGTGCAAAAAAAACAAAAATTTTGAAAATAATGTTTTATTTGCTCCTATGATTGATGCAAGAAGAATGGAAGTTTACACACAATTATTTAATAATAATTTAAATGCCATAAATAAAATTGAGGCAAAAATAATTGATACAACTTCTTTTTTACAAGAATTTAACAAACATAAACTTATTTTTTTTGGTGATGGGGCAGATAAATGCAAAAACACAATTTTACATGAAAATGCAATCTTTATAGATGATTTATTCCCATCAGCAGATTATATGATTGAATTTTCGGAAAAGGCATTTAACAATAAAAAATTTGAAAATGTGGCATATTTTGAGCCTTTTTATTTAAAAGATTTTGTTGCAAGTATTCCTAAGAAAAATATTTTCGGTGAAAAAATTTAACCCCTTCTATGTATTAGTATTTTATTGTTAGTGTTTAAACTACAATGAAATATGGGGTTTTAATGTGTATGGTTTAAAGACTGAATATTAATTTTATCTTTTATGAGCTGTTGTTTAAGGGCATTAATATCTGGAAACTTCTTTTCTTCTCTAATATATTTTTTAAAAACAATTTTTATCCTTTTTTGGTAAATATCATCACCAAAATTTAGAATATGAACTTCAATAATTTTGTCATTATTAGTTGTTACAGTTGGTCTAGAACCAACATTTAACATTCCAAGATATTTTTTTTTAGATATTATAATCTCAACAGCATAAACACCGGAAGCAGGAATTAACCTGTTAGAATCAGGTAAAATATTTGCAGTAGGAAAACCAATAGTTCTTCCAATTTTATTGCCGGAAACCACTTTTCCCGATATGAAATATTCATATCCTAAAAAGGAATTTGCTTTTTCAAGTTCTTTTTCTAGTAAGAAATTTCTAATTTTTGTTGAACTTACATTTTGCTTGCTTTTTTTTAAAGCCTCAACCTTTTCAATACCAATGTTAAATCTTTTGGAGCAATTTTTTAAAATTTGGAAATCACTTTGTTTGTCATTCCCGAAACTATGATCGTAACCTACAATTAGCTTTTTTATGTTTAAGTTGTTATGCAAAATTTTTTCGATAAAATTACATGAAGTAAACTTTGCAAATTCTTTGGTAAAAGGATAAATTATAAACCTATCAATTCCTATTTTCTCCAAAAGCTGTATTTTTTCATCTATTGTATTTAAAAATTGCAAATTATCGTCCTGAAAAAGTACTTTTCTTGGGTGAGGAAAAAGTGTAAAAACAACAGATTCTCCATTAATTTTTTTTGCACATTCTATTAATTTGGTTAATATTTTTTGATGTCCGGAATGTACACCATCGAATGTTCCGACAGTTAAAACCGGATTTTTTATATTAAGTTTTTCTGTTAATCTATGTATTTTCAAATTTAATTGTAGTTTTTTAGAATAAAAAAAGAACAAATTTATAATAAACTTGTTCTTTTTAATTCTTTTGATTAAAAATCTTTCTATCTGCGAACAGAATTTATGTAATCATCAAGTTCTTTTATTGAAGACGAAAATTCAAAAACATCGTTTACTATATAGTAGTTACTAATATCAAAAGTGTGCAAATATGCATATTTTGCGAACTTCAACTTATCAGACTCAAAATCAAAAATTTCTACAAATTCTTTAACATATTGTGCTGTGAAACAGTTTGAATTTACTATTTGTTTTGCAAGTCTAAGTTTGTCCGAAGCAAAATCTTTATTTGCAATTGAGTTCTTTGCTCTTTCAAATTCATATCTTTCCATAGGCCAATTGCAACCAATCTTTCCGCTATAACCAGGCATTTGATATATTTGTTCGTCCGGATTTTCGTCAATATAAGCATTTTCTTTTTCAACAACATTTTCTGAATATTGAACATCTTCTCCATAAATATCTACATTTGCATTAACATTTACGGAGCCATCAGGAGTGTCAACATTATAATTTATTCCAGTTTCATTTACATCCATATCAATATGAATTCCTTTGGAATTATTATCGTCAATAAATCTTTCTTCTACAATTTCATCTGTTTCAAAACGAGTTTCCCGAATAGGATTTTCCGTGAAATAGCGAACAACGTTTTCTCCTTTTCTGTTCTTTTTTATTCTGTATGTTATTTCTAAACCTGGTTTTGTATATACAACTTTATTAATACTTGGTTTTGTTTTGTCTTCAAAAATAATCTTAATTTTATAACTAGGAGATGACAGCCCTGTAACTTCTACATTTGTTTGAGGCTTATCATTTTGTTTTACTCCATTCATAATTAAACTGAAAGGGTATCCGTCTTCTGAAAAGAAAATGAAGTCTGAAACTTGAGAAAATAAACTTGTTATTCCAAAGAACAAAAAGATTATTGGTAAAATTATTTTTTTCATGTGTATAAAAGTTAAAAGTATAAAGTTAAAAGTATAAAGTTAAAAGTATAAAGTTAAAAGTTAATTTGTATATATATAAGTTTTATTGTTTACATCAAAATTTTTGCCATTTTTAAAGAATATTTGAAAAAAATAGTCTAATTGTGTTATTATATTTTTAATTTTAAACATCATTAAAAATAATCGCTGATTATTAGTTGTTTACATTCTATTAATTAATGGAACTTCTAATTATTTTCAGCTTTCCTCCCAAGATTATCTAAAATATTCATTAATATTTTCTTAAAATGAGAATTTTTGGCAATTATTAGTCTGTTGTTGAGCTTTTTATTTTAACAACGTTTTATTTTACTTCTCTGTTTTATATATACACAATATTTTATTTTAAACATTAGTCGCCCCCAAATTTATATACATTGCTAAGCCTAGTATTCTTTTATTATTTCACTTAATTTTTAAATAACTCTACATATATCACAATGAATATCAGTCAGATATAAGGTTGTTTTTCTATTTTTTCTTTCGTTCTTAGCTAAAAAATCAGAAAATATTTTGTCTAATAGATGATAATATAAAAACTTGGGCATTTAAAAACCCAAGTTTTCACTTTAGCACACTATATGGTTAAAATTAAAACTCTTATAATCAAATCTTTACTCCCAATTATTACTGTGTATGTTGGCAGAAGTATTTTATTGTTCCACTATTTCAACTCGTCTATTTTTTGCTTTTCCTTTATCCGTTGAATTAGTTGCAACGGGTGCTGTTTGACCATCTCCAAATGTTTTTAATTGTTCAGATTTCACAGAATATTTAGAGACTAATTCATTTTTTACGGCATCAGCTCTGTCTTTTGATAGTTTAAGATTGGCTTCGAAACCACCGGTATTATCAGTATGACCAACGATAATAAATTTTTTATTAGTTTGAGCGTTTAGATATTGGGCAATATTTTTAAGAGTTTTTGCCGATTCAGGTTTTATAGCCGATTTACCGATATCAAAATGAATATCGTAAATGGCAATATGACCATTTTGAGTAATATTGGTTTCCAAATCTTTTACACTTACCAAGCCTTTATCCATTGATTGAACTTCAATAGCATCAAAAGTAATTAACGGTTCTTTGAAATATGTAACATATACTACAATATAAATATCCTTATCATCTATTTTCTTTTTAGCTGATAAATATGCAAATTGACCATCTCTATAATCCGGTTTTACATTATCTCCTGATAATGCATTTAATCCATTAAACTCTCCAATGTATAATTGTTCCGACAGGTTGGCCCCACAATTTGTTTTATCTAAAGTTAGTAAAATTTTAAACCCTGCATTTTTTAAAGCGGTTTCATAACTCTTATAAATTTCAAAGAATGAATGTTCTTTCTGAGATTCATACTGAATTCTTGTAACCTTACCGTCAATTTCATACTTGTCTAATTTATTATCTTTTAGAGATAACATATAGTATCTGTCAAAATTTTTAATTTTATACCAAGCAATGTACTAACCTTTAAATCTAGATACCAAAGGATAGTCTTTTCCTCCCTTAATATCACTTGTTCTTTGTGCAAAAATGTTTGTTGAAAACATTAATGCAACTACGACTAAAATTAATGTTTCTTTTTTCATTTGTATAAATTTTTATAATTAATTGATATTGAATGACTTGATTGTGTTCTATTGTTAATAATATTTATTTTGCTCTGCACATAGGAACACTTGCTTTCTTTTGCACGTAATCATTGTGCTGAATTATAGTCATGCCCTTGGGTGTCAAAATCTTTGTCATTTGTGTTTCTTTTTATTTTCCTTTTATTTGATTAATAATTAAATGTTTATTTTGTGTTTCATGTTCCAACTAATGCGGAAGCTAGATCCTAATTATCAGCCACTTATAAGATTAGATATTCCTCAATTTTTAGGAAGGGGTTTCTTTCAACAAAATCAAAACTATAAATATTAAAAAATATCCAACCCTAAGATTGTAATATCATCAAATAAGGCAGGATTACCTTTTTTAAGATTTAATCTTTTTTGTAAACACTTAAAGTTTTCTCCAACACTTTTTTTATTTGAGATACAATTTTCAAGTTCTTCAAGACCAATTTCTTCTTCTTTTTCATTTTCTAATTCAACAAGTCCATCTGTAAAACAAAAAAGTTTAGATGGATTTGGAATTTTAATAATTCCTTCGTTTATAAATGGGATTTCATCCAACATTCCAATTCCAGGACAACCGTCTTTTAGTTCTGTAATTTTTTTATTTATTTTATCATATAAAAAAGGGGGATTATGTCCGGCATTTATATATTTGAGTTCTCTTTTTTCTGTATTATAACTCCCAACAAAAACAGTTATGAACTTCTCGCCTTGTGCACTGTCAATAACTCTTATGTTAAGACGCTGAACAAGTTCGGGCAATGTTAAATTTGTATTAAGATATGCTTTTAAACTTGCTTGAAAATTAGACATAAGCAGAGCCGCAGAAATTCCTTTTCCGGAGACATCAGCAACGCAAAAGAAATATTCATTTTCAGAAATTTTCTCAAACTCGTAATAATCTCCTCCTACATCAAAATGTGGCAAATAAAAGGAATCAACAAATATATCCTTATTTTTTGGAAAAAGACTTGTGTCTGGAACTAGCATACTTTGCATTTTGGATGCCAATTCCATTTCTTTTTTCATTCTTTCTTGCTGAATACTGTCTTCATACATTCGTTTATTCTCAAGAGCAACAAAAATTACATTTGTAAGTGTTTGAATGAAATGTAAGTGTTTTATTGTAGGGCTTACTCCTTCTTTTTCTTCATCTAGGTCTCCGAATAAAACATAAGCTATTGGTTTCTTGTCATGAAAAACAGGAATTATAAAATCGTATGTTAATAGTTTTTTATTTCCGGTTGAAGATGTTGTTGTTATATCTTCGTGTTGTAATAAATCGTCTTTAACAACAATATCTGAATGCTCATTTCCTTTTATTCCGGATTTTAGCATAATTTTCCACTCTTCACTGAATGCAAAAACAATAACTTTTCCAATATTTAAATCTTGTAATAAAATTTGCTCGTATGTTGAGAGCAGTTCTTTAACAGTATAATTTGAGTTTATGGCATTAGTAATTTCGAGCAGAGCTTCTAGTTTGAAGTTGCAAAATTTAAGTCGTCTTATTGATGATTTAGATGCCATATTCTAGTTTTAAAAAGATTATTTAACTCTTTCAGAATATTCTCTTGTTCTGGTATCTATTTTTAACAGATCATTAATATTTATGAATAAAGGAACTTTAATTTCTGCACCTGTTTCAAGTTTTGCAGGCTTTGTTGCTGATGAAGAAGCAGTATTTCCTTTGAAACCGGGTTCAGTATATTCTACTTTTAGTTCAATAAAATCCGGCAAATCACAAGATAAAACTTGGTTGTTTTCTGCTCTAAAAAGTATATCAACCTCTTGTCCTTCTTTTAGTAAATCATTGTTATCTACAAGGTGTTCTTGCAATGTAATTTGCTCATAAGTTTTTTGGTGCATAAATACATACCCCATATCATCCTTATAAAGAAATTGGTATGGATGTCTTTCTATTCTGACTTCAACAACTTTTACACCTGATGTGAATGTATGTTCTAAAATCTTTCCGGAATCAAGGTTTTTTAATTTGGTTCTTACAAAAGCCGGACCTTTTCCGGGTTTAACGTGTTGAAAATAAACTATTTTATATAATCCGTTTTTAAATTCTATTGTTAGTCCGTTTCTAAAATCTGCAGTAGTTGCCATATGTTTTTTTGTTTTCGGCAAATTTAATTAATTTTAAAAAGGATACCTTATTTTTTATAAAATATTCTTAAAATAAATTAAATCAGCATCTTAATTTAACTATTTTTAGCATAAAACTTTCTATTAGGTACTAAAACTACAACAAAACATAACGCTTAACTATGTTTTTCACTTTCATACTTTTTTTTTGTTTGAACACTCATAATGAAATATTAATACATAAAGCGGGTTTAGTTATTCTCATAAATTGTGTCCTCCTCCATTTTTCCTTTATCTTTATGTTTCCAAAAGAAAAAAGAATCAAACTTTCCTTTTAAAACAAATCCTACGCCTTGCTTATAATTTCCTTCATCATCAAGGTTATCATTTGCTTTATTATAAAATTTTCCTCTAATATTACCTTTTTTATTAATCTTATATTCTATTTCAACCTCTCCAACTATTTTTTCATTCTTCCCTGCTATATTTTCTTTACCACCATATCCTCCGCCAAACCTATATTCTATTCTGTCGTCTAAAAATTTTCCAGCAACTTGAACACCATATTCATCGCTTTTATTAAGCTCTCCGGGGTTATAATCTATTATAATTTCAATATCTTTACTAAATTTTTCTAAAACATCATTTAATTGCCCTGCAATAATGTCTCCTCCTAGTGGTTTTGTTGCATCAGAAACTCCTTCAATATTATTAAAATTATAAAACTTTTTTAACAATAAAAGTGCTAAAAATTGTTCATTTATTTCTTTTTCGTTAAATGATTGTAATTTATCTGCATATTCTGAATCGCTATTCTCCGGCAAATCAATCTTGAGTGATAATTTTGGTTCAACTAGTGTTTCTGTTAAATTTACAGAACATATAACATTAGACTTATCGATAGATTCTCTTTCAATATCAGGATATAATCCATTTAAAACTACATTATTAAGTTCATAATAAGCAGATATGTTTATTTCTGCATCTTCCGGAGCTCCATTAAAAACAATTTTTCCTCCTTCTTTAATTCTAAATATTTTTGGTAGCCTAACTAGTTCCAATTCATATGTTCCATCTAAAATTGTATATGCTCCTGACATATTAAAATCTCCCTCTTTATTAAGAGTAAGGTTTAAGGCACCTTCCCCTTTGGTGTATATAGTCCCGGATTCGTTTGGGTTTATATGTATTTCGGCATCGGGGGTTACATCTAATTTTACAATCATAGAGAATCCACTATAGTCAGCAACATATTTTTCTTTCTTACTTTTTGTAATGGTTGTATCAGTAACAAAGCGAATAAAATTTCTGTTTCCTTCAAGTTGTTCATTGGATGAAATAGGTATAAATATTTTTGTGTTTTCATCTGTTTTTATGTCTGCATTTAGTTTTATATCATTTAATAGGCCAGAAAAATTAATATCTCCCGTTCCAAATGCTGTTCCATAAAAGGAAGAGGATTCAGCTCGCTCTAATTCCATAATTTTTAAATTTTCGGTTTTTAAATCAACATCGAGTTTAAATTCAGAAAAATTATTGTGAGAAATATGACCTTTCAAAAAAGCTGTTCCTCCCTCTTTTTCAGAAAAATAGGTTTTGGCAATTCTTATATTTTTTGGGGAAATTGATATATTTATATCTTCAAAATTATAATTTGTATTTAAGTATTCTATATGTGCAGATGTTTGTTTTATTTTTAAATTCCCTGATATTTCGGGTTTTTTAATGTGCCCAGAAACATTAACTAAACCAGCAAAATAGGAAGACGGATTAAACCTTACATATTCAGAATAATAATCCTTAAACATTTTTAAAGACATACTCCTTATATCAATTTTAAAATCCATTTTTTCAGTTTCAGGGAAATAATCTCCATAAATTGTATCGTTCATAAATTGTTTGTGTCTTCCTTTTAAATTGTATGCGTTTGAATGAATTTTTCCTTCTAAATCATCCCATTTACTTTTAAAATAAAAGTTCCCAAAATCAATATTATTAACATTCAAATTACTTATAGAGTCGTCGGTAAATATTAGCAAATCATCATATAAATGAGCAAATGTAGTACTTCCAAACAGTTTTCCTGAGAAAGAAATATCTTTTTCTAGAATTGGTTGCAAGTTTGAAATTTCAAAGTTTTTATATTCTGCAAAAAGAATATCTCCTGGGTATTTTGAAATATTTCCGTCCAAATAAATTTGTTGTCCATTATTTTCAAACTTTAAATCTACAATTGTTATTCTTGTAGAATCAATCAAAACACTTGCATTGTTAAATTTCCATGGTACATTGTTCATTATAATTTCCGAATTATTAATTTTACAATTATAAGAATTACTTATGTTTTTGTTCATTTCAATAAATCCTACAATATTTGCCGAATAGTTTGCTGAATCTTTAAAATTGTCCCATCTTAAATTGTAATTAATTGTTTCTTCATGCAAATCTCCTTCAATACTTATGTTATTTATTTTTATATTTTTACTAGGCAAAAACGAAGATCCACCAATTCCGCCAAACAACTTTCCTTCTCCGGTGTAGGCAATTAAATAAAAATCATTTACTATTATGTTTTTATATTTTAATTTATTAGAGTTTAATGAAAGGTTTAAATATTTTTTTGCGGGATCATATAGCCCAATAATTTTTGTTTCTGGTGAAATATGATAATCCGGAAAAAATAAATTACTTATAAATTCAGGTTGTTTTATATTTACCTCAAAATTCAAATATCCTGATGAAATATCAGTATAAGTTTTTTGTTTTATACTTTCGGGTTTTAATAACTCTTCTGTTAAATTTTCTAAAGCTGCTAATATTTCCGATGTTTTGTCTTTTGTTATAATTTTTAAATCTACAATATCAGATTCCAAATTAATAGTTTTAACAGAATCTTTTTTAGTTGATAAACTACTTACTAAATTTAATTTGTTCATTCTAAACGCTAATGAATTTTTGCTTATAACAAAAGGAGATTTTAATCTAATATTTCCTATAAAATCATCAATATTTAAGCCTTTAAAATCTGCTGTTGCACTAAAATTAATTTTTGAATCATTGTTTTTTTTATCAAGTCCAAAATGCTTTAAATATGCATATTCTACCATACAATCAAATTTAACAATTGGAACTTCAAAAGAAAAATCTACCTTAGCTATAAGATGTGCTTTTATCTCTTTTTGATTAATATTTATGTTTAAACTATCAATTTTTTTATCATTTAAAGTAGTATAGACATCAATATTTGAGAAACGAATATCTTTATAATTTAACTCATTAATTTTCCCAAAAGTTTTTAATTTAAGTTTCTTATTTTTTGATATTGAAAGAGCAAATTCTTGGTTAAAACTTGTTTTTCCAAAATTATTTACTCCAAATATTTTAGACGCATCAATTTCAGTTGCAGTGATTTGCCCATTTAGGTTTATTAAAGATAATGAGTCTTTTGTTCCATTTGTGTTTATTAAAATACCTCCAAACTCTCCATAAATTTCTCCTATTGAAGTGAAATCTGAAAATCTACCTTTTGTAGTTCCAGTATAATTTATTTCTCCAACTTTTGTAAATGCATCGGGTAATTTACTTAGCAAACTTTTAATAAAAGGTATTTTTACCGTTTTAATTTTTTTAAAATCAATATTAAATCTCTTAATATTTACATTAAATAAGGTATTTTCAATAAAATCAAGATTTTTTACATCCGAATCAAGTTTTAAATTAATAATACTTCCATATTTCAATTCTAAATCATTAAATATGAAACTATTATAACTCCCGTTTATGTTTCCGGAAACTTGTAGTTTTCCTGAATAATTGACTGTATCTGAAGTAAAAAAATTAATGTCATTATAAGAAATATATGCGTGTTTTTGAATTGATATATTAGCCTTTAAATCATTTTTATAATCTTGCAATTTATATTTAGCAGGAAAATCAACATTTAAACTATCAAAAGCAAGCTCAGAACTTGGCGTTTTTAGTACAAGTTCTTTTAAATGAATTTGTTTAGGATTAACAAGAATCTTTTTTGAACTTAAATCGGACAATTTGAAACCACTTTTTTCAGTAAATGAAATTTTATCAATTTCCGACTTTATTTTTTCATTTTTTATACTAAAATTTAAAAATAAACTATTTATACTATCGAATTTTAAATCTTTTAAATTTACACCCGGAATATAAATTGAATCGTTTTCCTTATAAGAAAATTTTGAATTTGTAATTAATACTTTTTGCGAATAAAAATTAAAATTATTGTCCGAATCTTTTTTATTATCAAGTTTTAAAGCATCAATTAAGTACTGAACATTTAAACTGTCTTTTTCTATTTCATATAAATTTACGTATAAATCCTTTACGCTAACTTCTTTCATTGACAAATCATTATAGTTGATTTGCAGACCATTAGGTATTAGGGAAATTTCTTTTGCAAAAATTAAAGTGTCTTTTTCTTGGTCTTGAATATATATATTTTTAAAAACGAAACCTCTAAACAAACTAATTTTTACATTTCCAATTTCAATATCTGAATGCAATTCTTTGGATATCTCACTTACAACAAATTTTGTAATTTTTGTTTGAATATATGCAGTTTGTAACAGAAGAATTAGGGCAATTATTAAGGTAAGTATTAGCAAAACACCGTAAAGAGTGAACTTTCTTAACTTCTCTATTTGAAACACATTGTTTTGCATCTTTTGCAAAATAATTATTTTTTAAACTAAAAACAGTATTTAACGCTTTTTAATTTTATAAATAAGATAATTTGCAAACAGAATGCCGGAAAAAAAGCTCACAGAAAAATTCTGTAAGTCTTGCAAAAAATTCAGACATACGTCTTTTGAAGATTCTGTGAAATGAAGACGATAAATACTTCAAATTGAAAAAGGCACAAAAAAGGCGTATAACTGATTTGCAAAATATTATAATGAATGCAAAGAAAATTACAAGTCTTTTTTCATAAACCTTATATTTGTTCTTTTAGCCTTATATATAATCAACTAAATATCAATCCATTAAACGTTTTTCAACAAACCTTATGTAAACTTTTTAATCAAACAGAAATTAATTTATTTTACCAAACCAGGAAAATATAAACCAATTGATGCTGCAATATTTGACATAAAAAGTTTAATTGCAATTGACAATAAAATAATTCCAAATATTTTTCTTAAAACTGTTATTCCGGATACTCCCAATACTCTTTCTAGATATTTTGTCGTTTTTAGAACAATAAAAACTACAATCATATTTAAAATCAGAGCAATCATAATATCAATTGATGCATATTCCGCTCTTAGAGAAAGCAAAGTTGTAATTGACCCTGCTCCTGCAATAATAGGAAAAGCAAGAGGTACAATTGATGCTCCTTCTGGACTTTGTCCTTTAAAAAGTTCAATACCTAAAATCATTTCTAGTGCAAGAAAAAATAAAATAAACGAACCTGCAATTGCAAAAGATGAAATATCAACTCCAAAAACACCTAACAATGCCTCTCCTACAAACAAAAACAATGTAAGAATAATTAGAGAAATAATTGTTGTTTTAAAGGCCTGTATTTTATTCCCTTTTGTTTTAAGGTCAATTATTATTGGTATTGAACCAATAATATCAATCACGGCAAATAATACCATGAAGACTGAAAATATATTCAAAATATTTATATCCATAATTACAATTATAATATGTTAATAATCAGCTACTTAATACTGCCTTTTGTAGCTGTTTCAAAAAATCGTGCAAATGTCAATTTATTTTTTGATTTAACAAGTTTTTTTTTCACTTTTTTTTACATCTTTGTTTTTTTATATCAAATGGGCTTATATCGTACTACAAATAAATTGTAACTACATTTAATATTAATTTTAAAACCATAAAAATTATGACAAAACTATCAATTATTTTATCGCTTTTATTAATAACTATTTTTTCTTGTAACCAACAAGAAACCAATAAAAAAAACAAAACTAATGAAAAAAATAAAACAGCTATGGATACCAACCCTTTATTAGCAAAATTTGACACACCATTTGAAATTCCCCCATTTGGCAAAATTAAAAACAAGCACTACATACCTGCATTTAAGCAAGCAATAAAAAAACACAATCAAGAAATTGATGCAATTATTAGCAACAAAGAAAAACCAACTTTTGAAAACACACTTGTTGCTCTTGATAATAGCGGAGATTTATTATCTCGAATTAGTTCAATATTTTATGCCCTTAAAAGTGCCAACTCAAATGACAGCATAATTGAAATTGCAAAAGAAATTGCACCTTTTATTTCAAAACATGAAGACGACATTTCATTAAATCCCAAATTATTTAAAAAAATTAAATATGTGTACGAGCATAAAAATGAATTTAAGCTAAACACAGAACAAAATTCTTTACTAAATAAAGTATTTCAAAATTTTGTTAGAGGTGGCTCTAACATTGAAGATAGCAAAAAAGAACGTTTCAGAGAAATAAATAAAAAACTTTCTTTAGCTTCTCTTAAATTTGCAGAAAACATTTTAAAAGAAAACAATAAATATAATATAATTATTGAAAACAAAGATGATTTATCAGGATTACCAAACTCTGTTATTCAAACAGCAAAAGAAAAAGCAAAAGAAAAAGATTTGCACGGAAAATGGATGTTTACAGTTCAAAAATCAAGTTTAATTCCTTTCATAACATATTCTGATAATAGAAAATTAAGAGAAAAACTTTTTAAAGCATACATAAACAGAGGAAATAATAACGATGAGAACGACAACAAAGAAATTATTAAAGAAATTATAAACCTAAGAATTGAAAAAGCTAATTTGCTCGGCTTTAAAAGCCATGCCGATTATATTTTAGACGTAAACATGGCTAAAAAACCTAAAAATGTTTATAAATTATTAAACAAAATTTGGGAAGCCGCTCTTCCTGTTGCAAAAAAAGAAGCCGAAGAATTGCAAAAAACAATTATAAAAGACGGCAAAAATTTTAAATTAGAACCTTGGGATTGGTGGTACTATTCTGAAAAAATTAGAAAAGAAAAATACGATTTAGACCAAGAAGAACTAAGAAAATATTTTAAACTCCAAAATGTTAGACAAGGAATGTTTATCCTTGCTAATAAATTATACGGAATAACTTTTACGCCTCTTAACAATCTCCCTAGTTACCATAAAGATGCGGAAACTTTTGAAGTTAAAGAAGCTGATGGAACTCATATTGGAATTTTTTACACTGACTATTTCCCAAGAGATAGTAAAAAAGGAGGTGCTTGGATGACAAGTTTCAGAAAACAATCTAGAATTAATGGAAAAGACATTAAACCAATTATTATGAACGTTTGTAATTTTACAAAACCAACTCAAAACAAACCTGCACTTTTAAGTTTTGAAGAAGTTACTACAATGTTTCATGAATTTGGACACGCACTACATGGCTTATTATCTGACTGCACATACACTACCCTATCGGGAACTTCTGTCGCAAGAGATTTTGTTGAACTTCCTTCTCAGCTAATGGAAAATTGGGCTTCCCAACCCGAAATGCTGAAACTTTATGCTAAACATTACAAAACAGGTAAAACAATCCCTGACAGTTTAATTGAAAAACTTCAAAACTCTAGCAATTTCAATACAGGCTTTAAAACTGTGGAATATATTGCTGCTGCATATTTAGATATGTTTTGGCACACTTTGAAAAAACAAGACAAAAACATTGACATTAATCAATTTGAAAAAACTGCACTTAGCAATATCGGGCTTTTCCCTCAAATTGTTGTAAGATATAAAAGCACAAATTTTTCTCATATTTTTAGTGGAGGATATTCTTCTGGATACTACGGATACGAATGGGCTGCTGTTCTTGACGCTGATGTTTTTCAAGCATTTAAAGAAACAAGTTTATTTGACAAAAACACTGCATCTAAGTTTCGTAAAGAACTTTTGTCAAAAGGGGGAACAGATGATGCAATGTCTCTTTATAAAAACTTTAGAGGTAGAGAACCATCTATTGAACCTCTCTTAAAAAGAAAAGCTTTGTTAAATTAATTTTATATCCTCAAATCGTGGCACCTTAATACGTGCCACGATAAACATTTTTAAATCGCAATACTTTCCTACGCATAATTAGATAAAATTATTTTTTACTTTTATTAAAATTTGTAACATTTTATTTTTCACTTCGTCTTTAAGATAAATAATTTTTAACAATTAAAAAACAGACAAAGATGGTAACAACTAAAGTATTTGGAATTGCAATAATTACGGCACTTATAATGTCTTGCACTTTATCAGGAATAACAGGTAGCAAAAATGTAATTAAACAAAACAGAAAAATTACAGAAAATTTTAACTCTGTAAAAGTAAGCACAGGAATAGACCTTTATATTACTCAAGGAAGCAATAAAAAAGTAAGCGTTGAAGCAGATGATAACATTATTGACTTAATTATAACAAAAGTAGAAGGGAATGTTTTAAAAATTTATTTTGAAAAAAACGTAAGAAAAGCAAAATCTAAAAAAGTATATATTGTAATGCCCCAAATAGTTTCTCTAAAAGCAACTAGTGGAGCAAGTATTGAAGGCGAAAAGAAAATTGAAAGCGAAAATCTTGAATTATCTGCATCTAGCGGAGCTGAAATACAACTAAAACTTCAAGTAACAAACTTAACTTGCAAAAGTAGTAGCGGAGCTGAAGTTGAAATTTCCGGAAATTCTCTAAAATTTGATGCTAATGCAAATAGCGGTGCCGAAATTGATGCCGAAGATTTAAAATCAGTAAATGTTACCGCAAAAGCATCCAGTGGAGCAGAAATTACGATTATTGCCCAAAAATCTATTGATGCAAGTGCATCTAGTGGAGGGCATATTAAATACAAAGGAAACCCAACTGAAAAAAACATTAGCAAATCATCTGGTGGTGGAATTAGTAGAAAATAATAAACAAACTATTTTACAAAAACAAATATCCAATTTTCATCCGATGACTTAAAATCATCGGATGAAGAACTTACACAAAAAACAAAAAAAAATTCTATTTTTTGCTATTTTTATTACCTTTGTATTGACAACAAAAAAAGACCCTGCGGGTTTTAAAAACCCGCAGGGTCTGTAAACGCAAAAACGAAATTGGGGGCACAACTTCAAACGAAATTGGGGGTGCGACTCCAAACGAAATTGGGGGCGCGACTCCAAGTCGCACCCCCAAGTAAACCTTTAAAAATAAAATATTATGAAAACAAAATCTTTTAAAATCGTTTTGTTTATTATCTTTGTTTTCGTAACAACTATAATAAACGCACA
>CAMZKL010000003.1 GCA_947311255.1 uncultured Chlorobiota bacterium | reverse complement strand
AATTTGCTTAATCGTTCACACATGTTCAGACGTGTAAGTATGGATAAAACTGAAAGATATGATGAAATTTATCCATTACCACGAAAAGGTTGTTTGCTTAAAGAAGAAACAATTCCGGATAATTATAAACTTTTTATGAATGATGCTAATTATTAGATAAGAATAAGACCCTGCGGGTTTTTAAAACCCGCAGGGTCTGTAAAAAAAATATAACAAAATTTAGTTCTATTATTATTATAATTTGAGAGAGACTAGTTTTAAATATCAAATAATTTTATCCACTAAATTTGTTGTAGTACCTAAGATTTTAATCCTCCAATAATTTCGAGGGAATTGATTTTTGAGCTTTTACACCTAGTTCTTTAAGTTTTTCAACTTGTCCAATTATGTTTCCCTTTCCGTCTTTTAATTGTTTCATTGCAGTTTCATAACCAGCATTTGCTTTGTTAATGCTTTTGCCAACATCTTCAAGGCTTTCAATAAAACTTACAAATTTATCGTATAGTAATCCTCCTCTTTCTGCAATTTCAAAAGCGTGCCTATTTTGATGTTCTCTTTTCCAAAGATCAGCAACTAATTTTAGTGCTGCAATTAGGTTTGTTGGGCTAATTAACAATATTTTTTTCTTGTAAGCATAATGCCATAAAGCATTATCATTTTTAATTGCTAACAAATATGCAGGTTCTATTGGCATAAATAACATAACAAAATCCAATGATTTTGAATAATTGTCATAATTTTTCGCACTTAAACCATCTATGTGAGCTTTTATTGATGTAATATGCAATTTTAATTCATGGTTTCTTTGTTCATCATTTTCTGCGGAAACATATCTTTCATAAGCAACCAAACTAACTTTTGAATCAATAATAACATTTCTTCCGTCAGGATATTTTATCAAAACATCGGGCTGTAGTTTTCTTCCGTCTTTTCCTTTTATGGTATTTCCTACATCGTCTCTTAAAAATTCTTGCACAAAAAATTCACGTCCTTTTTCCAAACCGGAATTTTCTAGGATTGATTCTAAAATCATTTCACCCCAGTCTCCCTGTGTTTTTGCAGAACCTTTTAAAGCATTTGTAAGGTTTTTAGCTTCTTCACTTATTTTATGGTTCAAGTCAACTAAATCTTTAATCTTGGTTTCTAATGAAAAACGTTGTTTAGACTCTTTATCATAAGTTTCTTCAACTTTCTTTTTAAATTCTTTTAAATTCTCTCCTAAAGGATCCAAAAGTACTTTTAAGTTTTCTTTATTCTGTTCTGTAAATTTTTTGCTTTTTTCTTCCAATATGCTGTTTGCTAGGACTTTAAACTCATTGCTGAATTTTTTGCCTATGTTTTCAACCTCTTCTTTTTGAGTTTGAAGTTTGTCTTGAAGATTTAAATTTCTTTCTGCTAATCCAACCTTTTCAGATTCAGACTTACTATTTTTTTCTTTCAGTTTTTCAATTTCATTAAGATAATTAGAAATGTCAATTTTAAGTTCTTGAATTTCTTTTTCTTGGTTTTCAATTATGGTGCTTTTTTTTGCCTGCGAAGTTTTTATGTCTGATAAATCTTCTCGCAGGTTTAAAATGTCTTGTTTGTTATTGTCAAGCTCATCTCCTAACTTTTGTTTTTCGGAAAGCAATGTTTCATTTTTAAAATCCGAGATTTCTTTTTCTTTTTGCAGAAAGTTAAAGTCTGATTTTTTTACAGTATTATTTTTTAGTAAGAAATGAAAAAATAGCCAAGCTGTTATGAAACCTATGATTAATGATATTATTGGTATTAATGTTTCCATTGTTTTTTTATAAATACATTTTATGAAGTTGAAATTTTAAGAATTTATTTTATTTGTTTCGATTAATTATTTTATTAGCAACTTTATCTAAATAATATTTTTATTTTTTTGTAAAAGCATATAGCCTATAATTGCTAAAATAAAATACATTATAGAACCGAAAATAGAGAAATATAATAATATTTTTTCTAAACTTTCAGTTTTGAAATTATAAAAAATTAAAAGAGCAAAAGTAAGAAATATTATTTGCCAAATTAATGTTATTTCTTGCTTTTTTAATAAAGAAAAAACAGAGCTTACATTCCTTGTTGCAAAACCAAATACCGCAATAGGAATGATAAGTTTGGCTATATTACCTGAAAATGCCCATTTTTTTCCTAACACAAAACTAAATAGCTCTTCTCCCCAAAAAACCACAGGTAATAAAATAACTAATGCAGTAAAGAAAGAAAAAAGATATGAATATAGGTAGAGCTTCGATTTACGACCTGTTTTTGTTATTTTTTGATAAAAAACAGAAGCGAAAGAAGATGTTATAAAATTTAAAGGGTAATTAATTACCTTATTTGCTTGTGTATATAAGCCAACAATTGTTGTGTTAAAAATAATTGTAAGAATATATATTAGAATATTAACAGATATTGAATTAAGAAAGGCCATAGGCATTGAAAAAAAAGGAAAATTTCTATTTTCTTTCATTTCTTGTTTTAAAATTTGTTTATTGATTTTGTATTTTTTTAAAGAAGCATTTTTTTTATTTCTTAAAAACAAAACTAAGATTGAGAAAAATTGACCAATAATTTCTCCAATTACTAATCCGAAAACATTTAGCGATATTAGACCAGCAGCTATTTTAGATGAAACTGCTGTGCTATTTTTTGAAACATTAGAAATAGCAATATCTTTAAACTTTTTAAACCTACTAAGCCATTGACTAAGGATGTTGTAGGTTCCTAACAAAAAAACTGTTATTGGTATAAGGAATATAAAATATTTATAAGATTGAATCTCTAATAATGTTGCTATTGGCTTAAAAAATATAAATAAAAAAATTAGACTTAAAATAGAAGTGAGAATTACAAGCCAGAAGCTGATAATTAAGATTTGGTATGAATTTAAGTCTTTTTTTGGAAGCATTATGGCTAATTCGTACCTCCCCCCGGATATTGATGCAAGAAGAGAACTTATTCCAAAATATACAGCAAAAACACCAAACTCGTCTGGTGTAAAAAGTCTTGTTAAAATAGGGATTGAAATTAAACTAATTGTTTGAGCAATTGCTGTACCCGACATTAAAGTTAAAACATTTTTAAAAAAATCTTTTTTTATAATATTTTTAAGTGAAAACTTGAACAAATTTCTATAA
This sequence comes from uncultured Chlorobiota bacterium, assembly GCA_947311255.1. Taxonomy (GTDB): domain Bacteria; phylum Bacteroidota; class Bacteroidia; order Bacteroidales; family JAADGE01; genus JAADGE01. The sequence continues at coordinate 120,679 of CAMZKL010000003.1, read as the reverse complement.
TTAGTGTGATTACAAAGGTAGTTTTTTACAATTATTATACAAATTCATAAAACGGGTTTAGGTTTAGGATGTTAATTTTTCATTTAAAGTAAAAAACTAAAAGATTTTGATTAATTTTACATCTCAAAGATTCAATAAAAAATGATAAAAACACAAGAGTTAAAAAACTTCAATTATTTTGGCATTTCACATAAAGGAAATGTTAGAAAAGAAAATGAAGATGCTTTTATCAAAATTGAAACAATAAATGGAATATTTTTTATTTTATGCGATGGAATGGGAGGTGTTAAGGGGGGAAAAGAAGCTGCTGAATTAACCATAAAACATATCAAAAATTTTGTGAGCAAAGAATGGGAGGCAAAACCTAAGAAGTTAATATCAGAAGCTATTAAATTTGCAAATAAATTAGTATACGAATATTTCCAAACTAAGAATCCAAAGATAAAGCCCGGAACAACAATCGTTTTGGCTCTTGTTAGAGAAAATAAGATATATTATGCTCATGTTGGAGATAGTAGGATTTATTATCAAACCGGCAAAAAATTATTTCCACTTACAACAGACCATTCTCATGTTATGAATTTGGTTAATCAAAAGATAATTACAAAAGAAGAAGCAAGAACGCATATCAGACGAAATGAAATAACAAAAGCTATAGGAATAAAACAAACTGTTGATGCTGATATTTGTAATGATTTTATAAGCCCTGCAAATGATGATATCCTTTTGTTATGCTCTGATGGTTTAACAGGAGAGTTAACAGACAAAGAGATACTAAATGTTCTTTTAAAAGATAATAACACAGAAGAAAAAGTAAAGAAATTGATAGGCAAAGTGCTAAAAAGAGAAGCAAATGATAATGTTACAGTTCAAATAATAAACTTTTATAACACAGGCAAAGAAACAAATACGCATTTTGAAACTAAAAAAAAATCAAAAAAAAATATTCAAATTTTATTCTTTTTTTGTTTATTATTAATTACTGGGATAATACTATATTTTGCAACAAAAGATTATACAAAAGTAAATTTATTTAAATCTAAAAGCACCAAAACAAGTTTGCTTATTTTGAAATCAAACCCAAAAGACACTTTAATTAATATTTTTATGTTTGAAAACAAAGATGCTAATAAATTGTTCCAAAATTTCGGACTGTTAAACAGTGAAATAGGATATTCTTCCGGTTTGATAAAAAAAGCAAGTTTTATAAAATATTATATACCTGTTAAAGCTGTTTATATTCATAAAGTTGGAAAATTTATAAAGTCTTATCCTGATATTTATAATAAAAATTCTGATGATATGATTAATATTCTAATTGTAAATAATAAAAATGAGCTTTACTTTAGCCCGGGAGAAAAAATAATTATACCAAAATCAATAAACCGTAAGAACTCAAAAAAGAAAACTTAAAAATGGTCGGAAAATACATAAACGATTATCAAATTGATGAAATTATTGACCAAGGAGGAATGTCAACTGTTTATTTAGGCATACATAAAGTGCTTAAAAGAAGAGTTGCAATAAAAATGTTAAACCCAATTTTAGAAAAGAACCCACAGTATAAAAAAAGATTTATTAATGAAGCAAAACTTCTTGCAAAACTTAACCATCCAAATATTATTAGTTTGTTCGATTATGTAAAAAATGATTTAGGAACATTCATTATTACAGAATATGTAAAAGGTCAAACATTAGACTCATACGTTGATCTAGTATCAGGGCCAATGCCTGAAACAAAAGCAGTAAAAATAATAGTCCAGATTCTTAATGCCGTTGGGCATATGCACGATAAGAATATGATACACAGGGATATAAAGCCTTCGAATATTATGATAACTTCAAATAATGAAGTTAAATTAATAGACCTTGGAATTGCAAAACAATTAGTTAAAAATCAGGCATTAGTTACACAAGGCGGAGCAAAATTAGGAACAACAATTTTTATGAGTCCGCAACAAGTAAAAGGAAAAGTCCTTGACAGAAGAACAGATATTTATTCAATTGGAGCAACACTTTTTTATATTTTAACCGGGCAATATCCTTATGATAAAAATTTGAGCGAATATGAAATTTACAATAAAATTGTTACTCAACCATTTCCAGACCCTCATAGGTTTTACACGGGAGTTTCAGATAAGATGAGAGATGTTATCAGCCACGCAACTCAAAATCAACCACTTAAAAGGTTTCAGTCTTGCGAAGAGTTCAGCATTTCTCTACTTAGCTCACAAACAAAAAGAAGCAAAACAGCCACTATTTCGCTTCAAACTAAGATTCTTGATGCAGCAGAGATAAGTATAAAAAAACCCGTTCTTGGAAATGAGTTCTGGCAAAACATGGTAATGTTGATGGCTGCAATAACATTTACAGCTATTATTGTTGCAGGACTTTATTTTCTTTCAAAAAAAGATGAAAGACATATAATAGGAAATAATACAGAACTTCTTGAAACTGACAGTATTGGAGCAAATAAAATTGAGACTTTAAATTATGGAGAAACAGTAAGAATAATTAAAAAACCAGAGGATGGAATAATAAAAAAACCTTGGTACAAAGTAAGAAGTTTAAGAAATGAAGTAGGTTATGTTTATGAAGAAAACATTGAAGTTTCACACATTTATTATCAAATAAATATGATTTTTGGAAACAGTGCAGCTGGAAAGATTATTCCTTCAAACTATAAAAGAGCATTGCGAGAATTTTACGTGGAAAATAGGTATTTTGATAATAAATCAACAAATTGGAAGCTTTTTGTTGAGAAATATAAGAAATTTGAATTAAATTACATTGCTTTCGGCTATTTTGACAAAGATGAAGAAGAAGATTTTGCCTGTATAATTGAAAATATTCAAACAAAAGAAAAACAACTTCTTTTCTTTTTTTATAATAAAAAAACTCTTTCTGTTAATTTGAACGAAAATGTGAAAATTAAAACAATAAAATCGGGAAGACAGGGAGGAAGATGGTTTCTTGGAAACACTATAAAAAGGAAAAAATCTGACGGTGTAATTTATGAAGCAAAAAAATACGAATATCTCAAAACTGACGGTATTTTACTTTATAAACAAGAAACAAATGAAAATATAATTTATCTTTATAATTCAGACAAAATTAATGTTGATTATTTTTCTCAAACAAATTAGAGTTCGAAAAAAAAGTTGGGTTACAACAGCATTTACTGACATGTGTAAGAGTTAAGTTATTAATATACAGCCAAATAATAAGGTTGTATTCTGATAGTTATTTTATATTTATGACTATAAGGATAAGCACGAACTCGTCTTTTTAGGACAATAAATTTGTACAAATAAACAAATACTATGGAAACATTTATAAATAAATTAGAACAGGCAGGAGAACTAAAAAGAATTAAAGTTTTAGTGAATACAGAGCTTGAAATTGCGGAAATTGCAGACCGAATGTCGAAACAAAAAGGAGGAGGAAAAGCATTGCTATTTGAAAATAATGGAACAGATTTTCCTGTTTTAATAAACGCCCTTGGATCTGAAAAAAGAATGCAAATTGCACTTAATGTTAATAATTTTAATGAAATTGCACAAGAAATAGAAAGCCTTTTTAAAACTATGACCTCTCCAAAGAAAGGATTGCTTGATAAATTAAGAATGTTACCCGAACTTGCATCAATTTCTTCGTATATGCCAAAAACAATATCAGGAAAAGGAAAATCCCAAGAAGTAGTACATAAAAATATTGACTTATCAATTTTGCCGGTTCTAAAAACGTGGAATAGAGATGGAGGAAAATTTATTACATTCCCGCAAGTTATTACAAAAGACCCTATTACAGATATTCGGAATGTTGGAATGTATCGTTTGCAAGTTTTTGAAAAAAACCTAACCGGAATGCACTGGCACAAACACAAAGTTGGAGCAAGACATTATAACGAATATAAAAAACTTGGAAAACTAATGCCTGTTGCTGTTGCTTTAGGCGGACACCCTTCTCTTACATATTCTGCAACAGCACCTTTGCCGGATAATATTGACGAGTATATGCTTGCAGGTTTCTTGCGGAAGCAAAAAGTAAAAATGGTAAAAGCAATTACCCAAAACATAGAAGTTCCTGCTGATGCAGATATTATTATTGAAGGTTATATAGATCCGAAAGAAGAATTAATTTGGGAAGGACCTTTTGGCGACCATACCGGATTTTTCTCTTTGGCAGATTGGTATCCAAAATTTCATGTAACTTGTGTAACTCACAAAAAAAATGCAATATATCCTGCAACTGTTGTTGGAATACCTCCTATGGAAGATGCGTATATAGCACGTGCTACTGAACGTATCTTTCTTGCACCAATAAAGTTAGTAATATTGCCGGAAATTTCGGATATGAACATACCGGATGCAGGAGTTGCTCATAATTTAACTTTGGTAAGTATAGAAAAAAGCTATTCGGGGCAAGCTCAAAAAGTTATGAGCTCTCTTTGGGGAGCTGGTGCTATGATGTTTAATAAAATGCTTGCAGTATTTAATTCTGATGTGCAAATAGCAGATTATGAACAACTTGCCAAAGTAGTGTCTCAAAATACTGAGCCCAAAGATGATGTTGTATTTATAAAAGGACCTTTAGATATTCTTGACCATTCTTCATCAAAATTTGCATTTGGAAGTAAAATGGGAATTGATGCAACAGAAAAATATGAGGAAGAAAAATCGTATCATGAAAAATTGAAAATAAATCTTAAAAATATAGAACTTGATATTATAAATTTAAAACAAAAATATCCTGAGATTAAAGAAATTAATGACGAACTTTTAAGAAAAGACATATCATTTTTATTTATTTCTTTTGAAAAAAATAAAAAACATCATGTTGAAAACTTAGCAAAACAACTTGTTAAAGAACAAGGAATTAACAAAGTAAAATTTTTAATCTTTGTTGATTATCCTGTTGATGTTTTTGACATTGAACAAACAACTTGGATTTTTGCCGGGAATATTGAACCAATGAGAGATTGTACGATAATAATTCCTGAAAATGAAAATGAAGTTTCACACCTTATTATTGATGGTACAAGAAAACGTGCAGACATTGATAATTTCAAAAGAGACTGGCCCGATATTGTAACTTCTGATGAAGATACTATTAATTTAGTTGATAAAAAATGGAATGAATATGGAATAGGAGAGTTTATACCATCTCCTTCTGTTAAATATAAATCTTTGATAATGAGCAAGACAGCTATTGTTGAATAAAAAATACAAATGATTACAACAGAAATAATAATACAAGCATTTTTACTTACCCTTTTTGCCGGTTTATCCACTGGAATAGGAAGTGCATTAGCATTCTTTACTAAAAAAACTAATACCCGTTTTTTATCTGTATCCTTAGGTTTTTCTGCAGGAGTTATGATTTATGTTTCAATGGTTGAAATATTTTCAAAAGCACAAGATGCCCTTGTTGGTGTACATGGTGAAAAAATGGGTAACTGGTACACAATAGCAGGTTTTTTTGGAGGAATATTATTAATTGCAATAATAGATAAATTAATTCCGGAATTTGATAATCCACATGAAGTACATAAAATTGAAAACCTTGAAACGGAAGTTGAAGCAGCAAAAAGAAAAAAACTTTTGAAAATGGGGGTTTTATCTGCAGTAGCTATTGCTATTCATAATTTCCCGGAAGGATTGGCAACTTTTACAGCTGCAATTTCTGATCCAAAATTAGGTGTTGCCATTGCTGTTGCCATTGCCATTCATAATATTCCAGAAGGAATAGCAGTTTCAATACCTCTGTATTATGCAACAGGAAGTAAGAAAAAAGCATTCTTCTACTCTTTCTTGTCTGGTTTGGCTGAGCCTGTTGGGGCAATTATTGGATTTTTAATTTTAATGCCATATCTTAATGATACAGTTTTCGGACTTTTATTTGCCTCAGTTGCAGGTATTATGGTTTTTATTTCATTGGATGAGTTGCTTCCAACTGCGAGAGAATATGGAGAAACTCACTCTGCAATATATGGATTGGTTGCAGGTATGATGGTAATGGCAATAAGTTTAATTTTATTTATGTAATGTTTTTTTTAAACTATGGAACAAAAATACATAAAATACAAAAAAGCCTTAAATAAAGCAATGTTCCTTTGCAGCAAGTCCGAAAAATGCAAATTTGATATTCAAAAAAAATTATATGATTGGAAAGCAAACCCATTTGAACACGAAAAAATAATTGAATATCTTGAGAAAAACAAGTATATTGATGAAGAAAGATATGTAAAATTCTATGTAAATGATAAATTTAAATATAACAAATGGGGAAAAATAAAAATAAAGACAATGCTTTTTCAAAAAAAAATACCTGAGAAATTAATAAATGGAGCATTAAATAAAATAAACAACCAAAATTATTTAGAAATGTTAAAAAATGTTATAAGTAAAAAAGAAAAAAGTTTACAAGAAACCAACCCTTATAAGTTAAAAGCCAAGCTCATACAGTTTGCTTCGAGCAGAGGTTTTGAGCCCGATATTATTATGAAAATAATTGAGAATTAAAAAAAACTTTTATATTCGCTTTTGAGAATAACTAATCCAAAACTATGTTTGAAAATTACAATAAGCTTTTAAAACCACTTGACGGAATAACTCTAAATTTCAATGAAACCGGTCTGATGATAATGAATATTACTATTGCATTCATTATGTTTGGAGTTGCCTTAGGAATAAAAAGAGAAAATTTTCAAAATATTGCAAAAAGTCCAAAAGCAATTATTACCGGTTTAATTTCCCAGTTTGTTTTAATGCCCGCAATGACTTTCTTATTGGTAGTTTCTTTAAAACTGCCAGTATCAATCTCTCTTGGAATGCTTTTGGTTGCAGCTTGCCCCGGAGGAAATGTTTCAAATTTTATGACATCTCTTGCAAAAGGAAATGTTGCACTTTCTGTTAGTCTTACTGCTGTTTCAGATTTAGCTTCAATAATAATGACTCCTCTTACTTTTACATTATGGGGGAATTTATATTTAGACTCTTTACCATTGCAAAACCCAATTCATATTCCTTTTATTGAAGTTTTAAAAACAATTACTTTATTGATGGGATTACCTTTAATTATTGGCCTGTGGTTTCAAGACAAATTTCCGAAACTTACAAAAAAGATTTTTAAACCTGTAAAAATAATATCCTTTCTAGTTTTTCTAATCTTTGTTATTGCTGCTATTGCTGCAAATTACGAACATTTTTCAAAACACGTTTGGCTATTGTTACCAATTGTTTTTATTCATAATTTATTGGCTTTAACTACAGGTTTTAGCATAGCAGGTCTTTTAAAACTTGGTTTAAAAAACAGAAAAACAATAACTATTGAAACCGGAATTCAAAACTCTGGAATTGCACTAGTATTAATTTTTAATAATAAAATTTTCCCTGACGGATATGGAGGAGCAGCCTTCATAGCAGCACTTTGGGGAATTTGGCACATAATTTCAGGGCTGACAATCAGTACTTTATGGTCGTATAGAAAAGATAAAAAAACGAAAGAATAAAAGCAGATTTAAGAAACAATACATATTCCATCTTTTTCAAACTTAATAAGTCTGCTTTTATACAAAGCCCCAATAGCTTTTTTAAATGATTTTTTGCTTATTCCGAACAAAGCTTTTATCATGTCAGGCGAACTCTTATCATTAACAGCAATAAATCCGTTGTTTTCTTTAATTAAATCCATAATGTTTTGAGAAACTGAATCAATTTTCCCGTAGCCGGTTTTTTGAAGTGTAAGATCTATTTTTCCATCTTCTCTAACTTTTTTAATGTATGCTTTTAATCTGTCGCCTTTATTTATTTCTTTAAAAACTTCATTTTTATATAATAATCCGCCAAATTTATTATCAATTATTGCTTTATAACCTATGTCTGTTTTTTGTTGAATAAGAATATCCACTTGTTCATTTGCTCCGTAGAGAGGGTCAACACTTAAAAACTTATTAATTTTTGCAGAAGCAACTAGTCTTTTCGTTTGTTCATCAAGATAAATATAAACTATATAAGAATAGCCTCTTTCCATATCAGTTTTTTGTTCTCTAAACGGAACAAGAAGTTCCTTTATAATCCCCCATTCCAAAAAAGCCCCATATTTATTTACAGCATTTACTTCCAAATATGCAAACTCATTTACTTTTGCTAAAGGAGTTTCTGTTGTGGCAACAAGCATATCTTCTGTGTCAGAATAAATAAAAACTTCAATTTCATCATCTGGTTTTAAGCCTTCCGGAACATATTTTTTTGGCATTAAAATTTCGCCCTCTTCTCCTCCGTCAAGATAAACTCCAAAATCAACTTCTTTTACAACTTTTAGTGTATTAAAATTTCCTATTTCAATCATTCCTTTTTTTTGCAAATATAAAACAGTTTCTTTTAATAAATTATTTTCTACATCTTTGAGACATTTTTTATTCGCAATTTTATGTATTAGGCTTTCGTTCTGAGTGTTCAAACTACTATAAAATTTAAAGTTTTACTGCTTTTAGTATAGCATTGATACTGTTAAGCTAGTAAGTTTTAACGTAAAAAGTGGGTTAAATTTAGGAAAATATTAATTCTAAGAATAAACCTTTTTTGTTTTCAGAAGTCAAATTAAAACCTACTATAATAAGATGTTGCATTAGGTACATAGCCTAAAAAAAGCAAAATATATTAAATAAGGTTCATACACACGGTTTTTGCTTTCACAAAAAAATTTATGAAACCTTTAAACTCAATAAAAATACACATATGAAGCATATTTTTTTTATATTTTTAATATTACAAACAAGTTTTTTACTGTCGCAAGAAAGACATACACACTCAGGAAATTTAAAAGCAGGAATGCCTATTAATGGTACAATAAAAGGAACGGTTACAGATATCAATACCAAAAAACCTGTAATATTTGCAAATGCTGTATTGTATAGTAAAAAAGATTCTTCCCTTGTATCCGGTGTAATTTCTAATGAAAAATCTTTCTTTGAATTAACTAATGTTAAATACGGTCGATATTTTTTAGAAGTAGATTTTATTGGCTATTATAAGAAAACTATAGATAATATTATTATAAACCCAAAATCTAGAAATATTAATGTAGGTGAGGTTTTTTTAAAACAATCACTTGAAAACATTGAAGGTGTTGAAGTAACAGCAGAACAAGATTTTATTGAATATAAAATTGACAGAAAAGTTATAAACATAAGTAAAAGCATAAATTCGACAGGCGGAACTCTTGTTGATGTATTAGAAAATACTCCCTCTGTACAGGTTGACATTGATGGAAATGTAACAATGCGGGGGAGTTCAAATTTTATGGTTTTAATAGATGGAAAACCAAGTGTTTTAGATGCAAATGATATTTTGCAACAAATTCCTGCATCATCTGTTGAAAATATTGAAATAATTACAAACCCTTCTGTGAAATTTGATCCTGATGGTACTACAGGAATTATTAATGTAATAATGAAAAAAGGCAAAAAAACCGGATTAACTGGTATTGTTAATGTTTCAATTGGAACAGGCAATAAATATTCAACGGATTTTTTATTAAACTATAGAACTAAAAAATTTAATTATTTTATAGGAGCAAATTATGGCGACAGAACTTATACTTTTTCAGGAAAATCATTAAGAAAAACTGTTTTAAACGATACTATAAACTTTTTAAATTCGGAATCTATAAGAAGTCATCAAAGGAAATATTATTCTATAAAAGGCGGAATGGATTTTTATATAAATAAAAAAAATACTGTTTCACTTTCTGCAAAATATGGATTTTTTGGCTTTGGAATGGGAACAGATTTTAATATTAATGAATACTCAAATCCTTATACTTCAAACTTGTATTTTCATAATACCGGAAGATATGATGTTGATGGAGGGTTTTATTCAGTAAGTTTTGATTACACTCATAAATTTAATAAAAAAGGACACGAAATTTTTACATCAGCACAATATTCAGATAGAAATGGAGGAATAATAAATAATATTAAGGAAAATAATACAACAGAAAATTATATTGATATTTTAAGCTCTATCCAATCTAGAACATTTCAAAACAGAGCAAAAAAAATAATCAGATTAAAATTGGACTATACCTTCCCGATTACTAATAAAATAAAATTTGAAGCAGGTTTACAATCAAGAATGAGAAACACTCCCGGCGATTATAAATACGAGAATTATATTGCAGAAAATTGGATAATAGATGAAACATACAGCAATAATTTCACGCTTATTAGAAATATACATTCAATATATTCAACTTTGTCAGGAGATATAATAGGACTTCAATTTATGCTAGGGCTTAGGGGCGAATACACAGACAGACTAATTGAGAAAGTTATAACAAAAGAATATTATCCATTACAAAGATTTGATATTTTTCCAAGCATTCATTTAACAAAAAAACTCTCAGGAACTCAGCAAATTCAGACCTCATATAGCAAACGAGTTAATAGACCTCGCCATTGGTACCTAAACCCTTTCCCTGGCTATTCAGACTCTTATTCTGTAAGAATAGGAAACCCTTCTTTAATACCCGAGTATGTTGACTCATACGAACTCTCTTATAATAAGCAGATTAAAAAATCTTCTCTGAATATTACAGCATATTTTAGACAAACAAATAATTCAATAAACAGGATTCAAAAATTAACTGATGATGGAAGAATATTAAAAACTTTTGATAATCTTGATAAAAAATATGCATTTGGTTCTGAAATATCAGGAAATATTGAAGTTTTAAAGTGGTGGTTGATATATGCAAATTCAAACATTTACAGATTTAATCTTGAAGGAGAAACTGCTGGAGTAACAACAAGTTCTAAAAGTACAAATTATGATTTTAGACTTAAATCCACTTTTATTTTCTCTAAAAACAACCGATTTCAGGTGGATGGAGTATATAATGCCCCAACTGTAACAGCACAAGGAAATAGAGAAGGTTTCTTTTACTTCGGAGCTGCATACAAACATAGTTTTTTCAAACGAAAATTATCTGTTACTTTTAAAGTTAGAGACATTTTTAAAACAGGAAATTATAACTACACGGTAATAGGAGAAGGATTCTCTTCTTCTGAAAATATGTATAGAGAAGCACCGGTTTTTACCTTGAGTCTATCTTATAAAATAAATAACTACAAGCAAAAACGACGAGAAAGAGAAGGTATGGATGAGGGCAATGAAGGAGGAATATAATTATTTTATCGCCTTTTTTAGTTATTCTATCAAATTATTTATAAAATATTGTGCTTTGTTTATATTTTTCCAAAAATTATTAAAATATAAACAATGAAAAAACACAATCTTTTAACAATAGTATTTATGCTAACTGCTAGTTCAATTTTTGCACAATTCCCACAGGGAGTTATTTCAATTGATGCAAAACCAAATCAAATAACATCATTTTCCGGGAATTTATCCAACGGTTTTTTTATGGAAAATTTAAGGTGGGCATCCACAAGTTCAAACGCGTGTTTTCCTGCAACTCAAAATAAAAAATTTACAGGAAAACATGTTTTACATGGATTTTCAATACCAGAGTATTCTGAAGTTTTCATTACTGTAATTCCAAAAGATAAGAATGCAAATTTCAGTATTTATGGCTACCAGGTAGGCACTAATAGATACCCAATTGTTCCAAATTTGGACAGATGTGTTTCTTGTGAAGCCGAGCATAAGTGGGATTACAAAAAAAGAGGAAAAACACAAGATCACACAAGAACAATTCGATTTAATTCAACAACTAATCCATATAATATTTTTATAGGAGTAACTGGTGCAGACGGTTTAGACCATGGAGAATACACCTTAGAAATCAACTTGAAGTCTCGTGTGAAAAATACAAGCACGCAAAAACCATTAAAAATGTATTCTACAAAAAGTGAAAAAGGAAAAACTCTTGCCTACAGAGGAGATTTGGCAGAAGGTGTGAAAATTCATGACCTCTCTTGGGCTTCAAACAGCTCAAATGCTTGTTTTCCTGCAACACAAAATAAAAAATTTACAGGAAATCATATTATTTTTGTAAGCGAAATACCAACTTATTCTAAAATGAAAATAACTGTTGTTCCAGATGATAAAAATGCTAATATGAGTATTTATGCTTATATGGTTGGTCTTAACAGCAATGCTATGGTTCCTAACTTAAGCTCTTGCATAACTTGCGAAGCAGACCATAAATGGGATTATAAAAAAAGAGGTAAAACACAAGACCACACAAGAAGTGTAAGTCTAAATGCAACAACACGTGGATATAAAGTTGTTATAGGTGTCGCTGGTGCAGACGGTTTAGATAAAGGAAGTTTTGTATTGAAAATAAAGGTTGAATAAATACTCTGCCGCTGCAATATTTAATAGATATTAAATTTCAGCTGAAATATATGTTGTTTTTAGTTATCTTACTTTTCTGTTTGTCAGCATTTTAAGGCAGCAACTCTTAGTTTTTTGCTCCCTTGTCATGCCTAGCATAATAATACGAGTTAAAGCAAACTTATGAAATTACGAATAATTTCATAAGTTTGCTTTTTTATTATATTGGTTCTACCACAAATTTAGTGGAAAAATTAAAACTTAATATAATAATATTTATATAAACGTTTTAAATTATATAATGCTGTAAATATACAATATTGAAAAAATAAACATAACAATACTAAGATTTAACTTTTTGAAAATTAGTCATTTAGTACGTTTTACAAAAACATTATCTTATTGAATAATTATACATTGTGTCATTTAAAATTTTCAGAAGTCCTCTTAAGGAATAATCATTTTTCAGAATACTGAATAAACAATTACCCAATAAAATAAGCCATTAAATTTTAATGTCAGAACAGAAGCAACAAACATATAAATTAAAAATAACAGGTCTTGTACAAGGGGTTGGCTTTAGACCCTTTATTTTTGTTCTTGCAGAAAACTTAAAATTAAAAGGTTGGGTGGAAAATAGGAACGATGGAGTTTTTATAAAAGTAAGTTGTTCAAAAGCAGAAATAAATAATTTTATAGGAGAAATAAATAAACAAGCCCCTCTTGCATCATCAATAAAAAAAATAACTATTTCAGAAATTAAGTTTGAAAACTTTACAAATTTCATAATAAAAAAAAGCAAGAGTTCATCAAACGCAGTTACAGAAGTTAGCCCTGATATTGCTGTTTGTGATGCTTGTTTGAACGATATAAAAGTTCAAAAACACAGAATAAATTACCCGTTTACAAACTGCACAAATTGTGGACCTCGTTTCACAATAATTAAAGATTTACCATATGACAGAGAAAAAACTACTATGGCAGAATTTGAAATGTGCGACAATTGTAAAACAGAATATACAAATGTGTACGACCGTCGGTTTCATGCACAACCTGTTGCCTGCAACACTTGCGGCCCACATTATACACTTCATTACAAATGCAATTATATTACAAATACCAAAGATATAACTGATATAGTTTCGTATCTTATAGAAAAGGGTAGTGTGTTGGCAATTAAGGGTTTAGGAGGTTATCATTTAATGTGTGATGCCCAAAATGAAAATAGTGTAAATAAACTTCGAAAACTTAAAAATAGAGAAAACAAGGCATTTGCAGTTATGATTAAGAATGTGAAAATTGCGAATAAATATGCTAAAATATCAGAAAAAGAAAAACAAGAACTTACATCGTGGCAAAGACCAATTGTTTTGTTGAAATCAAAAGATAAATTAGCACTTTCTGTAACAAATGGGCTGAAAAACATAGGAGTTATGCTTCCATATATGCCTTTTCATTACATGATATTTGAGAAATTAAAAACAGACGCAATAGTTCTTACGAGTGGAAATATAACCGACGAACCAATAATAATAAGCAACAAAGAAGCAAGAAAAACTTTTGTAGGAAAAGTTGATGCAATAATAACTTACAATCGTAAAATTCATAACAGAACTGATGATAGCGTTGGAATAGTTGTGAATAAAAAACTTCGTTTATTTAGACGTTCTCGTGGATATGCTCCTTCTCCCATTCATACAAAATTTAAAACAGAAGGAATATTTGCTGCGGGTTCAGAATTTGTAAACTGTTTTTGTATTGGAAAAGGAAACCAAGCAATTTTAAGCCAACATATTGGAGATTTAAAAAACTTAGAAACTTTTGAGTTTTATAAAGAAAGTTACAATCTGTATAAAAAACTTTTTAGATTTAAGCCTAAAATAATAGTTTCAGATTTACACCCTGATTACATTTCTACCAAATTTTCTGAAAATTTACATATGCAATATCCTGATTTAGAAACGATTAAGGCTCAACACCATCATGCACATATTGTGTCTTGCATGGCAGAACATGAAATAGATGAAAAAGTAATTGGCATTAGCTTCGATGGTGTAGGGTTGGGCGATGATGGAAACATTTGGGGAGGAGAGTTTTTTATAAATGATTTAGCAAACTACAAACGTTTCACTCATTTTGAGTACATAAAAGTTGCGGGAGGAGATATGGTATCAAAAGAGCCATGGAGGTCAGCAGTTTCATATATTTATCATTATTTTGGTGAAGACATCTTTAGTAATTTAGATTTTTTTATCAACGGAATTGGTCAAGAAAAGGTAAAAATGTATCTTCAAATTCTTAAAAATAATTTCAATACACACAAAACCTCAAGTGCAGGCAGATTGTTTGATGCTGTTGCATCTCTCATAGGGCTTGTAAACAAAGCAGCTTATCATGCTGAAGCTCCAATGAAGTTGGAAAGTGTTGTTAGAGAGGATATTAAAGAGCTATATACTTTTTCAATAAATGAAGTTATTTCTTTTAAAGAATGTTTTATGGAAATAATTTCAGACATAAAAAACAATATTGATATTTCAATTATTTCAGCAAAATTTCATAATACTATTGTAGATCTTGTTATTGAAACAGCAAAAATAATAAAGCAAGAAACAGCTTTAAATAAAATTGTTTTATCCGGAGGAACTTTTCAAAATAAATACTTACTTTCAAATATTGAAAATAAACTAACAGAAAATAAGTTTGAAGTATATACCTCTTCAAAAGTTCCCTCTAACGATGGAGGAATTGCATTAGGGCAATTAATAATTGGTGCAAAAAGAAGAGTTTTGTAAATAATAATTTATTGAAAAATAAAGGATAAATCATTTTTTATATTATTCAATATTCATATTTTTGGGCAGTTAAAAAAAATAATTATAAACAAATATAAATACATAGATTATGAGTTACCCTGAAAATTTAAAATACACAAAAGACCACGAATGGATAAGATTTGAAGGTGATGTTGCGGTTGTAGGAATAACAGAGTTTGCACAAGGAGAACTGGGAGACATTGTTTTTGTAGAAGTTGAAACAGTTGATGAAGATCTTGAAAAAAATGAAACTTTCGGAACAATTGAGGCAGTAAAAACTGTTTCGGATATGCTAATGCCTATAAGTGGTAAAGTTATAGAATTTAACGAAAAATTAGAAGATACCCCTGAGCTAATCAACACAGACCCGTATGGAGACGGATGGGTTATAAAAATTACTTCAAACAATGATTCAGAAAAGGAAGATTTATTATCTAATGAAGAATATACGACTTTAATTAACAAATAAGCATTTTCAACTTTTAATATTATATTTTGAGGACTGGTTTTTATGTTGCCAAGTCCTCAAATTATTTATATGTTTGTGTAAATATTTTGGTTAAACTAACTGGAAAAACAAAATGAGGCTATTGGTTTTAAAATTTTTGAAACTATTTTACAAACAAATGGATTTATCTGTCTATTACCCTGTAAAAAGATTAATTGCCGTTTTTTTTATGCAAAAAATAGTCGGTATAAACAGAAAAGTTCCTTGGCCGGTTCATTATAGTTCACAAATTAAAGCTCCTGAAAAAATAGTAAAGAAAACAAATAAAAATCCAGGGATATCCTTAAAGTGCTATTTTGATGCAAGAAACGGAATTATTTTCGGAGAGAATGTATGGATAGGTCCTGGTGTTACTATTATAAGCCAAAATCATTCCCTAAATAATTATGATAAATATATAAAAGCAAAACCCATAAAAATTGGTAAAGATTCAATACTTTCTGCAAATTGTATTATTTTACCCGAAGTTGAAATTGGAGAGCATACTGTTGTTGCTGCCGGAGCAGTTGTTACAAAGTCATTCACTGAAAAAAATCAAGTAATTGGAGGAAATCCTGCAAAACTTATAAAAAAAATTGAAGACTATACTGCGTAAATATAAATAATACATTTAAAATTAGTATTTTATATGGCATTAAGTATAACACACATCAAACACAAAGATATTGACAGAAATTTGTGGGATTTAAAAGTTAAATCCTCAAAAAATACTACCGTTTATGCCTACTCTTGGTTTTTAGATATTGTTAGTCCCAACTGGGAAGCATTGGTAACAGAAGATTATAAATACATAATGCCTCTTCCAAAATTTAAAAAATATTTTATTTATTACATTAAAAGACCTGTTCTGCTTCAAAAAATCGGTATAATTAGTAATGATAATATTTCTGATAAAATTATAGAACAATTTTTTAGAAATATACCTTCAAAATTTAAGATTGTTGATATTCCTATTTTTAATCAAATATATTCTCAATACGCAAATATTCAAATAAGTAAAAAAACTAATTATGAATTGAGTTTGAATAATTCTTATTCCGAAATTTATAAGTTATATTCAAAAAACCATAAAAAAAACATTAAACGAGCATTAAAAAACAATTTAACAATTACTGAAAAATTTGATATTGATTTGTTTCTAAAATTAAGAGTAAAAGATGATAAGTTTCATATTTATAAAAATTTTGAGAATGAACATTTGTACCAATTAAAAGAGATTTTAAAATATGCAAAAAAGAAAAATATTTGCAAAATGTATTTTGTAAAAACTCTTAACGAAGAATATATTGCATCAATTTTTTTTATTATTCAAAATAATATTGCCATTAAATTTTCTACAAGAACTGCATTAGGAAAAAAAATGGGAGCAGGTTATTTAATAATTGATAATTTTATTAAGCTCAATCAAAAACAGAATATATTATTGGATTTTGTTGGCTCAGACATCAAAGGAATTGCATATTTTAACAAAGGATTTGGCTCAGCAAAGAAAATTTATAGTAATGTGTATATCAGTAGGTTAAATCCAATTTTAAATTTTTTTAAGAAATAAAAAAATACTTGTTTTGAAGAATAATATGTTTATTTATTATTAAATAAAGTAAAAAAATATAAATTTGGAAACATTTTTCAGCAAAATGACAACAAATAAAATAAAATATATCCTAAGATATTTAATTATCTTTTTTTATTTCTTACTGTTTTTTAGTATAAATTCCTATTCTCAATCTTCAATTTCTTCCATTAATTTAGATAAGATATTCCAAAAACGTAAAATAAAATTTATTAAAAATAGTTATCTAAAAAAAACTAAATCTTTCTTAGAACTATATCCGACTTGTTATGAAAAAGAAGATATTGATAATTATAATATTCAAAACGATTCATATATTGTTGATGAAGATATTAATGTTTTATGGAATCAGTATAAAAACATTGATTTAAAAAGTGCATATAGTGGAAAACTTGTAAAATTTGGGTTTTTATATTCCACAATAAAAAATAAACTTGTATATATTAATGATGATTATTCCGGTTTAGAAGTTGGACAAATAGTTTTCATTAGATTAGATTTGTTGAAAGGAATAAAAAAATTAGTTGTTGCTTATGAAGTTACTGATATAGATGATGAAAATAAATCCATTCAATTTTGCTATATAAAAAATGGTATTTCAGAAGGTTCTCAAACAATTTCACTTTCTAATACTCAGAACGGAAAAACAAAAATTACACACAACACAATATTTAAAAGTAATTCTAAATTTAGAGATAAATGGATTTATCCTAAATTTCATAGCCGTGTAGTAAAAGAGTTACATAAAAATTTAATTAGCTCTTTAAAATAGTTTAAAAACTTTTTGTGTTTAATAAAAAATAGCTTAAAATTTATTTTTTTATAAGATATAATGGTCTTGTAATAAGGTTGTTAGTGTTTTCTGGAAAGCCAAGCCCAAATTATTGATAATATCCGAAGCAATCAAAGCACTTTGTCCTATTTTTTTTTCTGCAATATCTCCCGAAACTCCATGAATATAAGCACCAATAATTGCAGCATTTTTCGGACTATAGTTTTGAGAAAGTAATGAAACAATAATTCCTGTCAAAACATCTCCACTACCGGCAGTTGCCATTCCTGGATTTCCTGTTGAATTAAAAAATACTCTTCCTTTGGGTGTTACAACAGAAGTGTTTGCACCTTTCAGTAAAACATTTACACAATGTTTTTTTGCAAAATCAATTTGCTTTTGAAGTCTTTCAAAATTGTTTTTACTTTTACCAACAAGCCTTTCAAATTCTTTCGGATGCGGTGTAAATATACTGTTTGATGGAATATCTTTTAACCAAGATTTGTTTTCAGATAAAATTGTAATAGCATCAGCATCAAAGACTATCGGGTTTTTATAAGTTGATATTAGGTCTTTTAAAAGCTGCTTTGTTTCATCGTTAAACCCAATTCCGGGACCAATTGCAACTGCGTTAAATTTATATAAATCAGGAAGTTCTGAAATGTATAATTTTGATTTATTAATATGAAGCATTGTTTCAGGAGAAGAAATTTGCAAGATTTCATAATTACATTCGGGTACTGTTGCACTTACTAATCCTGCACCTGCTCTTTGTGCAGCTTTCACACACAAAACAGCTGCTCCGGCTTTTCCATAACTTCCTGCAAAAATCATTGAATGCCCATAAGTCCCTTTGTGCGAAAATTTGTTTCTTTTATTTAGTTTAATATCTTTTTTTTGAATATAATAATAAGGGGTGTCGGTTTTATTAATAAAATCTTCATGAATACCAATGTTTAAAATGTAAAATTTCCCCACATATTTTTCGTTTTCAGGAAACATAAAAGAAAGCGAAGGATATTGAAAAGTTAGTGTGTGTTTGGCATTAACAACAGTTTTTTCTTCCTGCGTATTTTCTTCGCCAAATAATCCTGATGGTATATCAATTGAAATAATATTTGCTTTACTTTCATTAATTTTATTTACAACTTCTGCCACAAAGCCTTTTAAAATTCGACTTAAACCGGAACCAAAAATTGCATCAATTATTAAATTGTCTTTTGATATTTTTGGAAGTTCTGAAATATTTTTAATGAATTTAATTTTTGATTTATTTTGCTTTTTTAGTCTTTCAAAGTTTAGTTTAAAATCATCAGAAAAATTATCATTAAAATTAAGGATTACAACAAAAACTTTTATCTTTTTTTGGGAAAGTAGCCTAGCAATTACCAGTCCGTCTCCTCCATTATTGCCAGGCCCAACAAAAACAGTTGTTTTTTTAATTTTCGGATATAATTTTATTATTTTCTTAAAACATAAGTTTCCAGCCCTCTCCATTAAATCTGTTGAAGAGATTGGGTCATATTTTATTGTGTAATTATCAGCTTCTCGTGTTTTTGATGCATTTAGAATTTTCATAACAAGATTGCTTTTTTGAAATAATTTTATAAATTTAAAGTTTTGACAACAAAAATCAAAATATAAATGATTACTCTGTTTAAAAAATCAAATAAAAATTTCAAAATTGCAGTACTTGAAATTTCTGATACTCCTGAAATTCTGTATGAAAAAATAAAAAATGATTTAACTATTTCCGAAAAGGAAGTTTACAGTAAATTTAAAAATAAAACCCGAAAATCTGAGTGGTTGTCTGTACGCATAACTCTAAAAGAGATGTTGGGAGAATATTTTGAAATAAAATACGAAAAAACCGGAAATCCCTACATTAAAAACCATTTAAATATTTCCATTACACATAGCAAAAATATTGTTGGAATAATTTTAAGTAAAAACAAACATATTGGAATTGATATTGAGTTGCTTTCTCCCAAAATTTTAAAAACGGCACATAAATTTATTGAAGAAGAAGAAATTGCAAACTTTGATGAAAATGATAAAATAAGAAAAATTTATTTGAATTGGTGTTGCAAAGAAACACTATATAAAATAAAAGAACATGGAGGTTTTGATTTTAAGAAGGATTTTAAAATTGTTGACTCCAAAATTAAAAAATCCGGCAAAAAAGAGGCAATTATTTTTTTAAACAACAAAAAAGAACACTTTTTTTTATTTTATGAATTCATAAAACTTGCAGATAAAGAACTTTTGCTAGTTTGGCATTAAAAAGCTATTCAAAATAATTTTTAATTTCATAACCCTCATCTTTCAAAAACTTATCTTTTTGCATAAGTTTAACATCGCTCTGTACCATTTCTTTTATAAGGGTTTTAAGTGTATATTCTGGCTTCCAATTTAGTTTTGTATTAGCTTTAGTTGGGTCGCCTATTAATAAATCAACTTCCGTAGGGCGGAAATAAGCAGGGTCAACTTTCACAACCTTTGCTCCTACTTTCAAATTCTCCGAGAATTCTCCTTTTAAAGATTTTATTATTCCGGTTTCATTCTGTCCTTCTCCTTTAAATTCAAGCTCAATACCAACTTCTTCAAACGCCATTTTAATCATATCTCTAACGCTTGTTGTTTTTCCTGTTGCAATTACAAAGTCCTCAGGCTCATCTTGTTGCATCATCAAGTACATTGCTTTTATATAGTCTTTTGCATGTCCCCAGTCTCGTTTTGCCGAAAGATTTCCTACATAAAGCACTTTTTGCAATCCAAGTGCAATTTTAGCAGTTGCTCTTGTTATTTTTCTTGTAACAAAAGTTTCTCCTCTTACAGGTGATTCGTGATTAAATAAAATACCATTGCAAGCAAACATACCATATGCCTCTCTATAATTTACAGTTATCCAATAAGCATACATTTTTGCAACACCATACGGACTTCGAGGATAAAAAGGAGTTTTTTCAGATTGTGGAACTTCTTGAACAAGTCCATATAATTCACTTGTTGATGCTTGGTATATTTTTGTTTTTTTTGTTAAATTTAAAATCCTTACTGCTTCTAAAATCCGTAATGTTCCAATTCCATCAGCATTTGCAGTATATTCCGGAGTTTCAAAACTAACTTTTACATGGCTCATTGCAGCTAAATTATAAATCTCATCAGGCTGAATTTCTTGAATTATTCTGATAAGATTTGTAGAATCTGTCAAATCTCCGTAGTGAAGAATGAAATTTCTGTTTTCAACATGTGGGTCAAGATAAAGATGGTCAATTCTGTCAGTATTAAAAAGAGAACTTCGTCTTTTTAAACCATGAACAATATATCTTTTTTTTAATAAAAATTCAGCAAGATAGGCACCGTCTTGTCCTGTTATTCCTGTTATAAATGCTGTTTTTGGCATATAAAAGTCTATTATAAATAATTTAAGGTATCAAAATTAAAAAAATAATGACACCTTAAATAATTATTGATATAAAATCTATTATAATTTAAATGCTGATTTTATTTTTTCAACATAATCAAGTTTTTCCCAAGCAAAAAATTCAACTTCTTTTTTGTATGAATTTCCATTGTTTGAGAATATTATTTCTTTTGTAAACGGTTTTCTTCCCATATGTCCGTATGCAGCAGTTTCCCTAAAAATTGGATTTTTCAGCCCAAAACGTTTTACAATTGCAGCTGGTCGCATATCAAATAACTTATTAATTTTCTTTGCAATTTCACTATCGCTTAAATTAATTTTTGCAGTTCCGTTTGTATTTATATAAAACCCAACAGGTTGAGCAATTCCAATAGCATATGCAACTTGAACTAAAACCTCACTTGCAAGCCCCGCAGCAACCATGTTTTTTGCAATATGCCTAGTTGCATAAGCAGCCGAACGATCAACTTTGGACGAGTCTTTTCCAGAAAAAGCTCCTCCGCCATGAGCACCTCTACCTCCGTATGTATCAACAATTATTTTCCTTCCTGTTAAACCGGTATCTCCATGCGGACCACCAATTACAAACTTTCCAGTAGGATTTACAAATAACTTATAATCGCCTTTAAATAAGGCTTTTATAGAACTAGGAAGGTTTTTTTTGACATTTGGGATTAAAATATTTTTAACGTCATTAAAAATCTTATTTAGCATCTCATCATCGGCTTCTTTTTGAGTTTTTGAAGAATCCGGCAAAACAAAATTATCATGCTGTGTTGAAACAACAATTGTGTCAATCCGCAATGCCTTGTTTCTATCATCATACTCAACAGTAACTTGCGATTTAGAATCCGGACGAAGATAAGTCATTTGTTTTCCAGCCTTTCTTATTGCAGCCATCTCAATTAAAAGCTTATGTGATAAATCAATAGGTAAAGGCATAAAGTCTTCAGTTTCATCATTTGCAAAACCAAACATCATTCCCTGGTCTCCTGCACCTTGTTCTTCTGGAATATCTCTTTCTACTCCTTGATTTATATCGGAAGATTGTTCATGTATTGCAGAAATTACTCCACAAGATTCAGATTCAAATTTATATTCCCCTTTTGTATATCCGATTTCTTTAATAACATTTCTTGCTGTTATTTGAGCATCAACCCATGCGGCAGTTTTAACCTCTCCGCTCAAAACAGTTAATCCTGTTGTTACAAGGGTTTCACAGGCTACTTTTGATTCTGGATCTTGTTTTAGAAATTCATCTAATAATGCGTCTGAAATTTGATCTGCTACCTTATCAGGGTGCCCTTCAGATACTGACTCTGATGTAAAAAAATATGACATTTTAGTAAATTTAAGTTTGTATTTTTTAAAAGGAAAGATTTTAAACAGAAGTATGTTTTTAGCATTTTTTTCTGCGGTTGCAAGCAATCAAATCTTTCCGCATTTGCGAAATTATAAAATTTTTATTTGATGTAAAAAAGTTTTTATAATTAACTTAAAGATGTTATTTAACACTATATGTTTTGTGAGCGTGTACCTGTTTTAATATCAGGGGATTAGATGCTTACGTATTCATACATATAAATTTGTTTTTATATGAGTACTAAAATTTTTTTAAAGTTTACTTTTAATATTAATTTTGTGTCAATTAAAAAGAAGCATTACAAATACAAATATTTAGATAATTTATTTAATATCAATTAATTATAAAAATTTAGACACATGAAACACATACGACAATGATTTTAATATCCAAATGCATGATTATATCCTAGCATACAGATTTCTTGCAGAACAAAGCAAGTGTTCCTATGTGCAGAGCAAAACATTCATTTTAAATACAAATACACAAACAACTTATTTAATATCAATTAATTATAAAAATTTAGACACATGAAAGTTGGAATTCCAAAAGAAAAAGATTCACACGAATTACGTGTCGGAGCAACTCCAAAGACAGTTGAAAGGCTGATTAAACAAGGATTTGATGTTTTCATTCAAAATAATGCAGGAAAAAATGCAAATTATTCAGACAAAGAATATTCAAATTCTGGAGCAACAATTATTGAATCCGAAAAAGAGCTATACCAAACTTCCGATATTATTTTAAAAGTTTCTGCTCCAACAGAACAAGAAATTGAAATGATGCACGAAGGTTTAGTAGTTCTCAGCTATTTATGGCCCGCTCAAAATCCTGAGTTATTAGAAAAATTAGCTGCTAAAAAAGTAAATGCAATAGCAATGGATGCTATTCCAAGAATTTCAAGAGCACAAAAAATGGATGTTCTTTCTTCAATGGCAAATATTGCTGGATATAGAGCTGTAATTGAAGGTGCAAATTATTTTGGAAGATTCTTAAATGGTCAAATTACAGCTGCCGGGAAAGTAAATCCTGCAAAAGTACTGGTTATAGGTGCCGGTGTTGCTGGTTTGGCATCAATTGGAACTGCAAATTCGCTTGGTGCAATTGTTCGTGCTTTTGACACAAGAGGTGAAGTTGCCGAACAAATTGAAAGTATGGGAGCTCAGTTTCTTACGGTAGATATTGAGGAAGATGGAGCAACAGAATCTGGTTACTCAAAAGTAATGAGTAAAGAGTTTATTGAAGCTGAAATGGCATTGTTTAAAAAACAAGCAGCTGAAGTTGATATTATTATTACAACAGCTCTTATTCCCGGGCGACCTGCTCCAAAGTTAATTCTAAAAGACCATGTAGATGTTATGAAAGCTGGTTCTGTTATTGTTGACCTTGCTGCATCTGCTGGTGGAAACTGCGAATTAACAAAAAAGGATGAAGTATATACGACTGATAATGGTGTTATAATTCTCGGAAAATTAGACCAGTTACCTGCACAAGCAAGTCAATTATATGGAAATAACCTTTGTCATTTACTTGACGATATGGGGAAAGCCGAGAATTTTAAAATTGACATGGAAGACGATGTAATTTCTCGTGCTATGGTTACATATAACGGTAAAATAAATTGGCCACCAAAACCTCTTCCTGTTAGTCCGCAAAAAAAAGAAGAAGAGACAAAAGTAGAAAAAAAAGTGTTGCCAACTCCCGAACAAATTTCTAAGAAGAAAGCAATATCAACAGGAATTTCTTTAGCTGTAATTGGAGTTTTCTTATTCTTTTTAGGAAAAGTTGCTCCTGCTGATTTTATGGGACATTTTACTGTTTTTGTGCTTTCAGTTTTTATCGGATGGCAAGTAATTTGGAATGTTTCTCATTCTTTACACACTCCCTTGATGGCTGTTACAAATGCAATTAGCGGAATTATAATTGTAGGAGGACTCTTACAAACACAAAGTAATCTTTCTGACCCAATGACTGTTATTGCAGGAATAGCTATTCTTGTTGCTAGTATAAATATTGTCGGTGGTTTCTTTGTTACTCATCGTATGTTAAAAATGTTTAAAAAATAAGGAAAAATGATTTCACAACAAATACAAACAGCCGCTTATTTATTTGCCGGCATACTATTTATTTTAAGTCTTGGTGGATTATCTTCACAAGAATCTGCTAAAAAAGGAGTTTTTTACGGAATGATAGGAATGATAATAGCTATTGTTTCTACCGTATTGGGAGAAGGAGTTGATGGATATATCTATATAATTGTTGCTATAGCAATAGCCTCTGTTATTGGAATTATAGTTGCTCGGAAAGTCGAAATGACCTCAATGCCTCAATTAGTTGCAATTTTACATAGTTTTGTAGGATTGGCTGCTGTATTGGTAGGTTTTGGTTCTTATCTTGACCCACACACACAAGAAATTACAGGCTCTGAACATACTATTCATCTAATTGAAATATTTATTGGTGTGTTTATTGGGGCAGTTACTTTTACAGGTTCAATAATTGCTTGGGGAAAACTAGATGGAAAAATTCCAAGTAAACCATTAGCTTATAAAGGAAGGCATATTGTCAACATCGTTTTAGTTCTTATTGCAATATATATGGGTGTGTTGTTTGCAGGGGCAGAAGGCACAGAAGGAATGCTATATCTGTATGTTATGACAGGAATTGCATCTTTTATTGGAGTTATGTTGGTAATGGCAATTGGCGGAGCAGATATGCCGGTTGTTGTATCAATGCTAAATTCATATTCTGGATGGGCAGCAGCAGCAGCAGGTTTTATGCTGGGAAACGACCTTTTAATTATAACAGGTGCATTAGTTGGTAGTTCCGGTGCTATTCTTTCTATAATAATGTGCGAAGCAATGAACCGTTCATTCCTATCAGTTATTTTTGGTGGCTTTGGCGATGTTCCTGTCGGAGATGCAAAAAAACCAGAAGGAGAGGTTACTTCAACCGACCACGAAGAAGTTGCAGAAATGTTAGCAGAAGCTAAATCAGTTCTTATTGTACCAGGGTACGGAATGGCTGTTGCAAAAGCACAATACCCTGTACACGATTTAGTGAAAAGTTTACAAAAAGAAGGTAAAAAAGTTACATTTGGAATTCATCCGGTAGCAGGAAGACTTCCCGGGCACATGAATGTTTTATTGGCGGAAGCAAATGTTTCTTACGATATAGTTCTAGAAATGGAAGAGGTTAATGATGAAATGGCAGAAACTGATATCGTTTTAGTTATTGGAGCAAACGATATTGTTAATCCCGGAGCACTTGAAGATGAGGCTAGTCCAATCTACGGAATGCCTATTATTGAGGTTTGGAATGCTGAAAAAGTTATTGTAATGAAACGATCAATGGCTGTTGGCTATGCAGGGGTTCAAAATCCTCTTTTCTATAAAGAAAATACCGATATGTTATATGGAGATGCTAAAGATAGTGTTGATAAAATTAATTCTTTTTTAAGGAAATAAATTTATTTGAGTTTGGTATAAAAAACAATGCTGCTGTTGTTTTCGATAGATATACCTTTTTAAATTGAACTCTTATTTAGCATATTTTTATTAAGCGTTATAACTGAATACAAAAAAAATCACTATAATCCTGAAATTCTTTCTTTATTTTATAATCCACGACTTAAGTCGTGGATTATAAAACCTTATTTTGAAATCCTTACATTTTTTGTGTGATTTTTAGTGCAAACCCATACTTTTATTTTTTAATACAATTTGTAAATTAACAGTTAATTGCATATATAATTTTCGTTTCTTTTCATGCAAAAGCAAATTTTATTATTCGTTATTATATGTTTAGTTTTCGTTACTTAATAAAACTATTTTTTACTAAATTTGTGGTAGAATCTAAAAAATAAAAGTATAAGTTTGTCCAAAGGGCAAAAGATTAAAATATTTTGATTTTATAACAAGAATAGAAATATTGCGTTCAAGAAAAACATGAAAACACTCAAAAACATATTGTTTTTAAATTAATCTTCGCTTTTTGCTTTGTCTTCAACAAAGATATTTGTTGTGTAACTTTTATTTTTAAAGGAAACTGGTTATCTATAAGTTAGAAATAATTATAGAAATCAACTTCATATTAAAGATTAAAATAATCATATGATTTTTAGATTAAAAACATTTAAAAAAGTAGCTGAAAAGTTAAGTTTTACAAAAGCAGCAAAAGAATTATTTATTACGCAACCTGCTGTAACTAAGCATGTAAAAATGCTTGAGGAAGAGTTCAATATTAAACTTTTTATCAGAAAAGGAAATAAGATAGAATTGACTAAAGCTGGAAATGTTTTATTGAAATATGCAAAAAATATAGAAAACACATACAATCAATTGAATTTTGAATTAAATATCTTAACTCAAAAACAAAAAGGAAAAATAAAAATTGGTGCGAGTACAACAATGACGCAATACGTACTTCCTCAACTTATGGCAAATTTTAAGTCGAAATTTAAAGATTTATCTGTAAGTGTAATAAGTGGAAATACTGAACAAATTGAGAAAGCACTGAATAATAATGAAATAAATTTGGGAATTATTGAGGGGCATTCTAAACGCAGTGAATTTCATTACACTGAATTTTTGAAGGATGAAATTGTATTGGTTGCAAAAAGCTCAAACAAAGTTGCAAAAAAGTCAGAAATTTCGCTATCAGAACTACAAAGATTACCACTAGTTATACGCGAAGAGGGTTCGGGAACATTAGAAGTAATTTCGTTTTATTTAAAACAAAAAAATATAAATTTTACTGATTTGTTTATTGAGATGCAATTTGGAAGCACAGAAGGAATTAAAAATTATATACTAAACTCTGACAGACTAGCATTTTTATCTATTCAAAGCATACTTAATGAATTACAACGAAATGAATTAAGTATTATTGATATCAATGATTTCGAAATTAAGAGAAATTTTAATTTTATTATACCTAAAGGACAACAAAATAAAATTGCAGATTTATTTATTAAATTCGCCTCTCATTATAACTTTTAGTTATCCAACATAGCTTTTTATGATTTGTTTCATAATATAGTTCTCTGTTATTTTGCATTAAATAATTATAAATATAAAATGTAAAAAAATGGAAACAATACTTGTGATTTTGGTGTTTGGGAGTGTATTTGGCTTGATTATTCAGTATGCAAGTTTAAACAAATACAATGTAATCAGTGCTCAATCTAAACTGAAAAATAATACTGTTATAAAAACAATATTACTTACAATTGGTATTGGGGCAATATTACTAAGTGTTATAATAGGTCTTGGTTTGGCTAGTTTTCACGTAAAGCCTTTTGTTTTAGGAGGAGTAATATTTGGAGGTTTAATTTTTGGTAGTGGAATGGCTATATTAGGATATTGCCCGGGAACACTTGCTATTTCTGTGGGAGAAGGTTCTATTGATGCTGTAGTTGGGATTATTGGTGGTTTATTTGGAGGCTTAATTTTTACTGTTTTATTACCTAATATTCAGTGGCTTATTGGTTTAAATTTAGGTAAAATATCCTTGTTTTCTGCAATAGGAGATCATCAGCTTATATATTATTTTACAGTTGTGGCTATTGGTGTTTTATTTGTACTTGGAGCATTCTTTATCAATAAGAAAGAAAAAACCATAGATAAAAAATGGATTATTTCAGGTGTTCTTTTAGCTGTTTTAAATAGTATAGTTTTTTTATCCGCAACAACAAATCGACCAATTGGTGCATCAACGAGTTTTCCATATATTGCTGATTTATTAGCAGGAACAACAGAGAACACTTATTTTTCAAAAATTGCAACGCCCGGTAATTGGGAAATGATATTTTTGTTTGGAGCTATGGTGGCTGCTTTTATTGTGTCTGTGATTAAAAAAGACTTTAAATTCCGCTTAATTTATTCTAATTGGGAAAAACATAAAGGAAATTCAAAAATAAAAAGAATATTCTGGGCTTTTATCGGAGGGTTTATATTAATTTTTGGAGCAAGAATGGCTGGCGGATGCACAAGTGGGCATATCATTTCAGGCGGTATGCAATTGGCTGTAAGTAGTTTTGTATTTGCCATATTTATGTTTGTTGGCTTAGTTATTACAGGTAAACTATTCTTTAAAAATAGTATTAATTAAAGATAGATGAAACAAGTAAAAGGCGTTTTATTAACTTTAATAATTGCAGTTGCAGCTATTTGTTTATCAATATATATTACAATAGGTGCAGTAACATTAGGAATTGTTTTTGGTATTATAATTGGGAATGTGTTTAAGTTAAATCCATCTTTTTCGAGTGGAATTAAGTTTAGCGAAAAAAAGATTTTGTCATTTGCAATTATTTTAATGGGGATTAATCTAAATTTTGGAATAATTCAAGAACTGGGTTCTAAATCATTAATAATGATTATGTTATCAATTGTGTTTACAATTTTTACAGCAATATTATTATCAAAAATATTAAAATTGAATTCAAACTTGGGTTTGTTGCTAGGAATTGGAAATGGAATTTGCGGTAGTTCTGCGATAGCTGCAACCGAGCAAATTATTGGTGCAAAAGAAGATGAAGTTGGCATTTCAGTGGCTATTGTAAATTTTTTAGGAACAATTGGGATTTTTCTTATACCTTTTATATCAAAAATAATATTTAGTTTTTCTGACATACATTCAGCATTTTTAATAGGCGACACATTACAAGCTGTTGGGCAAGTTGTAGCATCAGGTTTTTCAATTAATAGTGAAGTTGGTCATACTGCAACTATAATAAAAATGCTGCGTATTTTGATGCTAACACCCGTTGTGCTTAGTTTAATTGTGATATTTTATCGAAGAAAAAAAGATAGAGAAACTAATTCTTTTCAGAAAAAAACATTTCCATTTTTTATTATTGGTTTTATTTTAATGTCATTAATTCCGAGCTTTCATTTATTACCTGAAAATTGGATACATATTGTAGGAAAAGCCAGTCATTTCTTTTTAGTAATTGCAATGGTGGGTATTGGATTAAAAGTTAATTTTTCGAGTATTGTAAAAAATGGTTCAAAGGCTTTATTTGTTGGAAGTTTAGTGTTTTCATTTCAAATTATTTTTGCATTAATTTTAATTAAATTATTTTTGTGAAATATAAACGAATTAAGAACTTTCAGGAAATTGAAGATTTTTAATTTAAGCTAGAATTTTGCAAACTGCAGGTAAAACCTAGAATAAAAATTTTATATGCTATAATAGACATATTATTATAGCATTTATATTTTCTTAGTACCCGTTCTTAATGAGCACTTTAAGTCAATAATACTTGAGCTTTAAAAAAAATGTATGAGCTTAATAAAATATTCTATTCTTTTATAACAGAAAAACTTACACGTCTATTTAATTTACGGTTTCCTTCGTTAGTATTTGGAGCTATTGGTTCGGCATCCAATTTTAAATCTGTGGAAATTTGCTGAGAACTTACTCCTTGCATAATAAGATAGTACTTTACTGCTCCAGCTCTATCGGCAGAGAATTTTTTAT
This sequence comes from uncultured Chlorobiota bacterium, assembly GCA_947311255.1. Classification (GTDB taxonomy): domain Bacteria; phylum Bacteroidota; class Bacteroidia; order Bacteroidales; family JAADGE01; genus JAADGE01. The sequence continues at coordinate 90,433 of CAMZKL010000003.1, read as the reverse complement.
TTGTTTCGTGTGACCCCAAATCGCAAGTATGCCCGGAAATTAAAATCTTAACTTTTTTATTTGCTTTTAGTAATTTTGCAACCTTGTTTAAATATTCTCTTGATTCTTGGTTAACCATTGCAGAGCTTTTATTAAAATGAACTCCTATTTTTAGTATATCCATTTCAGTATCAGAAAGATGCCTAAGGTTGTGGTTTCTTATTGAATCTCTTTTTGCTTGTTCAATTTTAGCAATTCTTTGTTGTTCCAATGAGTCGATTCTTACTTTTTCAAGTGAGTCTAATCTAATTTTTTCTAATTGTGCAAGTTTTAATGAATCTTGTTTTAATTTATAATTTGGGTCTTTTTTTATAACTTCCTCTTTATAAATTGAGTCTGTTAGTTCAATAATATTGTTGTAAAAGTCATAATTATTTGAAGTAACATATTCTTCGTAGGTTTTGTTATCAATAATAGATTTTAAATCGTGGTGATACTCCGGACTTAGAGTGTCCAAAGGATTTATTCTTGGTTTAAACATTCCATATGAAATCATTATTTCATGAGAAGGTCCTCCTATACTTGCAAGAACTCCCGAGTTGGTTTCGTAGGCATATGCAATTCCTATTTTTTTAATATTTATGCCTATTGCAACTGCAATGCTGTTGTTTCCTTTGTATGTTGGCTGAATCCAAACAATGTTTTTGTAATCAAACAAAAGGTTTACATTGTAATTTAGCAATTTGTCTGAATTTAAAAAAACTGAAACAGATGGTTGTATTTTCCATTTTCTATTTTCGGAAAAAAGGCTATATGATAAAAAAGACCAATAATTACTGATAATATATTCTTTGTTAATATTTCTTCCTGAATATTTATAAAGAATAGGTATTCCCATATCAAATTCAAAATTTTTAAAAATATATAAAAGTGATGCACCCATAAAAACTTGGATTTTTTTATAATAATCAGGCCTTAAAACCGGGTCTTCAATTCCGGAGTCGTATATTTTTAAATCTTCTAAATTTAAGTTTCTTTGAAAAGCACCACCGTTTATTCCGAAAGAAATAATATGATTTTTTGCAATTGGTGTTCTGAAAGAATAATCTAATCTGCCGGATAAAGTTTCTGTTAAACCAAACTTTTGGGTTTTTATTAAAGCTCCCAAATTCATTTTCTTGGTAATGGGAGAATGAATTCCGAAAGTTGCATTTTTAGAGTTGTCGTTTATGTTTACCAAATGTCTTCTGTAAGTTACAAAAGCTGCAATTTGCTCTTTATCGCCAGTATGAGCCGGGCTGTAATAAAAGAGGTTTTGCGTGTAGAAATTATGAATGTCATAAATTTGCGACTTTCCTACAATAAATATAAATAATATTATAAAGTATATTTTTTTTGTCATTATGTACTTTTTATATGCGTTTGCAATTTTTTGGAGTTAAGATTTTAACCGCTTTCGGGGTTTTCAACCCCCAAAAGGGTTGCTCTACAAAACTGCAATACTTAGCGAACAAGTGTTATAGTTCCTTTTTTCTCAGTATTATTTGCTTTAATTATATAATAATAAACTCCGGGACTAAGGTTATGTCCTTTACTAATTCCATCCCATCTGCTTCGATAATCATCGGATTTAAAAACAAGATTTCCTACTTTATTAAAAACCATAACAGAATATTTTTCTTCGCCGCCGGATACAATCCAAGTGTCGTTAATCCCATCACTATTTGGAGAAATAAAATTTGAAACAAAGATATCATCGGGGTTTATTTCAGTTAAAATTATTATTATTACATATTCGTTAAAAGAATCGGGAGATTCTTGATAAAAAACTTTAAATGAAAATTCAAACTCAGGATTTCTTGAATATTCTAAAATTTTGGAGTTTGCAACAGTTATCATTCCATCTCTTGACAAATTAAAAGCATCTTCTGGTTCTAAGAGTTCAAAAACCACTGTGCCGGCATCTGCTGCATTTGTTGTTGCAAGTTGCCCAACTTCAAATCCGTTGGGGCTGTGTTCCGGTATTGTAAATTCATGGTCTGATGAAACAGGAATAGGGTCAAGAATATTTATTGTGATAGTAAAAGGAGAACATAAAATAGGGGTGCCGTTATCACATACTTCGGCATTAAATGTATAAGAATTGTCTGTGGCATTTGCTAATAGAGCAGAGTCATTCACATAAATATTGTTTTCTGTATTATATATTAAGGTGGCATCTGGAATATTAAAACTTAAAGTTTGTTCATCATCGGAATCGCTTGCAGATAGCTCTCCAATTAGTGTTGCTGTTGGACTGTATCTAACAACTTCAAAAGTTTGGTCTCCAACAGTAGGGGCATTATTTATTGGTTCGGATGAAACGCAATATATACCATTGTTAGTTTTTCATCTTTCAGGATTTAAAATAAGGAGCAATAAAAAAAACTGATTACATATCAAAACTCAAAGCTATAAGTTAACATAGGAAAAAATGGAAGAGTTGTATAACTTGTTATTTCATTAATTGTTTTTTCAGTATTTACACCTCTTTGAAAATCAACATAGTCCGGATTTTTACGATTGTATAGATTGTAAATATGTAAGCCAATTTTGTGATTGTCAATTACATAGCTTATAAAAAAATCAGCTCTATGAAATGCCGGTAATTGGTATTTGTTTATATTTTCCGAAGGAGTAACATAAGTTTCATCAAGTGTTTTTACTTCTTGTTCAAATTGCTTACTCGACATTGTTCCGTTTCTAAAATCGTATGGAACATAAGATTGTTTTGCAAGAGTAACAAAGTTTCCCGATTTATACATCCAGTTTATTCCTGCCGTTAAATCATCTGTTATTTTATATGAAATTTCAAGTCTGAAATCGTGTACACGATTATGCCTGTATGTAAATTTATTTTTATCTCCTAATTCTTTAAATTCTCTTTGAGAATGAGAAATATAATGAACAGCTTTAAATGAAAAGTTTTCAAAATTCTTTTGTAAAATTACATTTAAACCGTATAAATTTTCTTTTCCTTGTTCAAGCCTTTCTACAATATTTTTTCCCGGATAAACTAATTTGTCTTCAAAATTATAAAAACTATATTTGTCTTTATACTCCAAAACATTATTTGAAATATCATAAAATACATTCCCTTTTAAATTTATATCAAAAGGTAATTTCAGGCTTGCTCCGGCTACAATATGGTGTGTGAATTGTGGTAAAATATCTTTGTTTGATGCCGCAAAAATATCTGTACTCAAACCTATTTCTCTGCTAGACAGAAAATGAATGTATTGTTTGTGTGTTGAATATGAGGCATTTAGTTTCATAAATTTAAATAACTTATATGTTCCGTAAATTCTAGGTTCAACTGAAAAAAATGTTTTTCCTTTGGAAATAAAACTTGAAAAATGTATGCCTGCTTCCAGCATTAAATCTTCATTAATAATAAACTTGTCTTGCGCATAAACCGTATATTCTTGTGCATTATATTTTTTTGCTTGCCAACTTGTATCATTATAAAAGTTATGCACAAAATCGTTAAGAACCAACTTCCCTTTTACGGGATTAAAATGATGGTTAAATGCTTTTGCACCAATTTCTATATTGTGTTCATCAATTTTATAATTAAAATTAAGATTTAAACCGAAACTGTTATTTCTGTTTTTATATTCTGTTTCGTAACTTGTAATTGTTGAACGATTTCCAGACAGCAAACCTATTGAATCGCTGCTAAAATTATTATTAAGATTATACTGACTGTAAACAATGGAAAAATTACTTTTATAATCTGGTGAAAAAACATGATTCCAATGTGCCGACATTAAAATATCAGATTGTTTTTGAGTAATTTTGTTGTTGTAGTTATGTTCAATTGTTGTTTCAAGACTTTCGTTATATTCATAATTTTTTTTATTTCTTCTGGTGAAAAAAGAAGTGAAAATTTTATCGTTTTCGGAAATTTGGTGTGTATATTTCAAAATTAAATTATAGAAAGTTGGTTTAGACCAAAGTTTATTGGCAGAATTTTTTCTGAACAAATCAGTATAAAAATTATTGAAATAACTTACACCGGCAGAGGCAAAAAAGCTTGATTTATTGCTGATAACAGGCCCTTGTGCAGAAATTGAAACGTTGGAGAAACTAATATTTGCAACAGCTTTAAAGTTATTAAAATTTCCTTCTTTTAATTTTATATCTAAAACAGGCGAAACAAAATTACCATATTTTGCGGGAAAGCTATTAGGAAAATATTTAATTGAATTTATTTCAAATTTGTTCAAAACAGGCATAAAATCAAAAACATTTTCCGAAGAAAACAATCTTGCTCCGTCAATATAAATGGCAGCTTGGTTTGTACCTTGTGCTTTTTGGTAAAAAATTTCATTTAAATCAGTAGGCGGAATATAATTAATAATTTTTTTAAAAGGAAAATATCTGTATTTCATTTCAATTTTAGGCTCTGAAAGTTGAGCAAAAATTATTCTCTCTTTTGTTTTTAATGAATTGTCATCGGGTTTCCAATGTATTTCATCATCTTCAATTTTAACCTCTTCAATTTCTGTATCGCTTTTAATATAAACTGAAATAACAGTATCTTTTGTTAAATATAAATTTAAAGTTGTGTCTTTATAACCAATATATGCAAATTTAATATACACATTTTTTTTTGTGAAATCTAAACTAAAATAACCTTCTGTGTCAGTGGGGGTTCCATTTGTTACAGTATTTGCTTCAAAAACAGCTGCTCCAATAATGGGGTCTTGTGTTTTAAAATCTTTTACATATCCGCTTACAGTATATTCTTGCGAAAATAAAGCTAATACAAACAGGCTTAAAGCCAAACTGAGAATTGTTTTTTTAATATTCATTTATGAAGTTTTTTGCTTATAACGTAAAAATATTGCAAAATTATTTAAAATCATTGTTAATAATTATTAATTTTGAAAAATAACTTAAAAATTAATAGAACAAACCCTTTTTTAGTATGAAAAATGTAAAAACAAAATTTTCCACGACAGTAATATTTTTCTTACTGGCTTTAAACGTATTTTCGCAAGAACTTACGATTTTGCATACAAACGATATGCACTCAAAATTAACAGGCTACGGGCCGGAGAGCGAATATAGCCCTTTAATTACCGGTAATGATAAAACATTGGGAGGCTTTTCAAGACTTGCAGCTCTTTTTGCTAATTCTAAAACAAAAAATAAAGATGCAACTCTTATATTGGATGCAGGAGATTTTCTTATGGGAAGTTTGTTTCATGCTGCCGAAGAAGAAACTGGTTTTCAGTTAAACTTAATGAAAAATATTGGCTATGATGTTATAACAATTGGAAATCACGAGTTCGACTTTGGTCCAAATGCTTTAGCAAATATTATAAATAAGGCTAATGAAAAAGGAGGTTTTCCCGATATCGTATGTTCAAATATTATTTTTGATGCCAAATCAGATGCAGATAATAAATTGGAGAAATTATACTCTGATAATGAAATAAAAGAATTTACAATAATTGAAAAAAATGGATTGAAAATAGCAATTTTTGGACTTGTAGGAATAAATGCTGCCGATGTTGCTCCTGCAAGCAAACCTGTTTCTTTTGAAAATCCAATTGAAACTGCATTAAAAACGGTGGAGCAAATTAAAACTAAACATAAACCTGATTTAATTATTTGTCTGTCTCACAGTGGAATAGACCACAAAAAAACAGATGGTAAATATACAGGAGAAGATATTGAACTTGCTAAAAAAGTAAACGGAATTGATATAATTATTAGTGGACATACACATTCTGTAACACAAAAACCTATTAAAGTAAATAACACTTATATTGTTCAAACAGGTAGCTATATTAAAAATCTTGGAGAAATTAAATTGAATATTAAAGACGGTAAAATAACAGAGTTCAATTTTCAGCTTATTCCTGTTGATGATAAAATATTAGGAAATCAATTAGTATATGGAAAAATTCAAGAGCAAAAGGAATTAATAAATAATATTTTTTTAAAAGAAACCGGACTAACATACGAAACTAAAGTTGCACAAATAAATTTTGACTTAAAGGAAAATTACTCAGATTTAAAAAGTAGCAATTTAGGACCTTTTGTTGCTGATGCAAGTAAATATTATTTAAAGAAAGTTGGAATTATCGCAGACTTTAGTATGGTAGCTTCTGGAACAATAAGAGAAGATTTGGTAAAAGGCGAAAACGGAATAATTACAGTTCCAGATGTTTTTCGTGTTATGTCTCTTGGAAAAGGATACGATAATGTTCCCGGCTATCCATTAGCAATGATTTACCTAACAGGCAGGGAAGTGAAAAAACTTATGGAAATATTAGTTATGTCAAGAGCAAAAGGCGGAGACGGATATTTGTACACATCAGGACTGAAAATCTATACAAATCCTGCAAAAATGATGCTCAGAAAGGTTCAAAAAGTTGAAATTGACGGAAAAGAAATTGATATTTCAAAAAAGAATAAAAAATTATACAGTATAGCAGCAAATACATATTTATTAAGTTTTTTTGGCGAAATAAAAAAAATGAGTCATGGGCTAGTTAGTGTTATCCCAAAAGATAAAGACGGAAACCCAATAACTGAAATGAGAAATCAATTAATTGATATAAATCCAAACAAAAAAGGAGTTCAAGAAGCAAAAGAATGGATTGCATTAATTGAATTTATGGAAAGTTTTAAGAATAAAGATAATGGATTTCCAATAATCCCAGAAAAGTATAAGCAGGGAGATGAGAGTTTGATTGAGGAATAAACATATTTATACAACAGCTTCACTTCCAAGTGAGGCTGTTTTTATTTTATAATAAGTCTAACTTTTTCAATCTTAGGTTTATCAACTTCTAAAATTTCAAATGTAAATTTGTCTGTTTCAACAATCTCATTTTTTTCAGGCATTTGTTCGTGCAAAAAGAAAATAAAACCTGCAAGAGTTTCATATTCTTCAGAAACAGGTAGCTCAAATTTGTATTTATCATTTAAATAATCAATTTCTATTCTTGCCGAAAAAATAAACTCAGAATCATTAATTTGTGTTTCTGTAAAAACACTTGCATCATGTTCGTCTTCAATTTCACCAAATATTTCCTCAATAATATCTTCAAGAGTAACAATGCCGGAAGTTCCTCCAAATTCATCCACAACCAATGCTACACTTTTTCTTTCTTTTAATAATTTATTTAACAGCTTATTTGCAAGCATTGTTTCTGGCACAACAGTAAGCTCTGTCATAGCAGCTTTTATGGTTTTTGATTGTTTAAAAATAGCAAGTGTGTGAACGTAACCAATAATATTATCAATGTTTTCTTTATAAATAAATATTTTTGAAAACCCGGTTTCAATAAATTTGTTTTTCAAATCAGAAATTTTTGTATTTATATTTTCTGCAATAATTTCATTTCGAGGAACAATACATTCTCTTATTTTTATATCTGAAAAATCAAGAGCTTTTTTAAAAATTTTTATCTCCCCAACAGTTTCTTCTTCGTTATCAGTACTGTCCTCATTATCTGCAAGAAAATTATCTAAATCAATCTTTTTTAGAATAATTTCTCTTTTAGCACCACTTTTTTTATTCTTGCTAATAACCCTTATAAAAGAATTTGAAATATTTACACTAATTTTTGCAATTGGATAAAAAAGCACGTAAAAAATCATTACAGGAAACGCAAGTTTTTTAAGAAGAACATTTGCATTTTGCCTGAAAACAGTTTTTGGTAAAAATTCAGCAGTTACAAGTATTAAAAGTGTTGAAAAAATAGTTTGAACCAATAAAATAACAAAATCATTAGAAGGAATAAACATTCTAATATATTTTTCTGCAAAGCTTGCAAAGAAAATCCCATAAATAACCAATGCTATATTATTTCCCACAAGCATTGTAGAAATATATTGCCCTTGGTTGTCAATAAAAAGGCTTATTATTTTTGAGGATGCAGAATTTTGTTTCTTATCCAATTCAATTTTTAACCGATTTGCTGAAACAAAAGCAATTTCCATTCCTGAAAAAAATGCAGAAAATAATAAAGAAAAAAATATTATAAGTAAAAATGTAACAGTCATTGATTTGTAGTTTCTATAAAAATCATATTAAAATAACTTCTAAGTACAGTTAAAAAAATGATTAATTTATTATTAAAATGTAAAATTAAAATATTTCTGTTAATTTTGTTTGAAAATCCATTTTAAGATGACTCAAGAGTATATCAATACCATAAAAAAATTGAAAGAAGAAAACCAAAAACTTCTTAATGATATACAAGTACTAAAAAAACAAAATTTATACGGCAATAAATATTTGGAAGTATATAATGAAGTGCCTGTTGGAATCATTCTTTTTGATAATAAGCTAAATGTTGTTGATGTTAATAAAACATTCTTAAAAATATTTAATATAAATAAAAACCAAATTTGTGGTTTTGGCATTTCAGAAGTTACCGATAAAAGAATTTTACCATCGTTTGAACAAACAAAAAAAGGACATGAAGGTTTTTATGAAGGACGATACCATACTAACTTCACTGATTTAGAATTATTTGTATCAATACATACAAAACCGGCAACTTTTAAAAACAATTCAGAAATTATTAATGGAGGTATTGCTATTGTTAATGATATAACAGAGCATTCAATAGCTGAAAGAGCCGTTAATAAATCTTACGATACATTTCAAAGAGTTACCGATAATGTTAATGCAATTATATTTGTTATTGAACCTATTACATTAAAAGTTTTATTTTTAAACAACAAAGCAAAAATAGTTTTTGGAAATGATAAAAAAACAGACAATAAAACTCTGCTAAGTAGTGCAAAAGAATGTGAAGAATTATTGAAAAGGCATAATTTACCCATTGGAAAATTTAAAAACTTAGATTTTTATGATAATTATTATAAAAAGTGGTACCAAATTTCATACGGATATATAGAGTGGGTTGACGGAAGAAAAGTTATGCTTTTAACACCTGTTGATATTACATCAGAAAAAATTTCTCATACAAAAATTCAAGAACAAAATAGAAAATTCGAAGATACTCTGCATAGGCTTACTCTTCAAAATGAGCAAATAAATAAACAATCAGACGAACTGAAAGTCTCTGGTGCAATTAAAGACACTATGTTTTCAATAATTGCACACGATTTAAGAGGTCCTGTTGGAAATATTACTACTGCTTTAGATATTATAATTGACGATATTGATGATATTGACAAACAAGAAATACTTGAAATAATTAGAACTGTTAGAGATTCTGCAGGTTCAGCATATAACTTACTTGTAAACCTTCTTTTTTGGGCAAAAAACGAAAGTGGTGAGACATTTTTTATTAGAGAAGAAATTCTTCTTAATGATATTATAGAAGATGTTTTAACACTTTTTAAACCCAATTTTGAATCTAAAAACATAAAACTTATTAATAAAATATCTAATGAGTACTATGTTTTTGCTGATGAACATATGATTCATACTGTTGTCAGAAACATTATTTCAAATGCTATTAAATACACAAACACAAATGGTCTTGTTGAAATTGGAATGGAGAAATATTTTAAAGCAAATATTGAATATGTTAAATTATGGGTTAAAGACAATGGGATAGGAATTTCAGACGAAAACATAAATAAAATGATGAATTCCAAACAGTTTTTTTCTACTTATGGAACAAACAAGGAAAAAGGAACAGGTTTAGGAATAATTTTAACAAAAGAATTTATTGAAAGACATAACGGAGAAATGATTATTGAAAGTGAAGTCGGAGAAGGAACAACTATTATATTTTTATTACCTGTTGAGAAAAACTAACAATGTTTAAAAATTTAAAACAAAATAATTTAAGTATTATATATTTTCTTGCTTTTGCAATTATTTTACTTATTGCCACTTTTTTGTTACTAAAAGATTATAAAAATACAGAAATTAAAACCTTTAACAAATTACAAAAGATTGAACTTGAAAAGCTAAATAAATACATAGCATCATTAAACTCGTTTAATATCAATAAGTTAAAATCTTCCGAGCGTATATTTAATGATATTACACAGAATTTTGAGATTATAACAAAAACCGAAAACGATTCTTTTTTTGTTGAAACAATTAAAGACGGACTTATTCAAAAAACTTTTATTAATGAACTATTAATTAATAAAAAACCATTGTTTTTAAATAATGATTTGCCAAATCGAATAAGATATATGACAAATACATATGTAAGTATTTGGCAAAAATCTGATAGCGGATATGTAAGAACAGCAACAAGCATACCTGGAATATCTAAAAAAGAAATACCTGTATTTATTAAAAACTCTAACCCAATAGTTAAAGAAATAAAAACCGGAAGACAATACATATCAAGAAAAAAATTAAAACAAGATACTCAGCTAAGCCTCTATTCTCCAATATACATTGATGGAAAAATTGAAGCTATACTAGAATTAAGTATTTTTGAATTTATGTCCGGAACATTACAAAAAATATATAAAAATAAAGAAATAGGTTTCTTTTTAATACGTACATCCGACAAAATATTAGTTGGTAATTCAAAACTTGTTAACTCTGATAATATAGATGTATTTATAGATAAAATATTTTCTATTAAAGAAAAAAAATTTCAATTTAAATACGAAGGGAATAAAATATATGCATCCTATTACCCGGAAATGCAATTATATACCGGCTTTATATATAATGATGAGTACGTATTAAAAAATTATTACATTTATAAAAAACGATTATTAATATCTCTTTTATTGTTTTATATTGTTTTAATAATAAGTTTTATTTTTTTACTTAAAACATACAATAAATCTAAGCAACAATTTTTATATAAAATAAGAAAAGTTTTTTTCAAAAATTCAGTTAAAGAAAAACTCTCTTCAAGAAAAGTCTTGCATGAACTTAAAAATTACCATTCAACAATTTCCGATAATCTACAAAAACTTTCAAAAGGAGATACAAATTTAGAAATCAATTCTGAAAACATAGAAGATTCAATAAACGAATCTTTAAAAAACATACAGCAAGTTATTGAAACTCAGGAAAGAGAAAAAAAGATACAGGCAGAAGAAAACACCCTTAAAGAAAAACTCTCAAAAGGAACAACTGAAATAACAGGCATATTACAACATGTATCAACCCTAGAGCAACTATCATTTGATATTTTAAAGAGCATTACAAGATTTCTTGGAATCCAACAAGGGGGAATTTTTATTTTAAACGAAGATAATCTCGAAACCCCTGAATTAGAAATGCTTGCAAGTTATGCCTATGGCAAAAATAGGATTTCAAATAAAAAAATATCTCTTAATGAAGGTCTAGTTGGCAGAGCTTTTCTTGAAAAAGAAAGTATATATTTAACAGAAATTCCAGAAAAATATACAATGATTGAATCTGGTTTTGGAGAGGAAGAACCAAAATCGTTGCTTATTGTTCCATTAATATTTAATAATGAAGTAAAAGCAATATTAGAACTTGCAAGTATAAATGAGATTGAAGAATTTAAAATAAATTACATAAAAGAAATTGGTGAAAGTATTGCATCTACAATTTCTAATTTAAAACATTCTGAAAAAACAGAAGAACTCTTGGTTCAAACAAGAAAACAATCTAAGGAAATAGAAGAACAAAGAAAAACTCTCGAAGAAAAAATAAATACTCACAGAAGACAAAACAGAAATCTCGACAAAGAAATATTACAATTAATTGAAATAATAGAATCTGTTAAATCAATAACTTACATGATAGAATATGATTTAGATGGTATAATAGTAGATGTAAGTGGTAGGGTTTTAAATTTATTTAACATAAATAAAAAAGACATTATTTCAACACACCATAAAGAAATTGTTGAAACTCAAAATTATGAAGAAAAATATAAAATGTTTTGGGAAGACCTTGCAAATAACAGGTCAAAATCTGCCAAAGAAACATTCTTTTTCAACGGAAAAAAAGTTAAATTTTCTCAAGAATATGTGCCAATAAGAAATGCAAGACGAAAAATTTTTAGAATTTTATCTATTGGCTCACTTTCAGACTAATATTTCTTAATAAAAAAATAGAACATAAAAAAATACAAAATTTAAGTGGAAATATTCAAAAACATATCTATAAAAAAGAAACTGCTTTTATTTATAATATCAATTTTCTTGCTGTCAATATCTTCTGCTGCAATATATTCAGCAATATCATTACTGAACTCTTCTAAAAAAGTATCAGCAAATATTGCAGAAATAATTAATGAAAGCTATTCCGACAAAATTACAAATGAACTCGAAAACAGTATAAAAAATTTTAATAATTCAGTTAATAATATTAATGTTGAAAGCATTGACGGACAATTTAAAATTGCCGATGATAATTTGGAATATCTAAAAAGATATTTGGAAAACAATAAGGATGTAAAAAACTTTTTTTTTGTACCATTAAATGTTTTTAAAAACAAAAATGCCAAAAACAATAAGAAAAATAAACTGAAAAATACAATTTTATTAACAAATTTCAAGAATTCATATATTGCAGAAGAATTTAATTATATGGATTTTGAAATCGCTTTTGAAAAACTTATTGAAAAAAAATCAAATAAATATATTCATCTATCTGCTCCTTTTTTTATAAATCATTCTAACAAAGATGAAATGTTTATAACAATTACAAAACTTATGTTTTTCAATAAAAACATAATAGGTTTTGCAGGAGTAAATTTATCAATATCTAAAATCTCCAAAATAATTAATACCGCTTCTTTATATAATAAAAATGCAAAACTCATTCTTATTTCTGAAAATAAAGATATTATTTTTGCTTCTGAGAAAACTTGGTTGTCCGGAAAAAATATTTCAAAAATTCATATACAAGAAAAGGACTTATTAAAAGCATTTCAGAAAGCAAAATCCGGAACTTTAACTATAAATAATAAAGTAGGCTCTTTAAAAACAATAAAACTTGAAAATACTAATCTTAATTGGTCTATTCTCACTGCAATTCCATATAATGTTTTAATTAAAGAATTAATTTCAAATATCTATATGTCCATAATAATTGCATCTTTAATAATGGTTTTAGGCTTATTTATTGTTGTTTTTTTTATTAACAAATCCTTTAAGGCTTTTGACGATTTACTTTTGGCATCTAAAAAAATTGAAAAAGGAGAATCTGTAAAAATACCAATTAAAAATAAGAATGATGAATTTGAAAAGATAATTAATAGTTTTAATAAAATTTCCGATAATTTGAACGAAGCAGCAGATATAAGTTCAAAGATTGTTAATGGAAATTATGACATTAGAATTAAGCAAAAAAGTGAAAAGGATTTGCTTTCAGCATCAATAAATAAAATTGCAGAAAACTTAAAAGCCGCTAAAGAAAAAAGTGTTTCATACAATCAAGAAACTTTTAAGCAACTTTGGATGAGAAGAGGAAGATTTGAGGTTTCAGAAGCTGAAAGAAAAAGTGAAAATAATATTAATGAACTTACATTTAACATACTAAAAGTAATTGTAAATTATACAGATGCAATACTTGGAGGGCTATATTTATATGATGACAAAACAAAGATTATTACTTTAACTGCCAGCTATGCCTATGAAAAAAGAAAGCATTCAACAAAAACTTTTAAATTAGGAGAAGGACTTGTTGGTGCTTGTTTGCTTGAAAAAAAGAGAATTTTATTGAATGATGTTCCAGATGATTATATAAAAATTTCTTCTGGTTTGGGAAGTGGAAAACCTTCAAATATTAGTATTATTCCTATATTTTATCAAGGAAAAATTAACTCTGTTATTGAATTAGGATTCCTAAAACAACCAGAAGAATACGTTATTGAATTTATAGAACGCCTTGGAGATAATGTTGGTTCTTGGATAGATGCAGCTATTATAAATTCAAAAACTGTTGAGTTGCTTAAAATATCAGGAGAACAAACACAAAAATTAGCAGAAAAAGAGCTTGAATTGAATAATAAAGTAGAGGAACTTCAAAAAATACAAGCTGAAACAATCCAGCAAAATGTTGAATTTAAGAGCCTTGTAAATGCTGTAAACAATACTGTTATGACTGTTGAATATACTCTTGAAGGGATTCTTTTAAACTCTAATGAAACCTATGAAAAAACAATGGGTTACACTACCGAAGATATTAAAGGAATAAATGTAATGGATTTGGTTCGAGACAAAGATCAAAAAGATGACTTATCAACTATCATTAAGCAAGTTGCAAAAGGGCAATCTATCAAAAGACAAATAAAAAGATTTACAAAAAACGGAGAAGAAAAATGGCTTTCTGCAACTTATACTCCATATTTTGATAAAGACGAAAAAATTACAAAAATCCTATTCTTTGCCCATGACATTACAAAAATGAAAACTGAACTTGATAATCTTAAAAAAAAATTTTAAACTAAGATGAGGAGACTTCTAAAAATTCATTCGCATCAAAACTTTTAGAAGTCCCCATAATATTAAACCTTAAATTTTTATGAAACCATACTGGCACAACGCTCACCATCAACCGCAGCAGAAATAATACCTCCTGCATAACCTGCACCTTCTCCGCAAGGGTATAAATTCTTAATTTGAATATGTTGTAAACTTTTCTTATCTCTTGGTATCCTCACGGGAGACGATGTTCTTGATTCAACACCCAATACAACTGCTTCGTTAGTTAAAAAACCTCTCATTTTATTATTAAAAACTTTAAACCCTTCTTGCAGCTTATTACCAATCTGCTCGGGTAGCCAAAAATGCACAGGAGATGAAATAATTCCCGGATTATAAGAAGTGTCAGGTAAAGATTTTGATAATTTTCCATTTACGAAATCAGATAATCTTTGTGCAGGAGCAATTACACCACCACCACCATTTTGAAAAGCTATTTTTTCAATATCTTGTTGAAATTTAAGTCCTGCAAGAACTCCATATTTGTCTTTATTCGGAAAATCTTCGGTTTTAATTTGAACTACCATCCCAGAGTTTGCAAAATTTGAATTTCTTTTTGAAGGAGACATCCCGTTAACAACAATTTCACCCGGAGCAGTTGCAGCTGGAACTATAAAACCTCCCGGACACATACAAAAAGAATAAACCCCCCTGTTCTCTACTTGCGAAACTAAATTGTAAGCTGCTGCTGGCAAATAATCTCCTCTAACCTTACAACTATATTGAATACTGTCAATTATTTCTTGTGGATGTTCAACTCTCACACCCATAGAAAAAGACTGTTCCTGCAAAAGAATGCCTTTTTTATTCAAAAGTTCAAATATATCTCTAGCAGAATGTCCTGTTGCCAAAATGACAGCTTTCCCAAAAAACTTATCTCCGTTTTTAGTAACTATACCTTTAATTGAATTGTCTTTAATTATAAAATCAATAACAGGAGTTTCAAAATAAATTTTACCACCTGCGGTTTGAATGGTTTCTCTAATTTTCACAATTATTCCCGGCAATTTATTCGTTCCTATATGCGGATGAGTATCTGAAAGAATATTGTTTTCGGCTCCATGAAACTCCAAAATATCTAAAACCCTTCTTACATCTCCTTTTTTTTTGGAACGAGTGTATAATTTTCCGTCAGAAAAAGTACCTGCCCCACCTTCTCCGAAACAATAATTTGAATTTGGATTTACACCCTTATTGGTGTTTATCAATTGAATATCTTTTTTCCTTTCTTTTACATCTTTTCCTCTTTCAAAAATAATAGGTTTAAATCCTTTTTCAATTAGTTTTATTGCCGCAAACAATCCTGCCGGTCCAGAACCTACTATTATAACCTCAGGTTTTTTGCAAACATCTTTTAATTCCAAATTAAATGTTTTTTGTTTTGTATAAACTTCTCCCCACCAAACCTGTAATTGTAAATTTACTTTTACAAACTTCTTTCTCGCATCAATTGATTTTTTTAAAATTTGGATACCGGTAATATCTTCCACATTAATTTTAAGAAAATTTGCTGCATCTGGTTTATAGTATTTTTCATCTGATGCTCTTTTTGGCGACAATGAGAGTGTTATAATTTTTTGCATAATAATATTTTGAATAAAAAACCTTCAAAGTTATAAAAACAATGAAAGTATTATGTTGTTTATAGATATTTTTTGCTTTTAACATACTTTTGATTTATAGGTAGATTATTCTTTAAATCATACAACCTTAAATGTTCTTTTGAAAGAAAAAACACATTTGTAAAAAGCATTCCCTGAATTTAGGTGTTATTTAAAATCTTTTAATATAAAAGGCGGCGTAATTTTCGGAGCAACTTATAAGAAATTTGCAGAAACAGATATTAAAAATGATTTAAGGTATTTTGCAAATATAAAAACAATTGCAAGTGGAATAAATTTTCGCTTTTTACATGTATTTAAAAATAATATTACAGCAGAGTTGTTTACAGGAGCAGGATATAACATTTTTAAAAATATTGAAACAGATTTTAGCAATGAATTTCAAAAAAAAGTTGTAAATTTGATTTTAGAATTGGAATTGGTTTGGGATACTTATTTTAATATAAAGGTATGATTAGCAGGGATTTTAATCTGAGAGATAATATTTTAGAAGTTACTTATTTGGGAGAAATAACCATTAAAGAATTCATGGAGTATGGAAATGCTATTATGAAAGATAAAAAATTACCTCGTAATTTAAAAATACTAACTGATGCAAGAAATGCAACTTTTGATATAAGCTATTTCAAAAAAGAAAATCAATTAAAATTGGAAGAAGGTATGAAAAAATACCTGAAACATTTTACTTTTATTTCTGTAGCTTTAATTCATTCAACACCAAAAGAAACTGCTATTTCTGAAATCTTTAAAGATAATTTTAAATTTGATAATTATACTCAAAAAGTCTTTAGTACAAAAGAAGCGGCTTTAAATTGGCTTAAAAAAAACTTTTAAATATATAAATGATGAAAACTTTATTAAAATTTTTAATCCCTATAATAACTGTCGGTCTGTTTTCCTGCAAAAACGATATAGAAATTAACAGACAAGATAATGCCGTAAAATTAGAAATAAATTTAGAGGGTAGCATCCAAAATCTGGCTTTTTCGCCTGACGGAAAAACAATAGTTTTTACAAATTTCATAAAAGGATACAATAAACCTCCATCTAACTTGTACACATACAATACTGAAACAAAGCAACTTAAAGAGCTTGTTGCAGATGGAAGTAGCAATGTTAATCTTCCAGGCAACTGTTGGAACGGTGCATTAAATTCAATAAGTTTTTCTTCCGACAGAGAACCACATGACGAAATTTTTTATATTTCAGAAAACGCAACAACAGGAGATGAAATCCAAATTACAAACCGAACAGACAGTGTTGCCTATGAACCCACTTTTTCTCCAGATGGCAAATGGATTGTTTTTGAAAGTCATAAGTTAGATGAGGAAGAAGGTGGAGTTATTACAAAATACAAACTTGACGGAACTTCCGGATATATTAATTTAACCTCACTTGGAGAAGATAACAAACAACCAAACTGGTCGCCTTCGGGAAATAAAATTCTATATCAAAAAGAACAAAACGGGCAATGGGATATTTGGATTATGAATATTGATGGTACAAATAAAACAAAAATTACAAATTTTGAAGGAAGCAAAACAGATGCTGTTTTTTCTGCCGACGGACAATATATAATTTTTAGTGCAGAAAATAATGAAGTTGAATTAGCAAACATCTTCAAATCATCAATTTCTGGCGAAAACCTCACACGCTTAACAAACTATGAAGGATATGATGGAGCTCCGTCAATATCCCCAGATGGAAAAACATTAATTTTTGAAAGTTCTGAAAAAGACCCCGACAGAAGTAAAGGAACTAGTCTTTGGATGCTAAAATTATAAATAAAAAATTATTGATTGCGAATGTTTTTACTAAGCTAAAACCCACAAGTCATTCAATGACTATCGAAACCATTCTTTAATCAATTTTTAAATAAATATTATGCTGAAAGTAACTTCACCCTTCGACCAAAGTTTAATAAAAGAAATTCCTCTCGCAAATGAGCAAGATATTGAAAAAGCTCTTACAATTGCTGATAACTTATTCCAAAATCAATCATTGTGGATACCTGCACACGAAAGAATTGCAATATTAGAGAAAACTGCTAAAATTATGAAAACTCGTGTTGAAGAACTAACAAAAATTGCAGCACAAGAAGGTGGTAAGCCCTATACAGACAGCAAAATTGAAGTTTTGCGTGCAATAAATGGAGTTAAACTTGCAGCAGAACACATTGGACAAATAAAGGGCGAGCAAATTCCAATGGGACTTACAAAAGCATCAGAAAATAGAATCGCTTTTACAATGCGAGAGCCAATTGGCGTAGTTGTTTCTGTAAGTGCATTTAACCATCCTTTAA
The DNA here is from genome assembly GCA_947311255.1 of uncultured Chlorobiota bacterium. Lineage (GTDB taxonomy): Bacteria > Bacteroidota > Bacteroidia > Bacteroidales > JAADGE01 > JAADGE01. The sequence goes on along the minus strand of CAMZKL010000003.1, from coordinate 72,103 downwards.
ATTTAACTATACATCAAACAGTTACAGCAATTGCAGCAGGCTGTCCGGTAATTATAAAACCTGCATCAACAACTCCTCTTTCTGCACTTAATTTTGCAGAAATTTTAAAAGAAGCAGGTTTGCCCGAAGGCTGGTGCCAAGTTACAGTTTGTAAAAGTAATGTTGCAGAAAAACTTGTAACAGACAAGCGAGTAAATTATTTCTCATTTATAGGTTCATCAAAAATAGGCTGGTATTTACGTTCTAAACTTTCAGCGGGAACACGTTGTGCATTGGAGCACGGCGGTTCAGCTCCTGTTATAGTTGAAAAAGATGCCGATTTTAAAGAAATGTTACCATCACTTTTAAAAGGCGGATTTTATCATGCAGGGCAAGTTTGTGTTTCTGTTCAACGTGTTTTTGTTCATGAAGATATTTGCAATGACTTTTCAAAACAATTTGCAGAAATGGCAAACAAACTTATTGTTGGGAACCAAATGGAGGAGAAAACAGAAGTCGGACCTTTAATTTCTCCCTTTGAAGTTGATAGGGTAGAGGACTGGGTAAATGAAGCAATAGAAGATGGTGCAAAATTATTATGCGGAGGCAAAAGAATTTCTAATACTTGTTATGAACCTACGGTTTTACTTAATCCTAATGAAAATTCAAAAGTTTCACAATTTGAAATTTTTGGTCCTGTTGTTTGCATTTATTCATATTCTAACATAGAAAAAGCTATTGAAACAGCAAATAGTTTAGATCTTCATTTTCAAGCATCAGTTTTCACAAAAAATATTGATATTGCTCTGGATACTGTAAAAAAACTAAACGCAACTGCCGTAATGGTTAATGACCATACTGCATTTCGTGTAGATTGGATGCCTTTTGGCGGAAGAGATAGTAGTGGAATTGGCATGGGAGGTATTCCGTACACAATTTATGAAATGACTAGGGAAAAATTGATGGTTATTAAAAGTAGGGTTTTGTAAAAAAATTATAAAAGAAATTAAACCTTTATGAAAATATAAGGGCTTTAATAATTTTTAATGTTTTGATATTCAATACTATATAAAATTTTTAATATCTTTATAAAATATATTTAAACCATTTGTCGGTAACAATAATTTTTAATTTTAAAACTCCTATTTTTTAGTTTTAACAACAGCTAAATTCAAATCCTTTAACTGTTCATTATCAATACTTGAAGGAGCATCAATCATAATATCTCTTCCTGCATTATTTTTTGGAAATGCAATAACATCTCTTATGCTTTCAGAACCATTAAATAATGCAACCCATCTGTCAAACCCAAAAGCAACTCCACCATGAGGAGGTGCACCATATTTAAAGGCATTCATTAAAAATCCAAATTGTTCTTTTGCTTCGTCTTCTGTAAAGCCTAAAATTTTAAACATTTTTTCTTGAAGTTCTGTGTCGTGTATTCTTATTGAACCTCCTCCTATTTCATTCCCGTTAACAACCAAGTCATATGCTTCAGCTTTGATATCTTCCGGATTTGTGTCAATTAAATGAAATTGATCATTTTTTGGTGAAGTGAACGGATGATGAACTGCATGCATTTGCCCAGTTTCTTCATCTTTTTCAAACAAGGGAAAATCTACAATCCAAAGAGGAGCAAAATTATTATCGTTTCTCAGTTCTAATCTGTTACCCATTTCTAAACGAAGTTCGCCTAATGCCAAAAGTGTTTTGTTTTTTTCTCCTGACATAAGTAGCATTAAATCTCCAGCTTTTGCATTCATTGCATCAGCCCATTTTTTAAGGTCTTCTTGCGAATAAAATTTATCAACCGACGATTTAAATGTCCCATCTTCATTATATTTTGCAAAAACTAAACCTTTTGCTCCTATTTGAGGTCTTTGAACCCACTTTATAAGTTTGTCGGTTTGCTTACGAGAATATCCCGAAAGTCCTTCTGCACAAATTCCGCCAATAAATTTAGCACCATCAAATACATTAAAATTATTACCTTTAACTGTTTCTGTCAAATTCGAAATTCTCATGTCAAATCGTAAATCCGGTCTGTCGCTTCCATATGTATTCATTGCATCATCATAGGCAATTCTAACAAATGGTTCATTAAATTCAATGTTTTTTATTTCTTTAAACATATGTTTTGCAAGACCTTCAAAAAGGTTTAAAATGTCATCTCTTTCAACAAAAGACATCTCACAATCAATTTGAGTAAATTCGGGTTGTCGGTCAGATCTAAAATCTTCATCTCTAAAACATTTAGTGAGCTGAAAATATTTATCATAACCTCCAATCATAAGAAGTTGTTTAAAAACTTGCGGAGATTGTGGAAGAGCATAAAATTTACCTTCGCTCATGCGTGAAGGAACTACAAAATCTCTTGCTCCTTCCGGTGTTGATTTAATTAAAAAAGGTGTTTCAATTTCCAAGAAATCCTTATTTAACAAGTATTTTCTAATTTCTTGAGCCATTTTGTTTCTTAAAATAATACCTTTTTGAACTTTTGCCCTTCGCAAATCTAGGTATCTGTATTTTAATCTTATTTCCTCTCCCCCATCAGTATCATCTTCAATAGTAAATGGAGGAATCTCAGATTTACTTAAAATATTAATATTTGAAACTGAAATTTCAATGTCGCCAGTTGGCATTTTAGAATTTTTATTGCTTCTTTCAATAACTTTCCCTTTAATTTGAACAACAAATTCTCGTCCCAATTTTTCTGCTTCTGCTTGAAGCTCCGGATTTGTATCTTTATTGAAAAATAATTGTGTAACTCCATATCTATCTCTTAGGTCAATAAAAGTCATTGCTCCAAGATTTCTTATTTTTTGTATCCATCCACTTAATGTAACTTCTTTATTTACATTGTTTTGTCTTAATTCTCCGCAATTATGTGTTCTATACATTTTTTATATTTTAATTTCAATCTGCAAAGATATAACTTTACATTTTTAGAGCAAGTTTTTAAATAAGCAAGTAAGGGGAAATTCATACTTTGTTAAAATCTATTAAAAGTATTAGTTTGGCTTAAAAAACAAGTGCAAAACAAAAAATAAGTTCTATATTTTTTTTTATTTAATATCTTTGTGAATAATCTCTTTTAAAAAATAAATATGCAAGATATTTTTTCAGATGAATATTTTATGAAACAAGCACTATCACAAGCAAATTTAGCTTATGACAAAGATGAAATTCCCATTGGAGCTATAATTGTTTTTAAAAATAAAATTATTGCAAGGGCTCACAATATGAGTGAAACATTAAAAGATGCAACTGCTCATGCTGAAATGCAAGCAATAACATCTGCTGGAAATATGCTAGGAGCAAAATACTTAAAAAATTGCACTTTATATGTAACAGTTGAACCTTGTGTTATGTGTGCTGGTGCAACATACTGGGCACAAATAGGAAAAATTGTTTATGGAACAAAAGACAATAAAAGAGGTTTCTTAGGTTTTAGTAATAAAATAATTCATCCTCAAACAAAAATAGTGGGAGGGGTTTTAGAATATGAATGCTCAAAAATTATAACTGATTTTTTTCAAAAAATAAGGCAAACATAAAGTGAGTTTATTCACATTCAGTACATTTGTTAATGCATTCAACAACATGTTCAAGATTTTTATTCTTTAAAAAGTAATAAGAGTTTTTACCTTTCCTTTCAGATTTCAAAACACCCTTATCTTTTAAAATCCCAAGATGATGTGATGTTGTAGATTGTTCAATCTTTAAAGTTTTATGAATTTCAGAAACTGTTAGCTTATTGCCATTACATAATAAATTTAAAATTGCAACTCGCATGGGATGAGCCATTGCTTTTAACATTGTTGAGGCTCTTTCCAATCTTTCTGAACTAATATTTATTTTTTTCATTTTTAATGTTTTGCACAAAAATAAAAAGAGTTTTAAACGTACAAAATGATAATTGTCATATTTAGATATTTTCATTTGTTAATTTATATGTAACACGTTAAAATATAACAAAATATAGGATTTATAAAACAACGATTAAAAAATATTTATTTTTTAATAAAAAACATCTAAAAGTTAAATCAAATAACTAACTTTGAATACTTTTTATTTTTTAATTTTATTTATTATTTATTTGATAATAAGGTAGTTAGCATGAAAACAACAAAATTTTCAAAACGTCACATAGGATCTCAAGAAAATGAGATAAAAGAAATGTTATCAACAATAGGATTATCGTCTGTTGATGAACTAATTAATAAAATTGTTCCGGATTCAATATTAATGAAAAAGGGACTTGAGTTAGATAAAGCAATGAGTGAATACGAATATCAAAAATATTTCGCTAAAATTATTGCCAAAAATAAAATATATAAAACATATATTGGAACAGGATATTATAACACTATCAGCCCTGCAGTTATTATAAGAAATATTCTTGAAAATCCGGTTTGGTACACTTCCTACACACCATATCAGGCAGAAATTTCACAAGGAAGATTGGAGGCTCTCCTTAACTTTCAAACAGTTATAACAGAACTAACAGCATGCGAAATTGCAAATGCTTCACTTCTGGATGAGGCAACAGCAGCATCTGAAGCAATGATTATGATGTTTAATAACAGAAAAAGAAAAGCCATAAAAGAAGGTGTTGATGTTCTTTTTGTTGATAAAAATACTTTCCCTCAAACAATAGAGGTTATACTTGGAAAAGCTGACCCACTTAACATAAAAGTTGAAATAGGAGATTTTAAGACCTTTGATTTACATAATAAAGTTTTTGGTGCAATTGTTCAGTACCCTGGAAATGACGGAAAAGTTTGTGATTTTTCAGAATTTACAAAAAAGGCACACGAAAAAGAAATTCTTGTTAGTGTTGCTGCTGACATTCTTAGTTTAGCAATTTTAACACCTCCTGGTGAATGGGGTGCAGATATAGTTTTTGGGACTACACAAAGACTTGGAGTTCCGTTAGGCTTTGGAGGGCCTCATGCTGCTTATTTTGCTACAAGAGAAAGCTTTAAAAGAAAAATTCCTGGACGTATAATAGGGGTTTCAAAAGACATTCATGGAAATAGAGCTTTAAGGATGGCTTTACAAACAAGAGAGCAACATATAAAACGTGAAAAAGCTACTTCAAATATTTGCACCGCTCAGGCTTTGCTTGCAACAATGGCAGGAATGTATGCTGTATATCATGGAAATGAAGGATTAATTAATATTGCAAGTTCAATAAATGCAAAAGCTAATGTTTTATCTAAAAAAGTCGCTGAACTTGGTTATAATCAGACTAATGAAAACTTTTTTGATACTTTAAATATAGAATTGCCACAATTGGTTTCAATTAAAGAGTTCAAGAAAATAGCTTTAAGAAAAAAAGTAAATTTTAGGTATTTCTCTGATAAAAAAATAGGAATTAGTATTAACGAAACAACTTCTATTGCAGATTTGAATGTAATTTTAAGAATATTTTCTCTTGCATTAGGAAAAGAATTTGAAAGAATATCAAAAATAAAGGAAACTTTTGGATTTAACTCTAAATTTAAAAGAAAAACAAATTTCTTAGAACAAGATGTTTTTAAAAATTTCCGGTCTGAGACTGAAATGATGCGTTATATAAAAACTCTTGAACGAAAAGATATGTCTTTAACTCATTCTATGATTTCATTAGGTTCTTGTACTATGAAATTAAACCCTGCAAGTTTAATGATGCCTCTTAGTAGTCCTCAGCTTGGAGAAATACATCCTTTTGTACCCAAAAGACAAGTTGGTGGTTATCATCAAATATTTAAAGAACTTGCAAGTGATTTATTAGAAATTACGGGTTTTGATGATATTACTTTTCAGCCCAACTCAGGAGCATCAGGAGAATATACAGGGCTTATGCTAATTCGGGAATATTATAAAAGTATAAATCAGGGACATAGGAATGTAGTTTTAATTCCATCTTCTGCACATGGAACAAATCCTGCTAGTGCTATTATGGCAGGAATGAAAGTTATTATTGTTAATTGTGATGAAAAAGGAAATATTGATGTTGAAGATTTGAAAATAAAAGCAAAACAGTATAAAGAAAATTTAGCAGCATTTATGATTACATACCCTTCTACACATGGCGTTTTTGAAAGTGATGCAATAAAAATGTGTGAAATTATTCATGAAAATGGAGGGCAAGTATATATGGATGGTGCAAATATGAATGCTCAGGTAGGAATTACAAATCCTTCAACAATTGGAGCGGACGTTTGCCATTTAAACTTACATAAAACTTTTGCAATTCCTCATGGAGGTGGCGGTCCCGGTGTTGGACCAGTTGCTGTAGCTAAGCACTTATCTGAATTTTTACCCGGGCATCCTATTGTTAAAACCGGTGGAAAAAAAGCAATAAAAGCAATTTCGGCAGCTCCTTGGGGTAGTGCAAGTATATTAGGTATTACACATGGTTATCTAAAGATGTTAGGTGCAGAAGGTTTGTTAAAATCAACAAAAACAGCAATTTTAAATGCTAATTACATAGCAGCTTCATTAAAAAAATATTTCAAAATATTATACACCGGAGTAAATGGTTACGTTGCCCATGAAATGATTTTAGAATGTAGAAATTTTAAAACAGAGGCAGATATTTCAGAGTCGGATATTGCAAAAAGGTTGATGGATTACGGATTTCATGCTCCAACTCTATCTTTTCCTGTTCACGGAACTTTGATGGTTGAGCCTACTGAAAGTGAATCTAAATATGAAATGGATAAGTTTATAAAATCAATGATTTCAATTTATGATGAAATACAAGACATTAAAAACGGTAAATCTGACAAAACTGACAATCCTTTAAAAAATGCACCTCACACAGAGCAAGTTTTAATTTCAAACCATTGGAATCATAGTTATTCCAGAGAAATAGCTGCATTTCCTTTGGAACATATAAGAGCAAACAAATTTCAAATTCCTGTTGGCAGAATTGATGATGCTTTTGGCGACAGAAATTTATTTTGTACATGTTCGCCAATTGAGGAATATAAATAATGCAACCAAACGATGTTATTTAATCTTTGTTTAAATGTTTTATTTTACACTTAAGGTAAACAATAAATTTCTGAGCCTTTTTAATATATGCAAATTAACTTTTAATTTAAACTTTTATACATAGACATATGAAGATAATACAACTCATAATACTTATAATTATATTTAATATTACACTAAATGCACAATATCAAGTTGTAATTATTGATGAAACAGATTCGCCAAATGAACCGTCTATTGAAGTAAACCCAAACAATACAGACGAAATAGTTGCCGGAGCAAATTTAAATTCGTATTATTATTCTGATGATGGAGGCAATTCATGGACAGAACAAACTTTAGAAAGTTCGGAATATGGAGTTTGGGGAGACCCTGCAATCGCTTGTGATGTTAATGGTGATTTCTATTTTTTTCATCTTTCTAATCCTGTTTCTGGAAGTTGGATTGATAGAATAGTTTGCCAAAAATCAACTGACGGAGGGGCTAGTTGGAATGATGGGACTTATGCCGGTCTTAATGGTTCTAAAGTACAAGACAAAGAATGGATTTCAATTGATAGGTCAAATAACAATATATATGTAACATGGACTCAATTTGATGCCTATAATAGTTCAAATACTAATGATTATTCAAATATTATGTTCTCAAAATCTGAAGATGCAGGTGAGACTTGGTCATCTGCAATTCAAATAAATCAAACTTCCGGAGATTGTCTTGATGATGACAATACTGTTGAAGGAGCTGTTCCCGCAGTTGGTCCAAATGGTGAAATTTATGTTGCTTGGGCAGGGAAAAAAGCTGATGGGACTAATGGAATAATCTTTGATAAATCAACAGATCAAGGGGTATCTTGGTTAAATGAAGATGTGTTTGTTACAACTTTTCCCGGAGGTTGGGCTTATGATGTTCCTGGCATATATAGATGCAATGGTTTGCCTGTTACAAAATGCGACACAAGCGGTGGTGCATATAACGGAACAATATATATCAATTGGACTGACCAAGAAAACGGAACTGATGATACTGATGTTTGGTTAATAAAATCAGTTGACGGTGGAGCAAGTTGGAGTAATAAAATTAGAGTTAATAATGATGCAATAGGAAATAGTAAACAACAATTTTTTACTTGGATGGATATTGACCAAACAAACGGAAAATTATATTTTGTTTTTTATGACAGAAGAAATTATTCAGATAATAAAACTGATGTTTATTTAGCAATTTCTGATGATGGAGGAACAAGTTTTGAGAATGTTAAAATAAGTGAAACCCCATTTAATCCTTCATCAACTGTTTTTTTTGGAGACTATACAAATATCAGTGTTCACGCTGGTAAAGTTGTTCCTATTTGGGCAAGAGCAGATGGCGGAAATTTGAGCGTAAGAACAATAGTTTCTGATGGTTCCGGAATAGAAAGAAAAGAAGACTTTTTAGTGTCCGAAGTTTATCCAAATCCTTCTGATAATGAATTTTATTTTTCTTTTAAAATTATAGAGGAGTCAACAATTTCATTGTCAGTTATAGATATTCTTGGAAAAGAAATATATTCAATACATAATAACGAAGAGCTTTCAAGAGGAAAATATGTGAGAACTTTTAATGCAAAGGATTATAATTTAGATTCCGGAATTTATTTTTTCAAGTTTTCTGATGGAAAAAATATAAAAACTACAAAAATTATTTACCAGAAATAACAACTTACTATTATGAAAATTATTCACATATTTATATTATTATTCTTTGCTTTAAGCATAAATGCCCAAAGTTTTTACGATTTGGAGGCTAAAACTATTGAGGGGAATGTTTTTAAATTTAAGGAACTAAAAGGGAAAAAAGTATTAATTGTAAATACTGCTTCAAAATGCGGCTACACGCCACAATATGAAGATTTGGAAAAACTTAATAAGAAATATAAAAAAAATGGTTTAGTTATTTTAGGATTTCCGTCAAATGATTTTTTAAAACAAGAACCAGGGACAGATAAAATGATTAATCAATTTTGCACACAAAATTATGGTGTTAGTTTTCAAATGATGTCAAAAATTCATGTGAAAGGGAAAAAGAAACATGATGTTTATAAATGGTTAACAAACAAAGATGAAAATAAAATTTTGGATTCAAAAGTAAAATGGAATTTTCAAAAATATTTTATTGATGAAGACGGTAAATTAGTAGAATATTTTTCTTCAAGAACAAAGCCTTTTGATGAGCGAATAATTAAACTTATTGAGAAATAAAGATTACATTTCTTGTTGGTATTCATCAAAAAAATAGAACAAAGCTCCTGCAATTGCAAGACCCAATAGAATAGCAAGAGAAATTTTAATCCAACTCCAAGGTCTTTCACCTTGCACATTTCCTGTTCTTCCGTTTATTAAAAATCTGTAAACTTTGTCTTTATATTTGTATGCACTTAACCAAACAGGCAATAAAATATGTTTGAAACTTGTATTATTATAATGAGTTGTTAAGTGTGAAATCCTTTGCTCATCTCCACCAATATCATAATATACAGAATTTCTAATGACAGGTTCCATTTTTGCTTTTGCAAATGTAAATCCTTCGGGCAAAGCAATTCTGTACGTTTCGGATTTAAAACCAGCTAAATATTTTGAGTTATAAGGGACAAGGTTTTGTAAATCCCACGGCTCTAATTTATTGACATATTTACGTGGTAATGAATGACTTGCGTGTATCATGATGTCGTCAAAATAATTGTTTACTCTGCCACTTACGCTTCTCCATCTTGTATGGCGAACTTGTCTTGATTTTTGTTGCCCGTTTTCATAGTACCTTTCTGTTGTGTAATAGTAATCGCCTCTTTGTCCACTATAATTTGTGTAAGTATTAGAATCGTATGTCCAAAAGGGAGTATAAATTCCAGATAAATCTTCAGTTTGGCGAGATTGTTTTTTTAATTTATTTGGAGCAAACCAAAGTCCTTTTATCCATTTTTCGTATAATTTAAAGCCTTCTTTTTGCTTAATTTTGAAAGGAAGCATAGCTTTTGGTGCAATTATTTGCGAAATATGTGCTTCTTTTGATACTAATGGGCTACCACAAAAATCACAATTGTCGGAAACAATATTTGTATTGAAAGTTGTTTCTGCACCGCAATCATCGCATTTTACGGTTGTAATTTTTATCTTTGGAGCTGTATCATATTCATTAACATATTTATTATAATCCAATTCTTCAATTGCTTCTTTTATTTTATTTTCATCAACTTCAATTTTATTTATTGAACCACAATATTGACATTTTAAGCTGCCAGTTCCAGGAGCAAAAACTAGTTCTGCTCCGCAGTTATTACAGCTAATTTCATTTTGTTTGCTTTTTGTTGTTTTTTTTTCTGGCACTATAGCAAATATATGTTATTGAAATGAAAGTTATGCTAACTTATTCATAACAAAACATATATGTATTTTGTTATGAATAAGACAGTAAAAATAAAATGTTTTTAGTTTTACATTGGTGGCGGTGGTGGAGGTGGAGTTGCACCAAATAATTCAGAAAATTCTGCTACTTCTCCAGCAGTTTTCCAAGCCGACATACCTTGTTTCCAAACATAAGTTTGTTTTGTTATGCTACCATTTGCAACCATTTGTTGAAGGGTTTCTGGTTTGAAAGGACCTTGTTGTTTTCCGTCAACTGAAACAAAGTATTGAACAACAGGTGGCGGTGGCGGTGCAGAATTTGTTTGATTTTTTTGTCCTTGCATCATTTGGTTTTGATTCATCATTTGTTGCATCATTGCCATACCCATCATGCCTTCCATTCCTCCGCCCATACTAGTATTACCCGCTGCACTTTCCATTGCTTCGGCAGATTTCATTTGAGAATATTTGTCCATGTCTCCAAGCATACTCATTCCTGTTCCTTCGTCTAACTTTTTTTGTAAATGTTCAGGTAAACTTATACTTGAAACTAAAAATTTAGTAATTTCAAGACCATATTCTAAGAATTCATCTCCTAATTTTTCTTGACAAAAATTTGAAATGTCTTTATAATTCTGAGCCATATCAAGCAATGGAATTTTGCTTTCACCAACTGCATCAATAAACTGTGTAACAATTAGGCTTCTCATTTCAGAATTAATATCGCTTGTTGAGAAATCTCCACTTGTTCCTAAAACTTCTTGAATAAACTTAACGGGGTCAGAAACTTTCATTGTATAAGTTCCAAATGCTCTTAAACTTACTCGTCCAAAATCAGAATCTCTTAAATAAAAAACATTAGGAGTTCCCCATTTTTGATTTGTAAATCTTTTAGTGTTTATAAAATATACTTCTGCTTTGAAAGGGCTGTTAAATCCGTGTATCCAGGCATTTAAAGTTGTAAGTATTGGCAGGTTTTGAGTAGTAAGCTCATATCTTCCCGGAGGAAAAACATCACCTATTTTACCTTCGTTAACGAAAACTGCAACTTGCGATTCTCTAACTGTAAGTTGTGCTCCGTTTTTTATTTCGTTTCCTTGTCTTTGGAATCTGTATGCTATTGTATCATTGCTACTGTCTAACCAATCTATAACATCAATTAATTCTCCTCTTAATTTACTGAAAATTCCCATATTTATATTTTTTATGCTATTTTTAATAGTAAGTGAACAAACAAAGGTATAATTTTGTGTAAAAAAACAAAAAAATAGTTGCTTTGGTATGGAAAATTAGTTGTATTTTTCAAAAAAAAACACCTTGCATAAAATTTAGCAAGGTGTTTTAGAAACAATCATGAATTGTGGGCCCACATGGGCTCGAACCATGGACCCCCTGATTATGAGTCAGGTGCTCTAACCAGCTGAGCTATGGGCCCCAAATTTAATTTCGAGATGCAAAAATAAACATATTTTTTTGTTTGCAAAATACTTTTTCAAGTTTATTAATTAAATTTTTTAATTATGCTTTAAATCAGTTTTGTACAGATATAAAAAAAACATAACTTTGTGAAAATTTCATTCTAAACTATGTCTGTTAATAAAAAAGAAAATTTAAAACGTAAACATACAGTACAATTCTTATTTAACAACCTTGAGCTTCAGGCATTTGAAAAGTACTGTAAAAAATATAAGATTAAAAATAAATCAAGATTTATTCGAGAAACTGTTATGACAGAGGTGCTTGGGCAGTTTGATAGAGATTATCCTTCTTTGTTTGATAATATTGAAAATTAAACTTAAGGGAACTTCTAAAATCTTGATACGAATGAATTTTTAGAAGTCCCCTTAAATCATTCCTTTTGCTTTAAACTCTAAATATTTATTGATTGTATTAACTGTTAAATTTTGTGGCTCAGTTAATATAGAATGAACTCCATGCTTTTTTAACTCTTTTATTATTAACAGTTTTTCATAAGAAAATTTTTCAGCAATTGTTTTTATATAAACTTCTTCTGTGTTTTTAGGTCTTTTTTCTGTAATTTCTTCTAATTCGGAGTTTTTAAAAAATATACAAACTACTAAATGACTTTTTGCAAGTTGTTTAAAATATTTTAATTGCCTTTCTAAAGAAACTAAACCTTCAAAATTTGTATAAATTAGCAAAAGACTTCGTTGTCTTATTTTTCGTTTTATTGTTGTGTAAAGCAATTCTATATTTGCTTCTTCATAATTTGTTTTTTGCTTGTAGAGTAATTCTGAGATTTGATACATTTGAGAATTTTTTCTATTTGCGGGTAAAATACTATGAATTTCTTTAGAAAATGTTATGACACCTGCTTTATCTTGTTTGTAAATTGCAATATTTGAAATTACTAAAGTTGCATTTATAGCATAATCAAGCAAAGACATTTTGTTAAATGGCATTTTCATGGTTCTTCCCATGTCAATTATGCTGTACACACGTTGTGCTTTTTCATCTTGGTATTGATTAACCATTAAAGAAGATTTTCTTGCAGTTGCTTTCCAATTTATTGTTCTGAAATCGTCTCCTTTAATGTAGGTTCTAATTTGGTCAAACTCATTATTGTTACTAATTTTTCTTATTTTTTTAATTCCTGCTTCTGTTAAACGGTTTGAAATTGCAAAGAGTTCATATTTTCGCAATTGTATAAATGAGGGGTAAACTGGAACTTCTTGTCCTTCATTAAAAGTAAACCGCCTTTGTATAAAACCTAAAATATTTGAAACATATACATTTAAATTTCCAAATACGTAGTTACCTCTTTTTACTGGTCTTAATTTGTAAGTTATGTTTTTTTCTTGCCCCGAATTTAATTTTCGCTTTAATAAAAAATCTCTTTTTTGAAATTGATGTGGAATTTCATCTATAATATCAACTTGTATAGGGAATTTATAATTATTTTTAAGATAAATCTTTAATTTGTTTTTATCTCCGTTTGAAAGTTTCTCAGGAACTGTTCTTTTTCCTTTCAGCTTAAATTTTGAACTATTGTAGAGCATTAAAACATCAATTAAAATTAATGCAATAAATAACATAAGTAATGCTTTTGCAAGTGCAAAAATTATTGGATAATAATTTCCAAAAATAAAAAGAAAAATTAGTATTCCTGAAACTAAAAATAGCCGGTTTGTTATGAATATATTTTTTGTTAGGTTTTTCAACATTAATTAATTTTTAACAGTTTTAAAATAATACTTGAACATAAATTTGCTTACATTTTTAAAGTAAGATTTTATCTTCTCTAAATGCAATATAAAAAGGTAAATGTTGTGTTTACAGACTCTCTGTATTTGTTGTAATTGGTTTAATATCAGGTGTTTATTTTTTTTATTTTTGCAGACTTAAACCGTAGTGTCTTTTTTTATACTGAAATTTTCTACAAAATACAAATAAAGATATTTTTTACTTTTTAGAGAATATAATTTTCTGCCTAATTTTATTTACTACCTTTTCAGCGGTTATTTGAATTGCAGGAATTGCAACTGAATTTCCAAATTGTTTATATGCTTGTGCATCTGAAACCGGTATTTCATATTTGTCGGGAAAACCTTGTAACCTTGCCCATTCTCTTGGTGTCATTCTTCTTAAACCTTTTCTATTAACTTCTCCTTTAATTTTTGTTATAGGAGTGAAATTTGTTAAGCTGCTGTCAATAACAATATTTCGTTCTTTTCCCATTCCTCCTACAACAATAGCATTTGCACATTGATTATCTCTTATAATTTTAAAACCAAAACCATTACCTTTTCTAGAGTGTCTTTCTTTATGTTTTATTAGAGTTTGCAAGTAAACAGTTGAAAGATAGTACTTTACCGAAACTTTATTTTTTTCTTTAATATCATAAAATTTAGTTTTCTTTTTTAACGGCTTTGGATATTTGAACTCTGCAATATTTAAATCTTTGCTAAAACCGATTATAAAAATTCTCTCTCTGTTTTGAGGGACTCCAAAATTTTTAGCATTTATTATTTGTGGCTCCGGCACATAATATTTCAAATCTTCTCGTAAAACCTTAAGTATTGTTTTCAGTGTTCGTCCTTTATCATGATTTCTAAGACCTTTTACATTTTCAAGGAAAAAAGCTTTTGGATTTTTCTCTTTTATGATTCTTGCAATATCATAAAATAAAGTTCCTCTTGTTTCATCTTTAAAACCTTTACGTTTTCCAGCAATTGAAAATGCTTGGCATGGAAAACCGGCACAAAGAATATCGTGTTCCGGAATATTTTTTTCATTTATTTTTGTAATGTCACCAAAAGGAACTTCTCCAAAATTATGTTCATAAGTTTTTTTTGAAAATCGGTTAATTTCCGAAGAAAAAATACATTTGCCTCCAAGGTTTTGCATGGCAATTCTAAATCCTCCTATTCCTGCAAATAAGTCAATAAATGTAAATTTTGGGTTTTTTGGTTCAGGAAAAGGAATGTCAAACCTTAATTTTAGTTTTTCATACTTTGAAAAAGATTGTTTAAAATTATTTTCAATAAATTTTTTTGCTCTAAGGCTATAATATTTTGAAATTTTTTCTTCTTTTTTATTGTGAAGAAAATGCGTAAAATATGCATATCCTTCATTTGTTTTTTTAACGGTATTAATCCTAATTTCTTTTTTTATTTCACTATATTTCTTCATTTGATATTTGGATGTTTCTTTTTAATTTTTGTCTGAATTGGAAGCAGATTGACCGGCTAACCAACCAGTAGAAAATGCAATTTGGAAATTATATCCTCCTGTTTCACCATCCAAATCAATAAGTTCTCCTGCAAAGAATAAATTTTTGACAATTTTAGACATCATTGTTTTGCTATCTATTTCATTTGTGTTAATTCCTCCTGATGTTACAATTGCTTCTTTATAACCCCTATGTCCGCTCACCTTAAACCGAAGATTCTTTAATATGATGCGTATTTTCTTTCTTTCTTTTCCTGAGATTTGATTGCAAACTTTATATTGATCTATTTCTGTTAGTTCTAAAATAACAGGTATTAATTTTGTGGGCAACAAATTTTTTAAAACATTACGAATTTGCTTTTTTCCGTTTTCATTAAGTTCTCTTTGAAGACGATTATCTAATTTTTGTTCATCTAATGCTGGTTTTAAATCTATTGAAATTTCAACATTATTTTTTTTATCAAAGGCATCAATTGCTATTTTGCTTAAAGTTAAAATAACCGGTCCAGTTAAACCATAATGAGCAAACATCATTTCTCCAAATTCAGAGCTTACTTTTTTATTGTTTATCCAGATGCTAACATTTGAATTTTTCAAACTTAATCCTTGTAATTTTTCGGCTAAATTTCCTTCGGTTTTTAAAGGAACTAGTGCTGGTTTCAAATCTGTAATTGTATGTCCTAGCTTTTCAGCCAGAATGTATCCGTCTCCGGTAGAGCCTGTTGCAGGATATGATTTCCCACCTGTACAAAGTATAAGGTTTTCAGTTTCTATTATTTCATGTTTTCCTTTGATATTTATTTTTATTGCTTTGATTTTTTTATCCTCAGAAATAATATCCTCAACTTTTGCATCTTTTATTATTTTTATTTTTTTATCATTTGCTATTTGCAATAAAGCATTAACTACATCGGCAGCTTTATCACTTACAGGGAAAATTCTTCCTCCTCTTTCTTCCTTTGTTTTTAGACCTTTGCTCTCAAGCAAATTTAGAATTTCTGCTGAAAAGAAATTTGAAAAAGCATGTTTTAAGAATTTTGGTTTTGGATGTATTTTCTTATAGAACTCAGACTTATATGCTGTGTTTGTTATATTGCATCGACCTTTTCCTGAAATGAGCATTTTTCTTGCTTCTCTGCTCATTTTTTCAAGTAATAAAACAGAGGCATTATTTTCAGCAGCACTTATTGATGCTAATATACCAGATGCACCAGCTCCTACTATTATTATTTTGTATTTCTTCAATATTGTTTTTTTTGAGATTTGGAAAATCTTATTTAAAATCGTACAGCAGAAACAACAGGTAATTTGTATGCTTTTGTATTACCTTCTGTATCAAATACATTAAAAAGAATTAAGTAAGTTCCGGCAGGTGCAAGTTTTCCGTTTTCGTATAATCCATCCCAACTTAATGTTCCTTCAACTGCCAACAAATAATTATTTGCAATTTGTTTAACCTTTCGTCCTTTTGCATCAAAAACTATTACAGTTGCAACATAACCGGGTTTTTCAAATTTATAATTTATGTTAGCATAATCTTCGAAACCGTCATTATCAGGAGAAAACATATATGGTTCTATTGTAATTGGTTTATCTTTAGAATTAACATTTTCGCTATATTGAGAATTTTTATAGGCAGGAGTTGCAAAACCAACATATTCAGATGCAGAATGCCAATTTGAAACTTCTTCTGTTGGTTTATTATAGTTAACTCGTTCTAAAGACACTCCTTTTCCTTTATTATCCAGAAGTTGAAAGTGCATTCCTTTGTAATAATTAAATTCATCAATTCTTGAAGTATCTTTATACATTAATAATACTTTACCCGCATCATTATTAAATGAAGGGAAAGATTGTAATTCAATAATATTCTCATGATTCTTACTCATATAATAAGTTAATACCCCTTCTTTGCTTTTTGTGAAGGCTAAATAAGTTTCGGGTTCAAAATATTTATTTGTTTTTGAAAGAGGAGTTAAAGATTTTATTGTATCTTTTTTCTCATCCCAAGTTGCAATTTGAATATTTATTAAGTCTATTTTTTTATCAGATTTATTATAAAGTTCTACAAATTCACTTCCTCCGGAATTTGGGTAAAACAGAATTTCATTTATAGCAATATCATCTTTTTTGGGAGTATAATATGAAAAAATTAAATCAGTAGTTTCCATTGTGTTTCCGTTGATGTCTTTAACTCCTGAAATTGTTAATGTAATATCTTTTCCATCAGGAAAATTATTTTCAAATTCGAGATAGACAATAGTTGTATCTGTAGTTTCCCTTGCTACATAAAATGGATTTCCAACACTGTTATCTCCTGTGTAATTTGTTAATGTAGTTCCGCTTGTTAAATCAACAGTTTCTGAAAATTTAATTTTAAGTCTTTTTTCATCTTTTACCCAAAGTTCAACAGGATGCAATGAATGATAAGTAAAATCAATTTCTGTTGTAATCATTGAATTGCCGCAGTTGTCTTTTATGTTTTCAAGAGTTAGTGTGTTTTCTTGTCCGTCAGCAAATTGAGAGCTGAATTTTAAGTAAACAATTTTCCTGTCTTCGGTTTCAACACTTGCTTCATGTGGATTGTTAATGCCATTATTTATCGAATAGTTTAATGTGTCATTTCCACTTAAATAACTAATATTTTCATTGAAAGTTAATTTTATAAAATTTGAAGAAATAATATCTACATTTATTAAATCAGGAGCAATATTGTCTTGGTTTGGTGCAAAAACAGAATTTTCTGTTCCTGGACTACCACCGTAACTGTTATTGCAGGCCTTCCAGTTTGCTTGTTCACCGCAAAAGTTTGTAGGATCAATTCTTTCTAAAGACCAACCTCCGTTATCTTTATCGTCATTGCCGTACCAATCGTCTGAGTATGTTATTTCTTCAATAATTGTATTGTCGGATGAATATAATTTTAAATTTCTTCCGGATGCAATTATGTCGCTTGATGTTAAAAATCCTACAACATTTCCGTATGGTGCAAAAAGATTTTCATTACCTTCTTCACAAAGAATTAAAAATTCATGAGATCTTAATGTTAAATAAGGAAAAACTCTTTCCGATTGTCCTTCTGAAAGAAAATACCAATCTGTTAAGTCCAAATCGAAAGAAGATGTATTGTATAATTCAACATATTTTTCGGCAGGTAACGTAAGAGGTGCCGGGTTTATATCGCACATTATTTCATTAATAACAATATCAAAAGGTTTTGCAACATAATATATAAAATCAATATTTGCAGTATTCATATTATTGGCATTTATATCTTTAACATTTTCAATAGTTATTGTATATGCTTGTTCAAGAGTAAAAGAGTTTGCAAATTGGAGGTTTACGATTGTGCTGTCTGCATTGCTTATTACTGCAACGGCAGGGTTTCCTATTCCGTTGTTAACCAGGTAGTTTACCTGCTCTTGTGCGGAATTTAATTCTACTTTTTCAGAAAAATGAATTCTTAACTGATTTTCTGACATTATCTCAATTGACAAGGGATAAATAAGTTGATAATCGAAGTTCCCAGAATAATCATTTAAAACATTGCTACAATTATCTTCAATATTTTGAATTAAAATTGTGTTATTTCCGATATTGAAATTGTCGGCAAAATATATATTTACAACAGCAGTGCTTTCGGAACTAATTAGAGCTGATGTCGGATTTATTGTTCCGTTTAATGTGTAATTTGTAATTGTTTCTGCAATGCTTTGTTCAACTTTTTCAGAAAATGTAATTTGCAAATGTTTTGAAGAAATTAAATTAATAGAAGAAATTTCCGGAGCCGAATTGTCAGGGTTTGTTGCATAAACAGAATTTAATCTTCCTGGTGTTCCGCCTGTATAATCAACTGTTGCTGTCCAATTTTCATTTTCTCCGCAAAAATTTAAAGGGTCAATTCTTTCAATAGACCAACCTCCTCCGTCCTTATCTGTATCGTCATACCAATCAATTGAATATGTCAAATCTTCAATAATGTTATTATTTTCGTTTCTTATTACAAGTCTTTTTCCTGTTGTTGTTAATTCCGAAGGATTCATTATTCCTAAGGTAATTCCGTATGAATTAAATTCAGCTTCTGCCAAATCTTCACAAATTATTCCGTATTCTCCTGCAGGTATTGTTTTATTAGGAAGGTTTTTTGGAGTATTATCTCCAATTTTAAATGTCCATCCGCTAAGATTAATGTCATAATCTGAATTGTTATAAATTTCAACATACTCGTGAACCGGTAATGCTTCGGGAACAGGATTTACGTCACACATTATTTCATTTATAACTAAATCGTATGCTTGAACTTCATAGAAAAAGAAATCCAAATTTGCCGTGTTCATAATATTTCCAATTAGGTCTTCAACATTATTAATCGTTATTGTGTAAGACTGTTCAAGTTGAAAATTTGAAGCAAAAGTAAGATGCACTAATTTATTGTCTGTTCCGTCAACAGTTGCACTTGCAGGATTTCCTATTCCGTTATTTACAGAATAATTTAATGTAGTTTGGGCACTTGTAATATCAACTATTTTGTTAAAAACAACATCTAGTTCTGTTGCCGAAATAATATAAACATTAATTGCATCAATTTGCGTATATGTATAAGTTCCTGTTTCATTGCTTGTTGCATTTCCGCTTAAATCTTCAACATTATTTGCTGTTAAAGTATATTCGTTATCATTAATAAAAGTTCCTGAAAAAACAAGTTCAACTTGCTTATTATCAGAAATATTCAGTGTTGCACTTGTTGGATTCGCTATTCCTCCGTCAACAGAATAATTTGAAACATTTTCTGCTGTAGCTTCAAGTAAGTTTTCATTAAAATTAACAAGTATTGTGTTGTTTGAAATTGCTTCAATATTTTGTATTTCCGGAGCTTCTGTGTCGGCAATTTCAGAACCTAAATAAAAATCATCTAACCATAAATTCTGGTCAGCAGTAGAAGTATATTCATAACAAATACCAAAATAATTAGTTGTATTAAAGTCTGTATTATTTGTTGTTGTTCCTATTTGAATAAGATTATCAAAACCACCGTTATCGTCAATAAAAATTGACCAATCTCCTGCTACTGTTCTTTTTATTTCAAATCCGGCAGTTCCCGATGTTCCTATATTTGTTTGCCAATTATAATTTGTATTTACAATTTGAGATGCGCTTCCGTTTGTTATTTTCCAAAGTTTAACCAGGTCTGATGTTCCTGAAAAGTTTACACCGAAAACATATCCATTAATATTTCCTCCGGGAAACATTTCCGAAGCATTATTGTCTGCAAAAAGAAAAACACTCCAAGTATTATCTCCCGATGGATTGTATTCATATCTTGTTTGAAATCTCCAAGTGGTAGTTTCAGCACTTATATCAAATGCACCGAAAGGAATAGAAATTTGATCGTGTCCGGTAGCTGTATTATCAAAAACATGATGCAATGAATATGTTCCATTTATAGGATTTTCAGAAGATGCTGCAAAGTGTCCCGCAGTGCTTTCTGTCCAACCATCTAAGTTTCCGTCTTCAAAATCATCATTAATCTGAGCGTTCAGTAAAAAAGGTAAGAGAACTATGACAATGAATAGTAAATTTTTCATACTAATGTTATATTTTGTATTATTAAATTATATTTTTGCTATCAGTTTCAAAATTAACATATATTATTATATAAACAAGCAAATTAATAGTCAAAAAAATGAAAATTGCAGTAGTAGGAGTAACAGGAATGGTAGGGCAACTAATTTTAAAAGTTTTAAATGAAAGAAAATTTTATGTGTCCGACTTAATCCCTGTGGCATCAGAAAAGTCTGTAAATAAATTTGTTTCCTTCAAATCCAAACAGTGTAAAATTATTTCTATTGAGGATGCAATTGTGCTTAAGCCGGAGATTGTAATTTTCTCAGCAGGAAGTTCAATATCTTTAAAATATGCACCACTTTTTGCAAATAAAGGAACTTTTGTTATTGATAATTCTTCGGCTTGGAGAATGGACATGGATAAAAAATTAATTATTCCAGAAATTAATGTAAATCTTCTCCGGAAAGAAGATAAAATTATTGCAAATCCAAATTGTTCAACAATTCAAATGTTAATGGTTTTAGCACCGCTTCATAAAAAATATAGGATAAAAAGAGTTGTTGTTTCAACATACCAGTCAGTTTCGGGAACAGGTATAAAAGCTGTTAAACAACTTGAAAATGAGGAAAACAATGTTGCAGAAAACAAAGTTTATCCACATCAAATATACAAAAATTGTTTGCCACATTGCGATGATTTTACAGAAAATGATTACACAAAAGAA
The DNA here is from genome assembly GCA_947311255.1 of uncultured Chlorobiota bacterium. GTDB lineage: Bacteria > Bacteroidota > Bacteroidia > Bacteroidales > JAADGE01 > JAADGE01. Next base: position 50,779 of record CAMZKL010000003.1, on the reverse strand, counting down.
GAGCTAAAACTTGCTAATGAAACGCATAAAATTTTAGATAAAAGCATAAGATTAACAGCAACAGCTGTGAGAGTTCCGGTAGAAGGAGGGCATTCAGAATCTGTTAATGTAGAATTTGAAAAAGATTTTGAAATTGATGATATAAAAAGACTTTTAGAAAAAACAGATGGTGTTGTGGTTCAAGATGATGTGTCTAATAATATTTATCCTATGCCCATTATTGCAAAAGACAGTGATGATGTTTTTGTAGGAAGAATTAGAAGAGATTATTCGCAAGAAAAAAGTTTAAATTTGTGGATTGTTGCAGATAATTTAAGAAAAGGGGCAGCTACCAATGCAGTTCAAATTGCAGAATATGTTAAAAAGAATTTTTTTAAATAATGAAAGTTGTAATTCAAAGAGTTAACGGAAGTTTTGTTAGTATTGCAGGAAATGTTAAATCGCAAATTGGAAAGGGGCTTTTAATTTTTGCAGGATTTGAAAATGAAGACTCAAAAGACGATTTAAAATGGATGAGCAAAAAGATTAGTGCAATGCGTATATTTCCTGACAATGAGGGTGTTATGAACTTGTCTGTTAAAGGTGTAAAAGGAGAAATACTTGTTGTAAGCCAGTTTACGCTCCATGCCAAAACCAAAAAAGGAAACAGACCATCCTATATTAAAGCTGCAAAACCGGATATTTCAATTCCACTATATGAAAAATTTGTAAAAGAATTAGAAACTATCAGCGGAATTAAAATACAAACAGGGAAATTTGGAGCAGATATGCAAATTTCACTTATAAATGATGGGCCTGTTACTATTATTATTGACAGTAAAAATAAAGAATAATTAAAAATAAGATTAATAAATTAAATAAGAAATTGTAAATTGCGTAAAATTTAAAAAAATGAGAAATATTTTATTATTAAGTTTAGGAGTTGTTTTGTTTTTATCTTCTTGTTGTAAAAATGAAGAAGTAAGTGTTGAAAAACAAAAGACTGACACATTATTAAATTCGGAACATCTGACAATGGCAACATTGTGGTATCAAAAAGCAGCTGAAGTCCAAGCAATTTATTTGCAGAATTTTAATTTAGCAAAAATGTTAGTTGAAAAAAATATTAAAAAAGACAGGCTCAAAATTAAAAAAAGAAAACCAAAGGCTATTATTACAGATATTGATGAAACTATTTTAAATAATAGTCCTTATACTTCGTCTTTAATTCTTAATGGAACATCTTATAAAAAGGATAGTTGGGCAAAATGGGTTAATAAAAAAAGAGCGAAAGCCCTACCTGGTGCAGTAGATTTTTGCAATTTTGCGAAAGAAAAAGGAATAGAAATTTTTTATGTTTCAAACAGAAGTGCAAAAAGTACTGATGTTACTATTGAGAATCTAAAAAATGAAGGTTTTCCCTTTGCCGATAAGGAACATATGTTTTTAAAAACTAAAACTTCTGACAAAACAGAACGAAGAAATAAAATTCTTGAAAATTTTGATGTTATTTTGTATCTAGGAGATAACTTAAGAGATTTTGATGAAACATTTGCACATAGAGGAGATGACTTTGGTTTTGGAATAACACATGAAAACAAAGAAACTTTTGGAACAAAATTTATAGTTTTTCCAAACCCAATGTATGGAGAATGGGAAAAAGGATTTTATAATGGAGATTTTAGTTTGCCCGATACAATAAAAAGGAAAATGAGAAAAGATGCATTAATAAAATAAGTCTGTGTTTATGACAATAAATGAAGCACAATTAACAGTAGATAAGTGGATTAAAGATATTGGACTTAGATATTTTAATGAGCTTACAAATATGGTTCTTCTGACTGAGGAAGTTGGCGAATTAGCAAGAATTATAGCTAGAATATATGGAGAACAATCTTTTAAAGAATCAGATAAAAATAAAGATTTGGGAGAGGAGATGGCAGATGTTTTGTTTGTATTAATTTGTCTTGCAAACCAAACAGGTGTTGATTTAACAGAAGCTTTGCAAAAAAGTTTAGTTAAAAAAACAAAAAGAGATAAGGAAAGGCACAGGAATAATATAAAGTTAAGAAAATAAAATCGAATATATTGAAACACCAACGACAAAGATTTTGACACTCAAAGGGATGACTATTAGGTAACATACATATTACTTGCATAACAAAGCAAGTGTTCGTATGTGTAGAACAAAACAATTATTTTAAATACAAACATTTATGCAACTTATTAAATATTAGATAATTAGATAAATTTAGGCAGATGAAAAATATGTTATCAAGTTATAATACCAAAGTTGATGAAGCGAAAGTTAAATTAACGATTGAAAAAATTGTAAAGGAATCAGAAAAACTTTATAATATTGAAAATTTAAAAAAAGTTTTTAGTTATATAGATTTAACAACATTAAGCACAACAGATACACAAGCTAGGGGAAAGATGTTTGCTGATAATGTTAGCAATTTTTCTAAACAATTTCCTGATATGCCAAATGTTGCTGCAATTTGTGTTTACCCTTCATTAATTAAAACAGTTCGTGAAAACTTAAAGCCTAAGGGAGTAAATTTAGCATCTGTTGTTGGCGGATTTCCTTCATCGCAAACTTTTATTGATGTGAAAACAGTAGAAACATCTTTTGCATTTAAATATGGAGCAACAGAAGCCGACATGGTAATTTCTGTTGGCGAATTTCTTTCCGGAAACTATGAGCAAGTTTATGATGAAGTTGTTCAAATTAAAGATTCATGTGGAAAAGGTCATTTAAAAGTTATATTGGAAACAGGAGCTTTAAAAACCCTTTCAAATATTAAAATTGCAAGTATTTTAGCAATGGAAGGAGGCGGAGATTTTGTAAAAACATCAACTGGAAAAATGGAACCAGCAGCAACTCTTGAAGCAATTTATGTTATGGCAGAAGCTGTTAAGGAATTTTATGACAAAACCGGGAAAAAAATTGGATTAAAACCTGCAGGTGGAATTTCAGACAGTAAAACAGCATTAAAATATATTTCTGTAATTAAACATATTTTAGGAGAAGAATGGTTGTCTCCTGAGCTTTTCCGAATAGGAGCAAGTAGTCTTGCAAACAAAGTTCTTACAGATATCAATAGCTTAAAAGGAAAAGAAGAGGTAGTTTCTTATTTTTAACAAACTTTATTTATGAAAACATTAATTTTAGGGGCAAGCCCCAATCCTTCACGTTATTCAAATAAAGCTGTACGCTTATTAAAAATAAATGGACATGAAGTTGTTCCTGTGGGTATTAGAAAGGGGATAATTTCTGAAACAGAAATAATTATTGGGACACCTTTTTTTAAGGATATACATACTGTAACTTTATATCTTGGACCAGCAAGACAAACTGAATATTATGAATATATTTTGTCTTTAAAACCAAAAAGGCTGATATTTAATCCGGGAACCGAAAATGCTGAATTTGAGAAACTTGCAATAAAAAACAATATTGAAACTGTTGAAAATTGCACTCTTGTTATGCTAAATACTGATGAGTTTTAAATTTAAACACAATATAATTTGTACATTTCAGCAATCCCTTTTTTAAAATCAATTTTATCTTTCCAACCTAAGCTATGGAGTTTGCTTACATTTAACAGCTTTTGGAAAGTTCCATCTGGTTTTGAAGTATCCCAAATTATGTTGCCTGAATAGTTAACTACCTCATTTTTAATTAGTTCTGCCAACTCTTTTATTGAAATGTCTTTTCCTGTACCTATATTTATATGTGTGTTTCTCACTTCTTTTTTGGTATAAGGAAAGTCAGGATTTATAATTTGAAAATTTTGAGATAAAATATTAGAGAAATTAATTTTTTCAGCAATATGGACACAAGCATCAGCTAAATCATCAGAATGTAGAAATTCTCTTCGTGGTTTTCCAGTTCCCCATAATTTTACATATTTATTTGTTATACCGTATATATTAAGAATGCTCAATATTTTATCTTTTTCAGCCTCTCCGGTAATTCCTTCAATTGGCAGTTTGTTTAAATCATTTCTTATAAGGCTAAAATTGTTTTCTTTTAGTGCCTTTCCTAGGTGCATTTTTCTTACCAAAGCAGGAAGAACATGAGATTTTTCCAAATCGAAATTGTCATTAAATCCGTATAAATTTGTGGGCATAACTGCCAAATAATTTGTACCATATTGTAAATTATAACTTTCAATCATTTTTATTCCGGCAATTTTAGCAATAGCATAAGGTTCATTTGTATATTCAAGTTCGGATGTTAATAAATAATCTTCTTGCATAGGTTGAGGACTGTTTTTTGGATAAATGCAAGAACTTCCCAAGAAAACTAATTTTTTAACATTGTTAAGATAGGATTGGTGTATAATATTATTCTGAATTTGAAGGTTTTCATATATAAATTCTGCTCTATAAGTATTATTTGCAACAATTCCTCCAACTTTTGCAGCTGCAAGAAATACAATCTCAGGTTTTTCGTTTTCGAAAAACTTCTTAACAATTTGCTGATTTGTTAAGTCGTATTTTGAATGAGGAGAAAATACAAAATTTGTATATCCTTTTTTCTTTAAGTTTCTTACTATTGCACTTCCAACTAGCCCAGTTGCTCCTGCTATATAAATTTTTGATTTCTTATTCACTTTATTTAATTATTTGAATTTTGCTCTATACTTAACAGGCAAAAAACCTGTATGTTTTTTAAAATATTTTATAAAATTTGTTGATTCTTCAAATCCAGTATTTTTAGAAATCTTTTTTATTGTATCATTTGAGCTAATTAAGCATCTTTTTGCTTCTAAAACCAGAAAAGAGTCAATAAATTCTTTTGCAGTTTTCCGTGTAATCTTTTTACAAATATTATTTAAATGTTTATATGAAATTCCTAGAACTTCTGCATAATATTTTGCATTTCTTGTTTGTTTATAGTTTGTTTCAATTAAATCTTTAAATTTATAAAACAAATCATTATAACTTTCCTGTTCAATATTAAAAAATTTACTTCTTTTTATTCTTTCCGACTTTAGCAGAAGTAAGTTTAGCAAAGTTTTAATAATGTCATTTTTTGCAAATTCATTTTTAGATTGATATTCTTGATAAATTTTTCTTACAATATCAAAAAAATATTCTCTTTCAAGTGCATTTACTTGTATTTGAGGGTGTTTTAAATGGTAGTTAAATAAGCAGGTTTGAGATAAAGGTTTTGGCATTTTAATTGATGCATTCAAGAACTCTTCATTAAAAGTTATTACAAAACCTTCATTTCCCGGTTTAAAATCGAAAGATTGAATTTGCTCTTTTGCTAAAAAGAAAAAAGTTCCATTTGTGAAACTGTATTTTTTAAAATCAATATTATGAAATCCAAAACCAGTAGTAATTGCAATTATTGAATAATATTCCAACCTATGTGGTTTTTGAATTTTATAGTCTTTTTTTAATTGTTTTTCTGCAAGATCTTTTAATGAAATTATTTCAAATTGACTAATTTTTTTAGAAGAATTAAATTGAATGAAAGATTGTTGTGCTTGCATGGTTTTTTTTAAAAGCAGTTATTTTTTCAAAGGTAAAGTTTTTTTTTAATTTATGTTAATACTATAAATCTAAAGACCTTTTTAACCAAGATTGTACAAAATGCTTATTTTATTTTTATACATTTGCATAAATTTATATTAATGAAAAGTCTTAAAGAAAAATTCCAAGATTATCTTAAAAAAAAGTCTGTTTTTGGTAAAATTTCCGATTTAATTTTTATTGTTTTTATTGTTGCTCTTTTTATCCCGGGCAGCAGACTTGCAATAAGTGGTTTTATCAATAGTGTAAAAGCAAAAATTATTGAACCATCTATTGAAAAAGTGTCTGAAGAAAGAACTGTTAATTTTAATGAAATTAATTGGCAATTAACAAACTTAGAAGGAAGTGCTGTTAATTTTAAAGATTTTAAAGGTAAAGTTATTTTTTTAAATTTTTGGGCAACTTGGTGTGGTCCTTGCATTGGAGAAATGCCTGGAATACAAAAACTTTATGATAAGTATAAAGACAATGAAAATATTGAGTTTGTTATAGTTTCTAATGAAAACTTCTCTACGGTAAACTCATTTATTAAGAAAAAAGGTTTCACTTTTACTGTATATACATCGCAATACAAAAATCCTGAAATTTTTAGCTCAAATTCTATTCCTGTAACTTATATTATTTCGAAAATAGGAAAAATAAAAGTTAAAGAAACAGGAGCAGTAAATTGGGGAGGAAAAAAAACAGAGGGAATTATAAATGATTTAATCAACAAATAACATATATTTATTAACTCTTAAATTTAATAAAAATGAGAAAAATTAAAGCAATTTTAACGATTATTGTATTATTTGCAATAACAACAACATCTTTTGGGCAAAAGGTAAAACTTAAAAAAGGAAATTTTGATTTTTTAAGTGGTGTGAAAGAACTAAAAATTGAATATACCTATAACGATATGAAAGTAGGTAAATATTCAGAAGAAGATTATCTTAATAAAAAAGCTACTGAATTTAATAAAAAAGAAGAAGGAAGAGGAGACAAATGGAAAGAAAGTTGGGTTAATGACAGAGAAAACAGATTTGAACCTTTGTTTGAAAAATTATTTACAAAATACATAAGTAAAGCAAAAGTTAAGGCAGATCAAAATGTTGAATCCGAATATACAATGATTATACATACTTATTTTACAGAACCTGGTTATTATGCTTATGTTTCTTCACGACCTGCTTTAATAAACTGTGAGGCAATTTTTGTAAAAAGTGGTTCTCCTGACGATGTTCTTGCTATTGTTGACATATACAAATCTCCCGGAAATTCAATTGGTGCAACATGGGATACTGGAGAAAGAATTAAAGAGTCTTATGCAAAAGCAGGAAAAGAGCTTGCAAAATTTTTATTGAAAAAGAAAGCTTTTAAATAAACAAAAATGTTTATAAAAAAAACAGCCGATTTATTTGGCTGTTTTTTTTGTAAATTAAAGTTATAATTTTTAATTAATGCAATCGATACATTCTTTTTGCTTCTTCTGCTTCGGGCATATAAACAAACGGGCCAATTGTCATTACTCGCATTTCAAGATTTTCTTTTAAAAAAACATCAAAATCTGCATAATTTCCAGAAGCAATTGATCCTGGTTTTCTAATAAGTTCATACGAATTTGAACGAGGCCTTCTGTTAACATGAAGTATAAACCAAAAAACTTGCTGGTTCATATCAAAAGTTGAATCTAGTTCATGTGGTTCTTCTTGTATTTCATAAAATAAAAAACCTTTTTTTGCTTCATCATAATCATTAAAAGGTCCTATTGCCATTTTGCTGCCGTTCCCTAAATTTTTCCACAGTTCTCGGTCATATTGCTTAACTGTTCCGTGTTTTATTTTGCCACCTTTTCTTTGAAGTTTATAGCTAACATAACCAGTATTTGCATTTTCATGCTCTATAACGCTCACATAGAACCAATAAACCAATCTGTTTTCATCTAAATCTTCACTGTTTGTAACTTGTGCTGAACTTTTTTGATTGAAAAAAAGTGTTGAGAAAATAACAAGTCCAGAAATAATAAATGTTTTTAAGTTAATTTTCATAATTTGTTAATTTTATTTTGTTTTGCTATGTATTATACAAACAATATGCCGAAGATAAATATTTGTTTGCTCTTAAAAACCTATTTTTATCATTCCCTCTAATTATGAAATACTTAAAACTATTTTTTTCAAGTTCTTTTTTATATTTAAAAAACAAATCTAATCTTGTTTGTTGAACTCCGTTTTCTCTAACACTATCTTTTACCCATTTTATGTCAGGGTAACATAATAAATACAAATCAATTTTAATTGATTGTATTGCTTCTTCAATAAAAGTAGGAACTTTTTCAAAAACTTCAAGGAACCAAATTTTTGTAATAATTAAGCCTGTGTCGTAAAAAATATATTTATTTACATTCTTATAATTATTGTTTAAATCATCAATTTGTTTTTTTGCAATATATATAACATCTTCGTAGGTATATATTCCTTTTTTATTTTCAATATATTCTCTTGCAAATTCAGGTACAAATATGGTACTGTATTTTTTAGATAATTTTTGACTTAGTGTTGTTTTTCCGGTAGATTCAGGACCTGTAATAACAATTTTTTTTATTGTTTTAATATTGTGCAAAGTGAAGATATTTAATGATGTTTATTTTGAGGAACTGTTAATATCTAAAATTCTAATTTCAAAAACTAAAGGAGAGTAGGGAGGGATAATGCCAACTCTATCACCTTTGTATGCTAATTTTGAAGGTATTATAACTATTGCTGTCATATCTTTTTTCATTAGTCCAATCATTTCCTCAAAACCTTCTATTACAAAGTCCTCTAAGTAAACGTAATATCCTGGCTCTTCAAAAGTTGTTTCTTTAAATAAAATCAGATTATTTGGTCCATCTAAAACATATCCTTTGTAAATTGTAATAACTGTATCACCTTGACTTGGGAAGTCTCCATCCAAAGTTTCCGGAGTTGAAAGTCCTGTTAGTGCATAATTTAAACCACTTTCTAGTTCTATTGCATCGATATTGTTTTTATTAATATATTCATATATTAATGCAAGTTCTTCTTTTTTTTTGTCTTTATTGCAAGAAAATGTTACAACAATAGTTGCTACAATTAATACAAAATAAATTTGAAAAAGAATAGGTTTTTTTGATATGTGGTATTTGTAAAACACTTATAAAATTATAAAAAGTAAAAAGGCGTTTCTTTTTGAACCGCCCTTAGTTTTTATTTATTTTTTGCAACTCTAAATCCGTAGTTATAATTTGTCTTTGCAGCTTTTGGTCCGTCTCTGCTTGTAACTTTTGCAAGCTCAGCTCGGTAGTGCCAGGAGCCACCTCTTAAAACACGATATGGCATAACAGAGTTACAAAATGGATCTTTTGCTGGAGATGAAGAATAAAAATTTGATTTATAATAATCACTACACCATTCCCAAACATTTCCACTCATATCGAATATGCCAAGCTCATTTGCTTTTTTCGTTTTTACTGCTTTTGGTCCTGCTAATTTTGTAGTTTCATCGTACCAGCAAACTGCATTAATATCGTTACTTCCGCTATATTTATAGTTACTACTCTTATTTCCTCCTCTTGCTGCAAACTCCCATTCTGCTTCGGTTGGTAGTCTATATCCGTTTTTTGTTCTGTCCAAATCCCAACCTCCATCAGCATTTTTTTTATAACATTTATTTAATCCATTTTTACTACTTAACCAATTACAATATTCAACTGCATCAAACCAATTAACATGATGTATGGGAAAATTTGGTTCCCAACCCCAAAAAGATTTTCCTGAGGAAGCATAAAGCATTTTTGTAGGAGTATGAGTATCCATCCATTTTTTATTAGGACTTGGCGGCATTTCTTTGCCAGTTGCACTTGCAAACTTTTTATATTCAGAAACAGTTACTTCATGATCACATATAGTAAAAGAAGATATTGTTACTTTATGAGCAGGCTTTTCTTCTGGCACTCCTGAATTTGACCCCATTGTAAATGTTCCGCCTTCAACTAAAATCATTTTTGGCGTTTGTCCAAAAACAGCCAAGTTTAAAAAAATTATTGAAGAAAGTATAACTAATGTTTTAATTTCCCTGAATTTCATCTTATTCCTAATTTCAATTTTTGTAAAAGCGTAAATGTAATGTTTTAATTACGACAAAACAAATAAAAATATTGTTTAAGTATTTAAAATAATTGTAAATTTACAAATGATATTTAGTATGACAAAAAAAAATGAGAATAATGTCATCTTTTAAAAATGATTAAAATTTAATAGTTAATTTTTATTAACAATATGTTAGTTTTTTAATTATCAAGAGATTATGATAAAATGAATGTAAACTATGTTTTAATTCTTGTAATTATTACATAACAGAATGTATGGTAATGAGAACTGTACAAGTATATTGATGGCATAAAATATGCTACTTATGAAAACAAATAAAAAAGATAAAAATATCAAAAATTTAAGCCAAAATAAGACAATTTTACTTGCAGAAGGATTTAGAGCAGGGCAAAAAGTTATGCTCGAAATTTTGAGTGTTTTAGGTTATGATTATAAAACCGCTGAGACAGGCTATGATGTTATTTTGTTACTTAAAAACAATAGTTTTGACTTAATTCTTTTAGACTTGGAACTTTCTGAATTAAATGGGTTTGAAACAATTGAACATATAAGACGAAACCTAAATTACCCCGAAAATACTGTACCTGTTATAGCAATGACAAATAAAGATTTCTCCTCAGACTTTAGTCAAACGTACAAGGATGAAGGATTTGATGGTATTATTATAAAACCATTTTCATTGGATGATCTAGATAAAACAATTAAGGAAGTTTTGAACCAATCTTCTAACAGTAAAGTGCTTTCAGAATAAAAGAGTTGCAATTGCAACTCTTTTTTATTTCTTATAATTATTGTCTGATTGCGATATGAAAAACGACTTGAGTTGTTTTTTATTTATATAATTTCAAGTTTTTAATTAAACAACATTTTTATTTGTAGGTAAATTAAAAAATTAGTTGGACAACAATGATTTCTTATCAAAATTTAGAAAAGAATTTTAAGAATTTTTCTTTGGGTACTGAAACACAGATTCTTGCATATTTTTCAACATCAATATCTTTTCTTTTTGTAAAGAAGTTTAAAGGTACGCTACCAATTTTTTTTGACTTTAGTTCTTTAAAAGATTTGTTTACTATGACAAAAATTCCGAAAGGGGTCTGATTTGCATAAAATTCTTCGGCAAGTATTTTTTTATCTTTTAAAATTTTAATGTTTTCTGAAATATCATTCGAGGTTTTTTTCTTAAAATCATTTGCAGCCTTTTTGCCTTCTTTTGTTGTAAGAATTTTTTCTGTTAATATCTGAGCAAATGCATTTATTCCATTTCCAGAATATAACAATCGAATAGCAAATTCCTCATTAAAATCATTGTTTTTGGAATGCATAAAGCCTATACGTTGCCCACTTAATCCAATAGATTTGCTAAAACTTTCTGTAATTATAACATTTTCATAATTTAATAATTTTTTGTATAATGAATCGTTGTTGTCATAAAACAATCTACGATAAGGTCCGTCCCAAATAATTGTTGTGTTCTGATTTTTTATTGTGTCTAAAACTTCAAATAATTTTTTATCATCTGTTTTTCTTCCGGAAGGGTTATTTGGGTCGCAAATTATTACAGCAGAATTATTATATTTTTCAGGTTCAGAAATTATGTCGTCAAAATAATTATAAAATTTGTGTTCTTTATTGCTTATTTTAAGTATGTTTGAATAAGCTCCCCAATAAAAAGAATGACTATAAACTTTTTTTACATCAAGAGTTTGAAAAACCAAAAAAAGTGAACTCATCCCTCCGGAAGTGATATAAATATTCTCGTCTGAGGTTTTATTCTGGAAAAATTCCGAGTTTATTGCTTTTCTTAATGAAAGCATTCCTTTTGAGTGGGCATAATATTGAATTGATGGAGAATTAAAATCAATCATTGGAATAATTTCAGTTAAATTAATATTTACTACTTGATTAATTCCTCTATTTAAAAAAAGAAATTCTTCTCCTGTTTTTTTACTTAGTTTTTTTAAATCTTCACTTATTTTAACTATTGCTGAGAACTTTGCGGTGCTTTTATTAGTTTTCATAGTTTTTGCTTTTAGTGTGCAGATGTTATACCAATTTTGCTCCAATTAAATGAATAAATTCTTCTCTTGTTTTTGCATTATTAAACCCTCCTGTAAATGCAGATGTTGTTGTAACAGAGTTTTGTTTCTGTACACCTCTTATTCTCATGCACATATGTTGAGCTTCTATTACAACAGCAACTCCAAGAGGTTTTAAAGTTTCTTCAATAGTATCTCTAATTTGCATTGTAAGTCGTTCTTGAACTTGGAGTCTTCGAGAATATGCTTCAACAACTCTTGCAATTTTGCTTAATCCGGTTATTTTTCCGTTAGGGATATATGCAACATGGGCTTTTCCAAAAAATGGCAACATATGGTGTTCGCACATAGAATATAAATCAATATCTTTTACAATTACCATTTCTTTGTAATCTTCTGAAAATAAGGCACTTGTAAGAATTTTTGATGGCTCTGAGTTATATCCTTGCGTCATAAATTGCATTGCTTTAGCAACTCTTTGAGGTGTTTTTTCTAGACCTTCTCTTTCAACATCTTCGCCTAATAGTTTCATTATTTCTTTGTAGTGTTTTGCTATTTTTTCTGTTGTTTCATCGTTCCAGGTGTCAACTCTAACATATCCGAAATCTTCATCGATACCGGTTCCTTTGCTTATTATTTTCATTTGTTTATCTTTTAGTCAGCAATTTTAATATTTTTGTAAAAATAAAATAAAAACAAAGCACTTAGTATATTTTGAAAAAAATTTCTAACATATTAATAGTTACATCAACTAACTTTGAAGTAGAAAACTTAGTAAAATATTTATATTTTGAATCTGAAAAATCTTCATCGCTTAAATTATACTCTTTTAGAAATTTAAAAATTGATATATTAATTTCAGGAATAGGAATGTCTTTTACAACATATTCATTAACAAAAGCCTTGTCTGAAAAAAAATATGAACTAGTCTTAAATATAGGAATTTGTGGAAGTTTTATTAATAGTTTGCCTGTTGGAGAGGTTGTAAATGTAGTTTCTGATGAGTTTGCAGATTTAGGAATTACAGAAGCTGATGATAGTTTTAAAACATTATTTGATGAAAAATTTATTAATAAAAACCACTTTCCTTTTAAATATGGGAAGTTAATTTCAAATCCTAAATATTATAATTTTGATTTGCCAAAAGTAAATGGAATAACTGTAAACTCTACCTCTGGAAGTGCGGAACAAATTAAAAAAAGGAAAGAAAAATTTAATGTAGATATTGAAACTATGGAAGGTGCGGCTGTTGCCTATGTGTGTTTAAATGAGGGACTTAACTTTATGCAAATAAGAGCAATCTCAAATCTTATTGAACGTAGGAATAAAGATAATTGGAATATGCCGCTTGCAATTTCAAATTTATCAGAATCTGTTATTGATATTTTAAAAATAATCTCAAGATGAAATTAACTCTCGGCTTTTCAACCTGCCCCAATGACACATTTATTTTTGATGCTGCGGTTCACAAAAAAATTGATACGCTAGGCATTGATTTTGAAGTAGTCCTTGGCGATGTTGAAGAATTAAATAAAAAGGCATTTGAAGGCGAAATTGATATTACAAAACTCAGCTATCATGCCTACGCTTATGCCTCAAATAACTATGTTTTATTAAATTCGGGAAGTGCATTGGGCAACAATAACGGACCGTTGTTAATAAGTAAAAAGAAAATATATCCAGATGAAATTAATGATTTAAAAATTGCAATACCAGGAAAATATACAACAGCAAATTTGCTTCTGGGAATTGCATATCCGCAGTCAAAAAACAAAGTTACATATCTTTTCTCTGATATAGAAGATGCAATTTTAGAGGAAGAGGTTGATGCCGGATTGATAATACATGAAAATAGGTTTACTTATGAAGCAAAAGGCTTAAAAAAGATTATAGATTTAGGCGAATTTTGGGAAAATCATTCTCAAATGCCTATTCCCCTTGGAGGAATTGTAATTCATCGAAAATATAGCGTAGAATTTCAAAATAAAATTAGCAATATTATAAAATGTAGTATCAAATATGCATATAAAAATCCTACTTCAAGTCTGAATTACATAAAAAAGTATGCACAAGAAATGAATGCAGAAGTAATGAAAAAACATATTGACTTATATGTTAATAAATATTCTTTAGAACTGGGAATAAAAGGAAAAAAAGCAATTAAAATTCTTTATGATGAGGCTTCAAAAAGAGATTTAATTCCAGAAATATTAGATAATATTTTTATTGAAAAAGCCTAGGTTAAAAACCTATAATTTTTATAAAAATATTGATTAATCAAAATGATGAAACTTAAAAAATTAAAAAATAACTTAAGTCGTTTTTTTTTCTTTTTCGGATAATAATGATATTATTTAAAAAAAAATTGCCGAATAAATCGGCAATTTTTATAATAAAACAATATGTTATTTTAAATTCCTTAGAAATTTATTTTAACACCTAAATTAAATGTTCTTGGTAAGCCAAGGAAAACTTCTGCTGAGTTTACAGTATGAGAAAATCTTCCATCATATCCTTTAAACCCATTATATTTGCTGTTATCTGTTGCATCTTGAATATACATTGCATCAAATAAATTGAAAATATGTCCGAATACAACAACTCCTAACTTATCGTTCTTCAAAGGAAGTTTATAAGAAAGGTGCATATCAGCTAAGAAATATGAAGGTGTTTTCCAAACTTGTGCTTTATCATTTTCGTTAGTTCTTGAGAACGGATCCCAAGCAGCATAATGATTAGAATAATGTCTTCCGTCAAATTGAAATCTTAATCCTTTAACAGGAACAATAGTTATTGTGCCTCCAAATTGAGTTTGAGGAGAATCTCCTACTTTTAGTCCATTAGTGTAAAAATTATAACTTTCATCACTTTCAGTACCTCCGGAATAATCTTTATATGTTCCTTTTACGTCATTTGTAAAGTTCCAATTTCCAAAAGATGCCATTGCTCCAATTGCAATAAAATCAGCAGGATGATAATTTCCTTCAAATTCTACTCCTGAATGTTTTTGGTTCATTCCGCTTACAAAAATAAAACCTTCTGAACCATCTTGATTTTGAATACCAATGTTAAGAGCTCTGTTTTTCCAACTTGTATTGTAATAATTAACTTTCACATCAATATCTTTTCTTATAGTTTGATAATTTACACCAAATTCAAAAGCTGTAAATATTTCATTTTGAACTTCTGCTGCAACAACACCTGATCTGTCATCTATAATATTATCAAAAATAGGAGCTTTTGAAATATAACCGAAATTACCAAAAACGCTAAATCCCATAAGAGGTCTGTAACTTAATCCGCCTTTAATTTGATAACCGGGTAAAGATTTAGTTTCTGATGTTAATTCTTTTCCATCATCTCCTTTCTTAAAATGGTTTGTATAAGTATATTTAATAAATGAATGTCCAAATGTTCCATAAGCAGTTAGTTTTTCAACATTATATTCTGCTTGAACAAAATATCCCATCCAATTTACTGTATTTGTGAAATTATATTCTATTCTGTCTCCAATTTTTCGTTTAAAATCGTCTCCAGTCCAAAAATCACTCTCATTAACAAAATATTTTGTTTTTCCTCCTTTTATTTCTTTAATCAGCCTGTCTCCGTTAACATCTCGTGAGCTAAAGAAAGTACCTCCAAGCAAATCTCTAACTTCTCTAAAATGTTCAATTTTAGCAGTTCGCCAGTCAACTCCAATTTGTGCTTTTAGATTATCCGTAATTAATACTTGAAATTTTGAAATTGCACCTATTGTTGTTTGATTATTTCTGCTGTTTCTTAGAATACCCCATGCTTGTCCAGCTGTTTTATCTTGATATACAGAAGATAATGTATTCCCATCTGCATCTTTTATTTTATATTTTAGTTGAGTAGTATTATCAAAATTATTTTCATATGTCTTATCCCAACTAACAAAACGTGAAGGACTATTAATTCCTGCATGATAATTCCATCTCATATCTCCATATGTTCCTGTGCCACCACCTTTACCGCCTGAGTAATAAAGAGTTGTAAATTGTTTTACTTTTGGTGTCCATTTAGCATACCAATTCAAATTTGCTAATGGTTTATGGTAGAAATTTTCTCTTTCATTAATAAAATCTTTTGAATATCTGTTATGTTCCTTTCCATTCCAAAATTGCTTTCCATTATAATCGGCACTTATAGGTCCCCAGTTTTCATTATAGTAACGTCCACCCTTTGCTCCTGAAAAGTCAGGATATTGAGTTTCTGCATCAGCCTCCGAATATTTTAATAAAGTACTATCATCTGCACCAATTTTTTTTGCATAATCATGGCTGTAAGATGCAACATTTTGTTTGTATAAATTTTGCCCGTGTCTTTGAGATGCTCCTACAAAAAACAGTTCTAATTTATGGGCTTTGTTAATTTTATATGTAGTTCCCAAATAATATGCTAAAGCTTTTGTCCATGTTCCATCTATAACTCCATTTCCTTGCTTACCTACTAAACTTGCACTTAATGCAAACTTATCATTAATCATTCCTGTATGTCCTGTTAATGACATTTTCATGAAATTTCCAGAGCCATATTCCATTTTTGCAACTCCTCCTTGTTTTTTGTCGGCAGGGCTTGTAATAATATTCATTGTTCCTCCAATTGATGGAGTTGCAAGGTTTACAGCACTAAGTCCTCTTTGCATTTGAATTGATGAAGTTGCATCTGCAACACCATCCCAGTTAGACCAATAAACCCATCCGTTTTCCATATCATTAACAGGCATACCATTAATCATAACTGCAACATTTCTTTGGTTGAAGCCACGTACGTTTATACGTGCATCACCAGCACCACCACCACTTGCAGTTGAATATACACTTGGTGTCATATTCATAACTAATGGCAAATCTCTTGAACCTAATTGTTGTTCAATTTCTTCTTTTTTAACATCTGAAAAAGCAACAGGTGTTTCTCTTTCTTTTGCTCTGTCAGCTACAATGTAAATTTCAGCAATTTCAGAATCTTCTCTTTTTAAAAGAACATCTAGCTTTCCTCCTTTTACTTCAACTTCTTTAGTTTGCATTCCAATGTAAGAAAAAACTAAAATTTTTGAACCAGCTGGAACAGAAATATTATATTTTCCTTCAAAATCTGTAATAGTTCCAATTGTTGTTCCTTTTACAAGAACAGTTACCCCAGGAACTGCATCCTTTGTATCTTCTGCCTTTACTGTTCCGTTTACTTTAGTTTGCCCAATTGCAAAACCCGTAAATAACACGAAGATAATTAATAATAAAAACTTGTTTAAGTCTCTCATAATCAAACAATTTTAAATGTTAAATTTTTAATAAATATTTTTGCAAGATAAATAAAAAAATAATAATGTGTATATTATTTTTTTGTTAATTATTAACAATTCAATCTAAATACATATGTTTTATAATCATTCTTAGACCGACCAATTTTTAAATTTTCTTACAAAGAAAAGTGTAGTTTAATTAAAATTCTGGAATTAAACAAATTAAAGAATACTAAAGTCGTTTTTATGATATCCAACTTTATTAATACTCTTCTTATGTAAGTGGGTTATAAATACTCATATTTATACATGTTTTTACTCGTTTCTTTAATCTTTTCAGTACAACAATGTTTTTTTTGCTTTCAAAACAAATAAAGATACTATATTTGTATGCTAATTAATAATTTTTTAATTTATACATAAATGAGAAAAAAAGTTTTTACTATTTTGTTAATGTTTGTGTTTTTGGGAACGTCCTACATCTCTTTTGCACAAAGAACAGTTACGGGAACAATCAGTTCTGATTCTGAAACAGGGATTCCCGGTGTAACCGTATTAGTTAAAGGTACTAATATTGGAACTATTTCAGATATAAATGGAAAATACAATATTTCTGTTCCAGCAGGGAGGGAGTTTTTAACATTTTCATATATCGGAATGAAAACGCAAGAAGTTAAAATAAACGGTTCGCAAATGGATGTTAAAATGGTTTCAGAAGAGTCTGATATTGCAGAAGTATTAATTGTTGCTCAATTTGCTAAAGACAGGAGTACTCCTGTTGCATTTACAACAATTAAACCTGAAATTATTGAAGAAAAACTAGGGACACAAGAGTTTCCTGAGATATTAAAATCTTCTCCAAGTGTGTATGCTACAAAAACTGGTGGAGGTAGAGGAGATGGAAGGATTAATATGAGAGGTTTTGACGGAAACAATATTGGAGTTTTAATAAATGGAATTCCTGTAAATGATATGGAATGGGGAAAGGTTTATTGGTCTAATTGGGCAGGTCTTTCTGATGTTACAAAAACAATGCAGGTACAAAGAGGGCTAGGATATTCTAAACTTGCATTATCGTCAGTTGGTGGCACAATAAATATTATAACTAAAACAACTGATGCTGAAAAAGGTGGAAGTGTTTTTTATGGCATAGGAAATGATAACCATGTGAAAAAATCTTTTACAATATCAACAGGTCTTACTGAAAAAGGATGGGCAATAACTGCAAGTGGGTCAATGACAACTGGAGATGGATATGCAGTTGGAACTAATTACAAAGGCTATTCTTATTTTTTAAATATTTCAAAACGACTGTCAAATACCCAAACATTATCTCTTACGGGATTTGGTGCTCCTCAATGGCACAACCAAAGAGGAATGCATAATATTGAAGAATACAGAAACAGCCCAGATGGAAGAAAACATAATGCAAATACTGGATTTAGAAACGGGAAAGTTTATAACGGAGCTTATGCTTTTAACAAATATCACAAACCACAAATTTCATTAAATCATTCTTGGGATATAAGTGATATTACTCATCTTTCAACTGCAATTTATACTTCAATAGGGAGAGGTTACGGAAGAAGAATGGCAGGTTCAAATACACAAGCATTATCAATTGGGTATCCAACAGGTATAGTTGGTGAAAATGTATATGTAACCGGAGACAATTATCTAGATTTTGACAGAGTAATTGCAGAAAACGATACTGCTGTAAACGGGTCAAATTTAATTATGTCGTTAGGTTATAATTCACACGATTGGTACGGAGCTGTATCTTCTTTAAATACTAAAATTGGAGACATAAGTGTTACCGGAGGTATTGATGGGAGATATTATAAAGGATATCACTATTATGAAATAGAAGACCTTATGGGTGGAGACTATTTTATTATTAATGATGGAAATCCAAACAGAGATGTTACAACACCTTTATATAAAGGAGACAGATATAACAAAAACTATTTTGGAGAAGTTATTTGGGCAGGATTATTCTTACAAGGAGAGTATGTTAGTGAAAGCTATTCAGGATTTTTATCAGCATCAGTATCAGAATCTAGTTATAGAAGAACTGATGTTATGAATTACTTAGTAAGCGAATCACAAACAGATTGGCAAAACTTTACAGGATATAGTGTAAAAGGAGGGCTAAACTATAATATTAATAAAAATCACAACATTTTTATTAACTCTGGCTATTTTTCAAAAGCACCATTCTTTTCATATGTATTTATAAGCAATAATGAGCTTAATCCCAATCCAAACCATGAAAAAGTATTTTCTGCTGAACTTGGTTACGGTTTAAATACAAGTAAATTTAATGCAGATTTGACTTTTTACAGAACAATGTGGATGAACAAATCTTATTCTGAAAGAATCAGAGGAACAGAAAATACTATGAATTTAATTGGTCTAAATGCTCTACATCAAGGGATTGAATTAGAAATGAATTATAGTCCAATAAAGAAAGTCGAAATTAGAGGAATGGTATCTTTTGGAGATTGGAGATGGAACAATGATGCTGTAATGAATGAGATTGATCCAACAGGAGAACTTGTTAATACCCGAAAATTATACTCAGCAGGAATCCATGTTGGAGATGCAGCACAAACAACTGCGGCTCTTGGATTTGATGCAGAAGTACTTCCTAAATTTAAAATAGGAATGGATTATAACTATTATGATAGGTTGTTTGGAAAATTTGGAATTGAAGGTAGAGTGAAAGAGGAAGATGCAGGGAAAGATTCTTGGCTAATGCCAGATTATCATCTTGTAGATTTTAATGCCAAATATAGATTTAAAATGGGCAAATTAAAAACTACACTTTATGCCAAAGTAAATAACATTTTAGACACAGAATATTTTTCTGAATCAAAACCAGGTGATGGGCTTGGAAAAACTCCAGTTTATTATGGGTACGGAAGAACTTGGTCTTTAGGTTTAAAAATTAAATTTTAAAAATAGAATTAAAAAGGCTCATATGCATGGTTTTTGCTTTTGCAAAAAATCTATGTGAACTTTAAAATCAATAAAAATAGACACATGAAAAATTATATAATTTTAATATTTGTTGCACTATTAGCATTAAATGCCTGCAACCCAAATAAAGAAATGTACGAAATGATTGATGCTGGAGACACACTCCCTCTTTTCAAAAAAAATCTTGAATATACAATCACATCAACTGATTATTCAGAAGTATCTAAGTTAATGCTAGTTAAAGCAGAAAACAGTGAAGATTCTGCTTGGGCAAAAAGTATTGCATCATACAACAGCTTCAATACTAAATACTCTGCAAATGATAATGTGCCAGATATTTTAGCAACTAAATTTTCATCTTTTAAAGCTGGATCAGATGCTATGGTAACATATAATCAATACATAGGTGAGATGTTTGGAACAATTAGCTCATCGGAGCTTTCAGACAATGACTATATAGAAATGGGGGGTACAATAGAGACAAACTTATATTTTTCAGAAAATGATAACCCTGATGATTATTTACCTAATTATTTATTATCAAAATATCCAGATGCAACAGAAAATAACTATACAGAAGTTTTTTATAAGTACCCAAATATTGACACACAAGCCGGAAGTTTTTATATGTTTGATGGTAGCATTTGGACATTAGTTGAAAATTCAAGAGTTTTAACTGCAAATGACTATGATTCTATGGGAGAAGCTAACGGACAACCCGGAGAATATAATAATTTTTCTGCAGATGCTTTGCCTGCAAATTATCTACCTCAGTTTTTGAAAATAGAATATCCATATTCTCAAGTTAATGATATAAAAATAATTGTATGTGATTTATATGGCTATAATGACCCAATTTACGCAATCACATGTGCTTTTGACGGAGAAAATTGGTCAATAAATTTTCCGGGACTTAAAACTACTGCCCAGTTTGTTCGTACTAAAACTAAGTGGATATTTGACCCAACTGTTCGTTTTACAATGGGAGCAAATGATTTTCAATTAATTGTTGACCATATTGCAACTGTTTACCCAGACCTTGTGAACTCATATGGTTCAGGAGATTACTACACGGGTGCAAGTGCTTATTATAGCAATTTTGATATTAGAATTTCAAAAAGAAGAGAAAAAGACCCTGAGGCATATCCGGAAAGTCTGTCGGATGAAGATGCCTTGGCTCTTATATGGGAAAGATTAAAAGAAGGAATAGTAATTATGTTAAAAAAGAAATTCCCTGATGCAATTCCTGATGTAGAAGGGGTTGAAGTTAATTATTTTATAACTTTCGATACTTTCAATGATGATTATGAGCATGTGCTATATAATATTCAATACAAATGCACATCTGCTGGTTCACCACCTGAATTTGAGATGGTTACAGATGCAGAAATAGTGGAGTAGCCATATTTTCATACGTTTAATTTAAAGTAACTTAAAACACTTTTTTGCATATTCCAAAAAAAGTTATAAATTTGCATTTTGAAAGAGTCGTGTTGAATTGAATGTTCAACAAGATTCTTTCTTTTTTTATTATTTAATCAAACTATGAAGTTATGTCAAAAATAACTTATTTAACAAAAGAAGGTCTTGAAAAATTAAAAGCAGAAATTGAACATTTAACTTCTGTTGAAAGACCAAAAATATCTAACCAAATTGCAGAAGCAAGAGATAAAGGAGATTTATCTGAAAATGCCGAATACGATGCTGCAAAGGAAGCTCAAGGAATGATGGAAGCCAAAATTGCTCAATTACAAGGAATGCTTGGAAATGTTCGTGTAATTGACGAATCAAAAATTGACACGTCAACTGTTCAAATGCTAAACAAAGTTAAAATTAAGAACACCCAAAACGGTGCTATAATGGAATACACTCTTGTTTCTGAACGAGAAGCAAACCTAAAAGAGAAAAAAATATCTATTGAAACACCTATTGCAAAAGGGCTTATGGGAAAAAAGAAAGGCGACAAAGTTGAAATTCAAGTTCCAGCAGGAATAATGACATTTGAAATTCTAGAAATATCATTTTAATTCTTAACTTTATACTTTATACTTTAAACTTTATACTTTAAACTATCTCATATGTCTTCAATATTTACAAAAATTATAAATGGAGAAATTCCATCATATAAAATTGCAGAAGATGAAAAATTTTATGCTTTTTTGGATATTAATCCCCTAGTTAAAGGGCACACACTTGTAATTCCTAAAAAAGAAGTAGATTATTTATTCGACTTAGAAGATGAACTAATAGCAGGATTACATATTTTTGCAAAGAAAATTGCAAAAGCAATTGACAAATCAATTGATTGTGTAAGGGTAGGAACGTTAGTCATCGGAACTGAAGTACCACACGCACATATTCATTTAATTCCTTTTAATGATGAAAGTGAATTAAATATTAAACGCTCAAAATTAAAATTATCTCAAAAAGAATTTTTTAAAATAGCAGAAGATATAAAAGCTAATTTATAAAACTCTTATTTGTACCCTAACATAATAATTTACATTCAACTATAAAATGCTTTTTTTGGATAAAAACAAATAACTAATATTTTTGTCCAACATTTAAAATATACAAATTGTGAAAAAACAAGAAAAAAATCAACCAAACTGGAAAACTATAAGTGTGCAACCACATTATACAGGAAAATTAGAAGAGCTTGACAAATTATCTAAGAATATTTGGTGGTCTTGGAACTCAAAAGCTGTTGAATTATTCAAATATATAAACAACAACAAAACAATTTCTAGCTGTATAGATCCTATAAAAATGCTAAAAAGTATCAGTCATAAACGTTTTCAAGAACTTGAAAAAGATATGACTTTTATAAAAATGTATGATAATGTTATTTCTGACTTTAATGACTATATAAAAAAAGGATTTGATGAAAAATTGCCAACAATTGCATATTTCAGTATGGAATATGGAATGGCAAATATTCTAAAAATATATTCCGGCGGACTAGGAGTTCTTGCAGGAGATTATTTAAAACAAGCAAGTGATTCGCGTTTCAATATGGTTGCCGTAGGTTTGTTTTATAGAGAAGGTTATTTTAAGCAAATAATTTCAAATCAAGGAGATCAAGATGAAATATATGAAAGCCAAAGGTTTATGGATTCTCCAGCAAAACTTGTTAAAGATGAAAATGGAGAAGCTGTAACAGTTGCAGCTGATATGGAAGGAAGAAAAGTATATATGCAAATTTGGAAACTTAATGTCGGAAGAATTACATTATACCTATTGGACACTGACAGAAATGACAATTCAAAAAAAGATAAAACCATAACTCAAAGATTATACGGAGGAGATAATGAAAACAGACTCAAACAAGAAATTATTCTTGGAATAGGGGGTGTTAAAGCTCTTAAATTATTGGGAATTAATCAAGAAGTATATCATTTAAATGAAGGACATGCTGCATTTACAAGTATAGAAAGGCTAAGTAACACAATGCAAGAAAATCGTTTAAGTTTTAATGAAGCATTAGAACTTGTTAGAGCATCAAGTCTATACACTACCCACACACCCGTACCAGCAGGGCATGATTCTTTTAATGAAAGCCTAATGATGCAATATATGGGAGATTATCCAAATAGACTTGGAATTTCTTGGGAGAAATTTATTAATCTGGGTAAAGAAACCCCAGGAAAAAAAGGAGAGAAATTCTCAATGAGTATTCTTGCCGCAAATACTTCACAAAATATTAATGGAGTAAGTAAATTACATGGAGAAGTTTCAAGAATAAGAATCTTTAATAATTTTTGGAAAGATTATTTTCCAGAAGAACTTCATATTGGATATGTAACAAACGGAGTACATTATCCTACATGGGCATCTCCAGAATGGCAAGAATTACTTAAAGGAAAAGATGGCAATCCTGATTTTCATAAAATTTATAAAGCATCAACAGAAGAAGTTTGGAATATAAGAAAAGCAAGAAAAAAACGCTTAATTCTATTTATTAAAGAATTAATGGATACTGTTCGAGTAAGTAGAAATGAAAATCCGAAAGAAATTGCAAAAATTAAAGATACAATTAGTGAGAAAGCTCTTACTATAGGTTTTGCAAGACGTTTTGCAACATACAAAAGAGGAAATTTACTATTCAGAGATCTAGAACGTTTAGACAGAATAGTTAACCACCCAAAATATCCTGTTCAGTTTGTTTTTGCAGGAAAAGCTCATCCAAAAGATGGTGGCGGACAAGGAATTATTAAACAAATTGTTGAAATCTCAAAAAAACCTCAATTTCTTGGAAAAATACTTTTTCTTGAAGATTATGACATTTCTCTTGCAAAAGAATTAGTAAGCGGAGTAGATGTTTGGCTTAATACTCCAACAAGACCTCTTGAAGCATCCGGAACAAGCGGAATGAAAGCTGTTATGAATGGAGTTATGAACTTCTCAGTCCTTGATGGCTGGTGGGTTGAAGGCTACAAAGATGCCGCTGGATGGGCATTGTCTCAAGAAAAAACATATAAAAATCAAAATTTACAAGACGATTATGATGCAGAGCTAATTTATAAAACTTTTGAAAACGAAATTATACCTTTATTTTATAAGTATAATGAAAAAGGTGTTCCGGAAGAATGGGTAAATTACATGAAAAAATGTATTGCTGAAATTGCACCGGAATTTACTTCTAAACGAATGATTGAAGATTATAATAAAAAATATTATAGCAAATTATCTGCAAAATATAAGAAAGTATGTTCTGATAACAATAAACTTGCAAAAGAAATTTCAGCTTGGAAACAAAAAATTACTAGTGAGTGGAATAAAATTGAACTTGTTTCAACAGATACAGCTGAAATTAATACAAAAATGTTGGTTACAGGTAAAACTTATAACAGCAAAATTGTTATAAACGTTAATGGAATAAACCCCAATGATGTAGGGGTAGAGTTTTTAATAAGTGAATCAAATTCAGTTGGAGAACTTATAATTAGTGATATAATTGAGGCGAAACTTGAAAAAGTAGAAGGTTCAATAGCTCATTATTCTGTTAGTTTCAGTCCTGCAAAACCAGGAAGTTTAGCCTATACATTCCGGTTATATCCTAAAAATGAGCATCTTGCACACAGACAAGATTGTCCTGTTGTAAAATGGATGTAGTATTTTTAAAATATTGAAAAAAAAGAACCAATTTATACAATTGGTTCTTTTTTAATTAAGGTGTTCAAGAAATTATTTTAAACTAGTCCTTGTGCTAACATAGCATCTGCAACTTTAACAAAACCAGCAATATTTGCGCCTTTAACATAATCAACATAGCCGTTTGCATCAGTTCCGTATTTTTTACAAGATTCATGAATATCTTTCATTATTTCATGTAATTTTTTATCAACTTCTTCAGATGTCCAACCGTAACGTAGTGAATTTTGACTCATTTCTAATCCTGAAACTGCAACACCTCCGGCATTTGATGCTTTTCCTGGTGCATATAAAATTTTAGCTTCTTGGAATACATTAATTGCATCAGGTGTACAAGGCATATTCGCACCTTCCGAAACACAAATTACTCCATTATTTACTAATTGTTTTGCGTCGTCAACAAGAAGTTCATTTTGAGTGGCACATGGTAGTGCAATATCAACTTTTTGTTCCCAAGGTTTTTTACCTGCAAAAAACTCAACACCAAATTTTTCAGCATAAGGCCTAACAACATCATTATTTGTAGCTCTAAGTTCAAGCATATATTCAATTTTGTCTCCCGTAATTCCATTTGGGTCGTAAATATATCCGTCAGGTCCTGAGATGGTTACAACTTTTGCTCCTAATTCCCCAGCTTTTGTAACTGCACCCCAAGCAACATTTCCAAAACCAGAAACTGCAACTGTTTTTCCTTCAAAAGAATCTCCTTTTGTTTCCAACATTTCTTTTGCAAAATAAACATTTCCAAAACCTGTTGCTTCAGGACGCATTAGACTTCCGCCCCATTCTCTTCCTTTACCAGTTAAAACACCTGTAAATTCATTTCTTAACCTTTTATATTGTCCAAATAAAAATCCAATTTCTCTTCCTCCAACACCTATATCGCCAGCAGGCACATCAGTGTTTGGTCCAATATGACGGAATAATTCAGACATAAAACTTTGGCAAAAACGCATAACTTCATTATCCGATTTTCCTTTTGGATTAAAATCAGAACCGCCTTTACCTCCACCCATAGGAAGGGTAGTTAAACTGTTTTTTAAGATTTGCTCAAATCCTAAAAATTTTAAAATACTTAAATTTACACTAGGGTGAAAACGTAAACCTCCTTTGTATGGCCCAATTGCACTGTTAAACTCAATGCGATACCCTTTGTTAATTTGGATTTCACCTTTGTCATCTTGCCAAGGAACTCTAAACATTATTGTTCTTTCTGGTTCTGACAATCTTTCTAAAATTTTTGCTTCACCATAAACCGGATTTTCTTCAATAAACGGAATAATAACTTCTGCAACTTCTAGAACTGCTTGGTGAAATTCTTTTTCACCTGCATTACGGGCAATTATGCCCTCCATGAATTTATTTATTTTATCAGTCATAGTTTAATTAATTTGAATTAAATTTTCGGTACAAATGTAAATATATTTTTTCAAAATTTCACATAATATGCTCTTAAACATTACTTGTTGTAATTGTCTTAATATAAGTAGATTAAATTAAGTTTATGCTATGTAAAAGATGATTTTTATCACTTTTAAAATCTTAATTCCTAATTATTGCTAATTGCAACTTAAAACTCAAGAAAACTTTTAACTGAAATAATTTGAAATCAATATAATATTTACTTACAGTTTTAAAATAATAATAAATTAAAAGAACTATTTTCAGCTAATCAATAATATGATGTTGCTTAACTTTATTCATAAATTTACGTGCAATTGTTCCTGATAAAGGATTTTTTACATCTGTTGCTTCCGGATGCCACTGAATACCAAGTATAAATGGATGCTGTAAAGTGTCAATCGGTTCTATTGATTCTGCAACTTTATCACTTGCAAAAGATGACACTTTAAACTTGTTGGCAACTTTTTCAACTGCCTGGTGATGATTGCTATACGCATATCCGCTGTCAACTTTTACAATATTGTATAAATAACTTCCTTTCTCAATATAAATTTTATGAAAAACAGATGTACTGTTATTCCTATATCTTTCTCTTGAATCTCTATGTATAAAATCACTTCCAACATCTTTAGGAATATCAATAATTAAAGTGCCTCCTTGCGAAACATTTAAAATTTGATGCCCCCTGCATATTCCAAGTAAAGGAATTTTTTTATTAATAGCAAACTTAATAAGCAAAAACTCCAAACTGTCTCTGTGAGGATTAATTTTACCGCATCTGTTAAGTTCTTTTTGTTTTCCATAAAGAGCAGGATTAACATCTTCCCCCCCCGAAATTATAATACCATCAGCTTTTTTTAACATCATTTTAAAAGAGTCAATACTATTTATTGCATACATATTTACGCAAACAACATTATCATTTTTTATAGAGTTTCTTAACCATGTTTGATGAGTGCTTTTATAGTCTTTTGAAACCAATACAATAGGGCTTTTCATACTTGTTTTCAAAACTGTTTCTTGTTGATGTTTGCAAGATGAAAATATCATTACTAAGACAAATAATACAATATATTTTTTCATATACTATAACTTATTTTTATGGAAAAATTTATAAAATAACATCTCAAAAGTACATTAAAAAAATTAAAATTTAAACTAAAAGAAACAATTATGAAAACAAAAATATTGAAAATTACTATCATATTTTTTTTACTTAATATCTTTGCGTGTAATACTAGCCAAGATTCAGGAAAAGGTTTAAAAAAAGAAATTGTTGTTGAAGAATATTCTTTAAACCAGCCAGCAGATGCTATGATGAGAGAAGTTTCAAAGATACCTTCTATAATTTCTGATTCGGATGAAGGAGACCCAAAACATAACACAGAAGAATATGATAAAATTGTTGAAAATGAATTTCTTGATGCTAAATCAAACCCACTTTCAACTTTTTCAATAGATGTTGACAATGCGGCTTATTCAAATGTTCGTAGGATGCTGAATAATAACCAAATGCCAGATAAAGGTGCTGTAAGAATTGAAGAAATGATTAACTATTTTACATATGATTATCCGCAACCAACAGCTAAGCATCCTTTCTCTTTTAATTCTGAAATTTCTGAATGCCCTTGGAATAAAGAAAATAAACTTATACACATTGGTCTTCAAGGAAAGAGGTTAGATTATCAAGATTTAAAACCTTCAAATCTAGTTTTTCTTCTTGATGTTTCCGGTTCAATGAAAAACGCAAATAAACTTCCTTTGCTAAGAAAATCTTTAAAATTGTTATTAAATGAGCTTTCTCAAAATGATAAAATTTCAATAGTTGTTTATGCAGGTGCTGCCGGTTTAATTTTGCCACCAACAAATGCGTCTGAGAAAGAAAAAATAATTGATGCTCTTGACAAACTTCAAGCAGGAGGCTCAACAGCAGGCAGAGCAGGAATAAAATTAGCATATAAAACTGCAAAAGAAGCATTTATAAAAAATGGTAACAACAGAGTTATTCTTGCTACTGATGGAGATTTTAATGTTGGAACTTCTTCAACAAGCACATTAGTTGAACTTATTGAAGAAAAAAGGAAAGATGATATCTACTTAACAATTCTAGGTTTTGGAATGGGTAATTATAAAGATGGTAGGATGGAGCAAATAAGCAATGCAGGGAATGGAAATTATTTTTACATTGATAATATTAAGGAAGCTGAAAAAGTTTTTGTTAAAGAAATGCGTGCAAATATGTTTACAATTGCAAAAGATGTTAAAATACAAATTGAATTTAATCCTGCTTATGTAAAAGCGTACCGTTTAATAGGTTATGAAAACAGAGTAATGGCAAAAGAAGATTTTGATGACGATAAAAAAGATGCAGGAGAACTTGGAGCAGGACATACTGTTACGGCTCTTTATGAAATTGTTCCTGCAAATTCTAATTGGGAAGTACGTACAGCAGATAATTTAAAATATCAAACAACTGTTCTTAATGAAAATGCAAATGTTAATAATGAAATAATGACTATTAAATTCAGATATAAACCACCAAAAAGTGACAAGAGTATAAAATTGGAATATCCTATTGCAAATGAGATAGTAGAGTTAAGTTTAACTTCAGATAATTTTAAATTCTCAGCAGCAGTTGCAGCTTTTGGAATGTTACTTCGAGATTCAAAATTTAAAAACAATGCAACTTATGATATGGTTTCAGACCTAGCGAAAAAGGGTATCGGTTCTGATGTAAATGGATATAGAGCAGAATTTATAAGCCTTGTAAAAACTGCTGAGCTATTGAATGAATAAAATTATTAAAACCTGTAATTTCCCCACATCTTTTTTCTGTCAAATAAAAAAATAGTTTGTTAAGGTGTGGGTTTTTACTATAAATAAAACATAAACTCAAATACTTAAATTTAGAAATAAATATTAATTTAGCGAAAAAAATAATTTAAAATGAATACTTTATCAAATGTAAAAGTTGCATATGCAGTTTTTAAAAAAGAAATTTCTTCTTTTTTTGGTACGTTGACAGGGTACATTGTTATTTCAATATTTTTAATTTCAAACAGTTTATTTTTATGGGTTTTTCCGGGAGAATACAATGTTTTAGATAGTGGACATGCTAATTTAGATACATTATTTTTTATAGCTCCTTGGGTTTTTTTGTTTCTTGTCCCCGCAGTTACAATGCGACTTTTTGCAGAAGAAAAACGAACAGGAACAATTGAACTTCTTTATACTAGGCCACTTTCTAATATGCAAATAATACTTGCAAAATATATTGCCGGAATTGCATTAGTTGTTCTTTCGTTAATCCCAACACTAATATTTTTTATAACGGTAGGGATTTTAGGAAATCCTCCATGGAATATAGATACAGGAGCATTCTGGGGTTCTTTTATTGGATTGTTTTTTCTTGCAACAGCATATGTTGCTATTGGAGTTTTTTCTTCGACAATATCTGATAATCAAGTAATTGCATTTTTAACAGCAATGGTAATAGCATTTTTCTTTTATATTGGATTTGAAGCAATTAGTAATCTTTCAGTTTGGGGAGTTTTTAGCAGTGCTGTTGAAAACCTTGGAATTAATGCCCACTATAAATCAATGAGCAGAGGAGTTATTGATACCCGAGATATTATTTATTTTTTTGCAGTATCTGCAATATTTCTAATATTTACAAAATCAGTTCTATCAAAAAACAGATAAACAATTTATTGTTTAATTAACAATAAAGAAAAAATGCAACAAAAAAACAACATCATTAAACTTATAATATCTCTTGTAATTATAATTACAGGAACATATATTTTATCAGTAAAATTTGTTCGATTTGATTTAACTTCAGAAGGAAGGTACACACTTTCAAATTACACAAAAAATATTCTAGAAAGTCTAAACGATAAAATATACTTAAAAGTTTATCTCGAAGGCGATGGTTTACCTACAACGCTTAAAGGTTACAACCAAAAAATAAAAGAGGAGCTGGATGAATTTAAAATTTTTGCAAACAACAATTTAGAATATGAGTTTATAAATCCTTCTGAGAGCCATGATAAAGAAGTTAGATTTGCTCTTTATAAAAACCTTTCTGATAAAGGAATTATTCCTATTGAAACTAATGAAATTTCAGAAGATGGTAAAAGCTCTCAAAAAATGGTTTTTCCTGGAATAATAATATCATATAAAGGAAAAGAAAGCACAATTAATTTGTTAAAATCTTCTATGAATGTAGCACCTGAAAGCGAAGAAAATGTAAATGCTTCAATTCAATCTTTGGAATATGAACTTACAAATGCCATTCAAAAGTTAAGCAAAAATAAAAAACCTGAAATTGCTTTTATTGAAGGTCAGGGAGAGCTTAATGAATATGAAGTTATGGATATAACAAGAGTTTTATCTGAATATTATTTAGTGAAAACCGGCAAAATAAATGGGAAACCGGGAATTTTAGATAATTTTAAGGCAATAATAATTGCAAAACCTGAAAAAGCATTTACAGAACAAGACAAATTTGTAATTGACCAATATATTATGAAAGGAGGAAATGTCTTGTTTTTAATAGATGGTTGTAAAACAAATACAGATAGCCTGTTTTTATTAGGAAACACAATTTCTCTTGCCCAAGATTTGAATCTAAACGATATGCTTTTTCAATACGGTGCAAGAATAAATAATGATTTACTTCAAGACGAGTTCTCATCGCCAATTGGACTTACAACGAAAGGGCCCAATGAGAAACCTATTATTAAACGCTTTCCTTGGTTTTATTTTCCTGTTTTGGTTTCTGAAAATAATCATGTAATATCAAAATATCTAAATTATATAAAAACAGAATATGTTTCAACAATTGATACTGTTGGGAAAAATTCAAACATAAAAAAAACAGTACTTCTAAAAAGCTCTCCTAAAACAAGGTTGGAGCAAATCCCTGCAAGGATTAGTTTTAATCAAATCAACCATATGCCTCATACCGAAGAAATGAAAGCAGGAAGAAAAAACATAGCTGTATTATTAGAAGGGAAATTCACATCAGTATTTAAAAACAGACCAGTTCAAAAATATTTTCAAAATATTTCTTTAGCAGATGTCTTAACTAAAAGCAAAGCAGCTAAAATAATTCTTGTTAGTGATGGAGATATTATTAGAAACGAAGTGTCAAAAACAGGAAAACCTTACCCCATAGGTTTTGACAAATTTACACAACAAACATTTAAAGGAAACCAAGAGTTTATATTAAATTCAATTAACTATTTATGTGATGATGAGGGACTTATGACTATACGGTCAAGAGAGCTTAAAATGAGACTTTTGGATAATGAGAAAATTAAGAATCATCGTTTTACTATTCAACTATTAAATGTTTTGCTCCCAACCTTTTTAGTATTGTTTTTCGGAATAATTATTTATTTTATTAGGAAAAAAAAATACAGATAATTCTTTTTGATAACCTTGTGTTAACCCTTCAGTTGCAAGAAATATAATTTTTTGTTATCTTTGTGCATTATTTTTAATGTGTAAAAAATACACTTTATCAATTAGTTTTATATTTTAGTCAAATTTTAATATAAAAACTTCCAATAGATGACTGTTAAAGTAAAAAACAGCTTTATCTTTGTATGATAATCTATCAAAAACAAACTCAAATATTATGAAAAACATCAACAAATTTTTAATTATTTCTATTCTCTTACTTTCAACATTTGGGAATATATTTTCAGCAAATATATCATCAGCCGGAACAGGGAATTGGAACACCCCTGCAACATGGGTTGGAGGAGTAGTTCCAGGAGCAGGAGACAATGTTACAATTGTAGGAGGACACACAGTTACAGCTACTGCAGCAATTACTGTTAATAATATTATAATCCAAACAGGAGCAACATTTGCCGCAGGTAACTATACTCATACAATAACTGGAAACTGGACAGAAGAAGGAACAGGACAAATGACAGGAACAAGTACAATTGAAATGTCAGCTCCATTAATTCAGTCTATTACAGCGGCAGCAACTTTTTACAACCTAAGTTTTAATGGTGGAGGAATTGGAGTGCTAGGTGCAAACGTAACAGTAACAAATGATTTCTTAGTTACAAACAATACAGAAGTTAAAACATCTCAATCTAATACATTCCAAGCAAACTTTACAGTTGATAACGGAAGTAAATATATTGCAACGGCAGGAACAACAACATTTAATTCATCTTTAGCTCAAACCATTACAATAGGAACTACAAACGGAAATTCAAATGTAGAATTTCAAAATGCTTATTTTGATAATGGCGGAGCTGCAAACCCTAAAACAATCAATGGAAATATGATTGCAAATGGGCAGACTTATATTTTTGACGATGCTGAACTAGGAGATGTAAACAATGATAAAACTCACACTATATATGGAGGAATGCGTATTGACGGAACTTGTGCTTTCACTGGTAAAATTATTGCAATGGGCGGTACAATTTTTGATGAAAATGACCATGCAATTACTTTAAATGCCGAACTTGTTTCAAAATATTTATACATTGGCTCAAGCACTTCACCTCTTGCTTTAACAACAAATGAAAATGTTACAGTAGGTATTGAAGATAATGTAGATTACAATTACCTTGTCGTTTCAAATGGCTCAACATTAACTGGTGTTGCGGGGAAAACACTTCTTGTAAAAAATAGCAAAAGACTTTACATTAGAGATGCAAATAACTTCCCTACTGGCTTTGGAACTATAACCCTAGAAGAATCTTCTTTTGTTGTATATGATGATAATGCAAACCAAACTATAAACAATAATGTAACTTATGGTCATTTATATTTAAATAATACTGCTGGTAATTCAACTACAAAAACTGCAGGAGGTGGCTTAACTGTTATGGGTAACATTTATATTTATAATTCTTCAATATTAGGTTTAGTAAATTACGACCACCACTTTAAAGGACATATTGTAAATAACAATGATGCTAATGGAAATGGTTCAATAACAACAACAGGAGGTACTGTTTATTTAGATGCCCCCGATTCTGACCAATATATTTATAATGCAGGAACAGGATCATATACTTTTAATAACTTAACAATAACAAATACTGCACCTTCAACTTCAAGGAACAAAAGACTATATGACAATATAACCGTAAATGGAAATTTAATTGTATCAAATTCCGGAGGAAATGAAGCAAATAGAGTTTATTTTGACATAAATGATTTCACAATAACAGGAGGTAATAATTTTAATTTAAGTTCTTATGTTTGGTTACTAACAAGCGGAACAAACACTTTTCAAACTTCTATGGCAAGTTTTGGAGGAACTGTTACTCTCGATATTAACAGCACTGTTCGTTTTGACAGAACAGATAACGGTTCAAGCCAAAATATACCTGGAGGATTTACATACGGAAATATTGAGCTTTACGGAAGTAATAATAAAATCCCTTTGATAAACCTTGATATTAATGGAAATGTTTCTGCAGTTGGATATGTTCCCGTTTTGACAGAAAGCACAAATTTAATTTTAAGAGTTGCAGGAGACTGGAACATGAGTTTTGCAACTACAAATCTAACCGGAGGAAATTCAATAATTTTTGATGGTGTTAACCAAGATATAAGTCAATCAAACTTTTCGTTCGTATATTTTTCTGGTTCGGGAACTAAAACAATATCCGGAACACTAGATATTCTTAGAAACCTTGTTATACAAACAGGAGTAACTGTTGAAGCAGGCACGAGAAATGTATTTATAGAAGGAAGCTGGTCTGAACAAGGCACAGGACAATTTCATCAAACAACCGGAATGGTAACATTTGACGGAACAACTGCAAACCAAACAATTCTTACAAATGCATCCAGCCATTTTTATAATTTTACAATAAATAAAACCGGTGCAAATAAAATTGTTACTATAAATTCAGATATTGATATAAACGGAACTTTTGATTTTGCTGAGTATAATGCATCTTTTAATATGAATAATCACAATATTCATGTTGCAAGAGATTTTTATTTTAGAGAGGGGTGTACTTTTACTCATAATAATGGAAAAGCATTTTTTGATGGGAATACAGATGCTCAATTAATAAGAAATTATAATACAGACACAATAGTTTTTAATGATGTTGAGTTTGTTGGAACTGCTGTAAAAAGATTATATGAAAACGCTTTTAGATTTGAAGGAGATGTGTTTATAAATAATTCAACTCTTGATGGACAATGGTGGGATCATTATGTGGAAGGTAATTGGATTAATACAGGAATATTTAGACATTCAAGAACATTATATTTTGATGGTGCTAATCAAAATATTTCTCAATCAGGTTTCCATTCAGTACGCTTTGGAGGAGGTGCAAATACTAAAACATTGACAGGTAACATAAACTTATCAGGTGATTTATGGATCGATGATGCAACATTAGACGTTAGTGCATCAAATTATAGCATAACACTTGACGATTATTGGCATAATGACAGTACAGGCTCTTTTATTCCCAGAGAAGGAACTGTTGTTGTAACAGGAGAGTATAACAGGATTTTTACAGGAAAAACCAACACATTGTATGCAGGAACAGGTCAAGTTATTACACAAGGTGGAGCAAAAGACTTTTACAATTTAACAATTAATGCTACAAATGAAGATTATTGGATGTTTATACATGGCGAACTAAAAGTTATTAATGATTTTAAAATTATTCAAGGACGTTTTTTTCAAAGTTATGAACCCGCAATTTATGGTATAAATGATATTTATATCGGAGGAAGTTTTATTAATAAAGGAAGTATCCACAATAATAATTATGGTGAAAAAATTGAATTTGATACCAATGGAGGAACACATATTTTTGACCCAGGCACTTCAAACAGCTATGGTCCTATATTTTTCACAGCTTCAACAACACATACTTTTCAAAGTAGTTTAAATTTTTATTCCAACAGAGCTTTAACAATCTCAAATGGAAATTTAGATTTAAATTCAAATAAAATTACAACCTACGGAAATCTTGGAAATATTACAATGTCTGGAGGTTCACTTGAAATTGATTCTGCTGCTATTGTAAGTATGGGAAATGGTTCCACTTTCTCAAATACTGGTGGTTTGCTTAAAATAATTGGGCATAACGACGACCCAGCATCTTTAATTGCAACATCAGGGCATTTCACTTATACGCAAACAACTGCTGTAAGTAGAATACATGCAGAAAATTTCCGTATTGAAGGAACATCAGGAGATGGAATTAATATTGCAGCTGCAAGTCATATTGGAGATGATGCAACAGGAAATTATTCTTTTGAAAACGGAAGTTTTGCCGGAGGTACAGGAAATGCATATCTAACAATTTCCGGAGTAGATTTAGGAGCAGGAGGAAGAACAGCAACTGCTGTAACATTTAATTCTGGCCCAACAGATAACGTTGTAAGAACATCAGGCACAGGAGTTATTACTTTTGAAAACGCAACAGGAACTCTTGCAGGAGCATCTCATGAAAATGATAGTCCTGATGGTGGAGAAACAACAGGAAATATCCATTGGACATATACAAATGCTGCTCGCTGGACAGGAGCTGCAGGAACAACAGACTGGCATACTGCAAACAACTGGTCTCCTGTTGCCGTACCAACTTCAACAACATTTGTAATTCTTGATCATACTACTGTTGGTGGTGCATATAGCGTTGATATTACATCGGCTCCTGCTGATGCAAAAACTTTATTAATTAACTCAGGAGGAAATTCAATTACTTTAACTCTTAACGGACAAATGTTAACAGTTGTTGAGGATATTACAATAGACCCAAATTCAACTTTAACACAAACAAATGCCGGAGACAGAATTATTGTCGGTGGTAGCTGGTCTAATGAGGGAACATTTAATCCTGGAGCATCAACAGTTGAATTTAATCCTATAACAGGAACTCATACTATAACTGCAAAACCAACTGACTTTTTTAACAATTTTGTTGTTAATGGAACAGGAGGAACAAATGTTATAAGTTCTTCTATTGATATAAACGGGAATGTTGAATTGCAAGGTGGAACATTAAACGCAGGAACAAATACAATAACCGTTGCAGGAAATTGGACAAGATCAGGTGGTGCGGTTTTTAATGTTGGAACAAGTACTGTCAATTTTGATAATGTTGGTGTTCAAAGTATTAACGGAGGAGAATTTTATAACTTAATAATTAGCAATCCGGGTGCAGGAACTTTTGCAAAAACTGCAACTGCAAACATTGACATTAATAATGACTTGACAATAGGAAGCGGAACTGTATTTGATGGCGGAACAAACATTGTTTATGTAGGAAGGCATTGGACAAATAATGTAGGCAATGCTGGATTTACTCAAACTGGTGCAGGAACCGTAATTTTTGATGGCGAAAGTTCTGACCAGAATATTAGCACAGGCCAATCTACAACATTTAATGATATCATTATATCCGGAACAAGAGTAAAAAGAACAAAAAATAATATTACAATAAATGGTAATCTCATCATTACTAGTGCATCATTATATATTACAGATGGAACAATAATTGACGGAGTTGCAGGAATAAATAATGCAATTAATATGAGCGATGGAAGAATATATGTTAATGGTAATTTCGATGGAACAACACCAAATACTAATAACTTTCCAATTAACTTTGAAACAATTAATTTGTCAGGTGGAATAGTAGATTATTATGCAAATACAAACCAAACTGTTTATTCTACAACATATTATTCTTTAATGGTAAGAAGAATAAATGCTGGAAACACTACAACAAAAACATTATCAGGAGATATTACTGTAAATGGAAGCCTTTATATTAATGATAATGAAACTACACTAAATGTTGATAACCATACTATTAACCTTTGGGGAGGATTGAGTTTAGCAACAGGTGGAATACAAATAAATTGGGGACCAAACGGAACTTTAAACCATTTTGGAGAATATTTTACGGTAGATGCTGATATTATAAACTTTAATAATGTTATTAAGAAAAATAGAGGTTATTTCAGAGTAGTATATAATGATATAACAGTTGCCGGAGATATGTCAATACTAGAAGATGCATACCTATATCAAGATACTGTAAATATAACTTCAACAGGTGCAGGTAAAATATTTACGCTTGCACCAACTGCTTTTGTATATTCATACAATCATGCAGCTCATGGAAAGGCATTTCCTGTTAATTTTTCAACATACAATATCCATAAAGATAGTAGAGTTTATTTAAGAGGAACTGTAGGAGACCAAGATATTTATACTGTTCCTAATTACGGAAATTTTTATTTATACACACATGCCGAAATAAACCAAACACTTGATGGAAATTTGGATGTTGAAGGCAATTTCGTAATGCTAAATGAACCAACCCTTGTTGATGCCGGATTTAATATAAATATTGCTGGACAAACAGTTGACATTAGGAAATATACCCCTTCGAATACTTCAACTTTAACTTTTGACGGAGCAGATCAAAGATTATATGATGCTGGAACAGGAGCAACAGTATTTGATATGAATAATGTTGTTTTTTCAGGAAGTGGGCAAAAATCTTTACATTACCATGGAGATGATTGGTATAATGTAAAAGGTAATTTAACAATAAACCCTGGTGTTACAGTATATGTACCGAGAAGATTAGATTTTAACGGAATAAACTGGACTAATAATGGAACTTTTAATAATTCTTGGTATGTTATAAACTTCAACGGACTTGCACCTCAAACTATAGACCCCGGACTTGCAAATGATTTTTATTCTGTTAATTTCACAAATGCAAATAAGACATTTGTAACAAACGGTATAAATGTTAATAACGGAGCTTTTATTGTTGATGCAAATGTCGATATGGGAAGCGTTGCTGACAACCTTACTCATAATATTGCTTCAGAAAGAATTACATTAAATTCAGGAACTTGGGCAACAACAAACGCAAATTTTATTTTTGACAGAAACGGAACACAATATTTACCCGCAATGACATGTAAAAACATGACTTTCAGAAAATATGATAACTGGACAAGAGTAAGATATTTAGAAGGAGAAATAAGTATTAATGATATAAATATTGAAGAAGGAACACAACTTCGTTGTTCTCAAAATGCCGAAACAACAACTCCTTCCTACAATGTTATAATGACCGGTAATTTTATTAATGACGGAAGACTATACGCTTGGGGAAATACAATAGCCTTTGAAAGTAATAATACTGACCCTAAAATAATTAAACAAGGACAAGGAAACTTTGATTTTGTTACTTTTAATCAAATAAACACATCTCAAAGAACTTATACAATAGCAGAAGAAACTCGTTTTTATGAAGATATGACAATAGGGCAAAATGCAACTCTTGATATTAACGGACAAATTTTAAGATTAGGGAATGATGACCCAAATGACCCTGTTGAACCTTTAGCAGAACATCATTATATTCAAACAGGAGGAACTCTAGATGTTGATGCAGGCGCATCATTAATCTTTAGTTGCCGAGATCAAAACAATCCAATTTTAGATGTATCGGGAACTCTAAAAATTGTAGGAACAAATGGAAATAATGCAACAATTACTTCAACAGATTGGTTCTCAAACTTACATCGCATAGACATAAATATCAATAACGGAGGAAATGTTCAAGCGAAATATTATTTAATGAAATACTTATCAAATGAAGGCTTTTATGTTGATGCAAATGCAACAGTAGATGCAACAAATAATTTCTCTGATGGAACATGGTCAGAACTAAATACAGGGGGAGGAACATATTTGTATTGTAATGCTGCTGTAACAGATTCAATAAGAAACGTTACTTTTAACTATAGCGGAACTCCTGCTCAAACAACTCATTTTAATGTTAAAAGAGACACCGGACTTGGAAACGGACAAATAAATTTTGCAAGTACAGTCAGTGGTCTTTTGGCAGGTGAATTTTTTGAAGCAGACCCTGTTGCAGTCGTAAATCCTGGAGATATAACTTGGAAACCTTCATCAGAAATAAATTGGACAGGGAATATTAGCTCAGACTGGTTTAACCCTAATAATTGGAGTCCCGTCGGAATACCTGATAATTCTAAAAACGCAATTATTCCTTTAAGACCAAATAACCCGGAAATTAATGGAGCAGGTGCTATATGTAAGAATTTACAAATTACTAATGGTTTTCTTACTTTAAAAGCAGGAAATGATTTAAGCATAAGTGGAGATGTGTATGTAGGAACAGGAAACAGTGTTGCAATAATGGCTGTTGATAACTCTGGAAGTTCAGTAACTGTTACAGGAAACTGGACAAGAAGTCAAAATGCAGTTTTTGTGCACGGAGATGGAACAGTTATTTTTAATGCAGGTAGTGGAAGTGTTTCAATAGACCCTAGAGACTCTAAGTTTGGTAATATTACCTTTAACGGAGGAGCTTCTTTTATGCTAAACAGAAACGAAATGTTTGTTGACGATAATTTTTTAATTAGTTTAGGAACTGTTCAACCAATTGCAAACAATTACAGACTTTATATAAAAGGAAATTATTCAAATGCAGGAGGAAACTATGACAATACAGTCCACGGTACAGTCTTTTTTAATGGGCTTGCCCAAACAATTAATAATGCCGATTTATGGAACGTAACAATTGACGGTTCAAATAACAAAACAACTTCGGGCACATGTGTAATAAATGGAAACCTTGTAGTTGAAAACGGAATCCTTGTTGGAGGAAATTCAATTGATATGAATAATAATGTAACAATTGAAGCAACAGGAGGATTTAATGATGGCGGATTTACTCACACTTTCTCAGGCAATAGGTGGATAGGAACAGGGGCTTATGCTGGAACAGGAATAATTGAATTCGACAGAGCCGGAAGCCAATATATAAGAGCGTCTAAATTTAATAGCCTGTTGTTAAAAAACAACGGTATTGTTGCATTAGAAGGGGATGTCGATATGACAGGAAATTTGTCAATTATATATCCAAATGTTTACCTAATGTTATACGACAAGCAAATAACAAACACTTCCGGAACAGGAACATTTTCAATGGATAATGAGAGAAGAGTATATGTAAGGGGAGCAAACAATTTTCCGACAGGCTTTAACTTATACAACTTACATGAAAACAGTTATACTTTGTACGATGGAACAATGGCACAAACAATTGCTCCAGTTCCAGTAACATACGGAAGACTTTATTTAAATCATAATATTAAAACAGCAGGAGGTCATCTTGACATTAACGGTATTTTGTATTTATATCCTGATGTAACACTAGATGTAACAGGAAATAATTATAGAATTAATTTGGAAGGGCATTGGTATAACCAACATGGAGCAAACTTTATTCCGCACGAAGGAGATGTTGTTTTTGATGGTAATGATGAACTTACTTATATGTTTATTTACGAAGAAAGCAAAAATACAAATCCTTTTTATAATCTGACTGTTAATAAAGGTTTAGGGGATGTAAGAACTCACTATACCGATATAACAGTACAAAATAACCTTAGAGTTATTAGTGGAAGATTATATAATAGCAGAACTATGTATGTAGGAGGCGATATGTCAGCTTTATCCGGAACATTTTATACCTCTGGGACATATTATTTGAACAAACAAACAGGAAATTCAAACCTACAACTTAACGGTTCAGTTTTAAACAATTTAACAGTTAATTCACTGGGAGGAGCAACATATTTCTTGCAAGATGATCTAGAAATGAATGGAAACTTTAATTTAATTGCCGGAACTTTTGAAGGTAATGGACAATATGTAAGAATGGGTAATTATGGAGAGGTTCAAGAAATTTCAGGAACATATAAAATAGGTGCAGGAGGAACATTAGCATTGCCATCGTATGGAACATTAAAAGTAAATTCAGGAGGAGAAATATTTGTTCTTGGAGATGCAGGAAACGTTGCAACTGTTACAAACTATAATGGAAGATATTATTTTA
Source organism: uncultured Chlorobiota bacterium (assembly GCA_947311255.1). Taxonomy (GTDB): domain Bacteria; phylum Bacteroidota; class Bacteroidia; order Bacteroidales; family JAADGE01; genus JAADGE01. The sequence continues at coordinate 9,381 of CAMZKL010000003.1, read as the reverse complement.
ATATTGAAAGTGGAGGAGCAATTCATGCAACAAATTATTTGTTTGAATATATGGCAGAAGCTGGAATATACGTTAAAGACGGAGGAATAATAAATTCAAACTATAATTTTAGTTATGGTACATTTACAAACCCTGCAAATGGAGGAACTTGTTTAAGAATAGAAAACAACCAAAGTTTTACAGAAGCTGGTGCTAATCCTATTTTAGAGGTTTCATTTCCGCATAATCCTAATGGTGGAGCAAGCAATGTTACTAAATCCCTTTCTGTAGGAGGAGTTTTAGACTTTAAAGACTATTCAGGAGAGTTTGCAGGAGAAGACTATGATAATGACCCAAATAATCTTATTAATTGGATATCTCCACCATTTGTTATGTGGACAGGAAATGTAGACAATGATTGGTACAAAATTGGAAATTGGGATGTAACAGCTGGTCCAGACAGAATTCCATTAATCTCTGATAATGTATTAATAGGACAACGTACAAATCAACCAATTATTGATGTTGATGGTGCTGTTGCTAAAACTATTAACGTACAAGAAAGAGCAATTTTAACACTAAGCACAAATGCTGCAACAGATACAACTCTTATTGTTGCTCAAGATGTTGATTTTGCAGGAACAATTAGAATGACTACAGGTTCAGATACTCTTGCAGTTGGAGGAAACTGGAACAATACAGGAATGTTTACAGCAGGAACAGGAACAGTTATTTTTAATTCTCCTTTCGGAATAAAATCTACAAACAATAGATTCGATTATTTTTATAATCTACACATAAATTCAGGATCAGTCATTCAAATTTCAAGAAATACAACAGTAAATAATAATTTTATTATTAAAAATGGAACTTTTGATTTGGCAGCAAATAACAGACTATTAACTGTGAAAGGAAACTTTTTAAATAACGATAATTTTACTTCACAAAACAGTAAAATAATTTTAGCAGGAACAGGAGCCAACCAATTATTTAAACCTGGCAGTTCAACATATTATAATATTGATATTAACGCAAATGCAAATGTAACTTTAACTAATGACAATCTTAGTTTAAGACATAATATGAATATTAACTCAGGAACTTTTAATTTAAACCATCTTAGCTTTAATTTAGGAAACGGAGGAACTGATGTGCTTACTCTTGCAGGAGGAGAAATTAATATTGACGATAACGCAATTTTAAAACCTGCAAATAATGCATCAATTGAAGTTAATAATGGAGGCGTGTTTACTGCAATAGGAACAAATATTGACAATCCTGCTTATATGGAATCTCAATCAGGAGTATATGGATTTAATGTAAACTCAGGTGGAAATATTAAAGCCAAATTTTACAATTTTAAAAATACAAATACATATGGAATTAGAATAAAATCCGGAGCAACTATTGACCCAGGTTTAGCAAACAATTTTTCATATGGAGTTTGGAGAGAAGGAACTTCTCCCGGACAATATTTATGGTTAGAAAATGATTTTGCCGACTTTACAACTGTCGGAGTTTATTTCCACAACGGAGCTTCAGTTAATGTTAAAAGAATTTCCGGCAATGGAATAATTACTTTTGAAGATGCACTTGGTCTTATGTCCGGATATAATTTTGAAGAAGATATTCCTGCACATGGAGAAACAACAGGTAAAATTCATTGGACATTTACACACGACGTTTATGATTGGACAGGAGTAGTTAGTGAAGACTGGAATGTTGCCGGAAACTGGGATACTCCATTGGGACATGCTGTGCCAAATGCAAATGCAATTGCAAGAATACCTGATGTTTCTATCGTAGCAGGAGGAAGTGGAAACTTCCCTGTTTTAGGATATAAAACAACAAGCGACCCTGACGGTTCTTGTTACGATTTAAAAATTGAAAACAAAGCAAGTTTAAGAATAAATAACGGAAGAAACTTAGATGTTGATAATACTGTTATTGTTGTTCCTGGAGCTGCATTAACGATTGGTATGGGTTCTGCTACAACTATTAATGTTGGAGATATGTGGGCAATTGACGGGACTTTTACACACGGAGGAAACTCAACAGTTATTTTTGACGCACCAGGAGGAAAGCTTCTTACAATTTCAGGAAATAGCAGTTTCTATAATTGTGAAATTTATTCATATAATTACAATACAGGAACAGTTGGAGACGCTGAATATATGACAGGCACATCTCTTGATATTGATGGATTCTTTAAAATTACGCATGGAGAATTTACTGTAACAGATCCTTCACACATATTATATGTGGGAGGAGATTTCTCTAATGCTTCAATATTTAATAATGGAAATGGTATTTTAGTTCTTGATGGGGCAAATCAAAATATTTCTAATACAGGAACAGGAAATGTTTATAACATATACTGCGAAGGAAACCAAGTTAAAACTTTAACATCGGATTTCTCAATAGAAAACAATTTAAAAATAAAATCAGGAGCCACCCTTAACGGTGGAATACACACCCTAACACTAATGGGAGGCTGGGAAAACCGAGGAACATTCATCCCGTCAACAGGAAAAGTTGTTTTTGAAGGAGGAGGAACACAAATCATTGATAATTATTCAACAGAAACTTTCTATGATTTTATTGTTAATAATAGTTCTTCTACTTTTCCGCAAATTTTACTATACGGCAACTTACATTTAACAGGAACAAACTGGACAATGACAGACGGTATTATTGAAACAACTGAAACACGATTACTTACTGCAGGACAAAGTGTAATACTTTCAGGTGGCAATACTGATGCAAGTTATGTAAATGGACCAATGGCAAAAGAAGGTAACTCTAATTTTGTATTTCCTATTGGAGATGGCTCTAAATTTGCCAGACTTGGCATTTCAGATTTGTCAAGTGCAGGAACTTATCTTGCTCAATATTATGAAGCTCCTTATTCAGATTTAACTGTTGTAAATCCAACACTAGACCATGTAAGTGGATATGAACACTGGACACTAAACAGAACCTCAGGTGCAGGAGACGGGCCATTTGTAACATTATATTGGGAAGATGGAGGGCAATCCGGAATAGATAACCTAGCAACACTCACAACTGCAGAATATAACGGAACAGATTGGGAAGATCGGGGTAAAGGTAGCCCTGCTCCTACAATTTTAGCAAATGACGCTATAAAATCCAGTACAAGGTTTAGCAATTTTGGTGCCTGTGGATTCGGCTCAACTGATTCATCTAACCCTTTCCATGCAATTAACAAATGGATAGGAACTGTTTCACAGGATTGGCATAATTTAAATAACTGGTCAATGGGAGAAGTGCCTACGTCTTCAACAAACACATTAATACCTTCTGCTCCTACAAACCAACCTGTTATTAGTAACTTTAATGCAGAAGTAGGACTTTTAACTATAGATTTTGGTGCAAAATTAGAGGTTATGCCCTTAAAAACACTATCTACAAGTGGAAGATTTTCAATAAATGGAACTTTCAGACTAAATTCTGATAATACAGGAAATGCAGGATTAATTAATTTGGGAACAATTTCGTATGGTGGAACATCAACAGTTGAGACTGAATTGTATGTTTCAGGCGGTCAATATCATTATGTGTCATCTCCTACAACAACAACGCATACCGACAGGTTTAAGTCTGATCCGGTAGCTCCGGAATACAATCCTAACTTCTACTCATATGTAGAAAGCGGAAGTACATGGAATGCAGCAGGAGTAGATTGGGTTGAAGCAAACGGACAAATGAACATAATGCAAGGATACGGATTTTACAGTCCTTCGGATATTACTGTGAATATTACAAGTGGAAATAATTCTGGAATTTTTAATACAGGAAGCAAAAGTAGAAACTTAACTTATACCGGTAATACTGAAGTTACAGGAAATCCGAGTACTCCTGATGTTATTCATAGAGGGTGGAACTTTGTTGGTAATCCATACCCTGCTCATATTGATTGGGCAGATGCAGGTTGGACAAAAACAAACTTGTATAATTCAATTTATTTTTGGAACGGAGCAAATTATTCTTACTATGTAATTGCCGACGGTGCACAAGATAATGGCGTGGGAACAAACATTGCAGCAGGAACAAACCCAAGTGTTATTCCTCCTATGCAAGGGTATTTTGTGAAAGTTAAAGAAAATGCAGGAGATTTAGATGCAAACACAACAGGAACTTTAATAACTCCTGAAAGTGCAAGAACAACAGCAACCCAACATTTTTATAAAAACGGGAATGATTCTGAAACTGATATTATTAGAATTAAAGTTAGCGGTATTGGAAATACAGATGAAACTGTTGTAAGATTTTTAGAAAATTCAAGTTCAGAATTTGATGCAGATTATGATGCATTTAAATTATTCCCGGGAGACTGGTATAGTGTTCCGCAGATATATAGTGTATTATCTGAAAATTTAATTGCTTCAATTAATACTTTGCCTGGATATTATGATGAATTAATAATTCCTATTGGTTTTCAAACTCCTGAATCGGGTGCATTTACAATTGAAATACCTGAATTTAATTTAGGAAAATCAACCGAAATTTTCTTTGAAGACATTTATGACAATAAAATTTATGAAATTTCAAGCGGATTAACATACAATTTCTCTTCTGACAATGGAAGATTTGATGACAGATTTAGAATAGTATTCTCTGTTGAAACAGATGTTGAAGAAATTTCAAATGAAACTCCTATTGTTGATATATATTCATATGGAACAGATATTTATTTAAAATCAATGATAAACGAAGCTATTATCGGGAACGTTCAAATTGTTAATACAATGGGAACTGTTGTTTATCAATCTAATAACACACAAGAATCTTTAGCAAGAATTAATTTTAGAAAATATGCTTCGGGAACTTATATTGTAAAACTTACAAATAAGTACGGCGTATTTACAGGAAAAGTTTTTGTTATGAAAAGATAATACATCAATTCATTAGTTTTAAACGTCGAACAAGTTATTTTTGTTCGGCGTTTTTAATTTTTGGTATTAATTATTTAATTACATTTGCGAAAAATATAATTAAAAACTCTCTTTATGTTTTAGAATTACGTTATGAGTGCTTAAACTTCTATAAAAAATGAAGATTGACTACTTTCAGCATAGCATAGTTACACTGGAAATAACTTTAGCGAAGTAGTATATTTTGCAGTAGTTTGAACACCTAAACAAAGTTTTTAGGCGTAAAGTAGATTTAAACCGAAGAATAATTTGGAAAATATAAAAACCGATATAATAAGGTCATTAAAAGAGGAACTTAGCAAACTATTTATTGTAGGAGTTAGTGTCTTTCTGTTTATATTGTTTTTTCAGCCTTTTCCGTTAAATTTTGTAGATTTTGAAAATAGATTATTGTTTATAACCGGCTATGGTGTTATTACTTTTTTAATATCAGGGCTTATATTAGCAGTTCTTCCATTATTTACTCCAAAATGGTTAAACATAAATGAGCTGAAAAGTAACTTGCCTTTTATCCCAGGCTTTTTATTATTGGTTTTAAACGCAACAGCTTTTGCTTTTTATTTAAGATATGTTGGCACTGTTCACCTTAGTCTATACATAGTTTTTAAAATTGTTTTAGTTTCACTTTTGCCATTAATAATTCTTATGGTTATACATAAACAAAAATTATTAAAACACGGGTTTAATCTTTTGAAAAATCAAAATAATCTTTTGTTAAAGAAACTCCAAGAGTTTGAAAGAATTGAAGATGAAAAAGAAATTGAAATATTCTCTAATAATAAATCTGATAAACTATCTGTTAAATACAAAAATATTATTTCTGTTAAGTCTGCGGATAATTATATTGAAATTTCATATCTGAAAAATAATTCAACAGAAAAGAAATTAATTCGAAATACTTTAAAGAATATTGAGGAACAATTGTCTGGTAAGCAGTTTTTTATACGTTGCCACAGAACAAGCATTGTAAATATTCTTTTTGTTGAAAAACTACTACGCACACAAAATGGTAATAGTTTGCAAATGAGTATCTTAGAGGAAGATGTTCCTGTTTCAAGACAATACCTTTTAAAGGTGAAAGAAGCAATATCTACTTATAAATAGCCATGTTTTTCGCCACACATTAAGTGCCACTCGCCACAATTTTTGTTTTTTCTTCCCTTTTCATATTTAGTTCAACCCTCAATATTTTTAAACTGTTGTTTTTAATTTATTCTTGCCTAAGAATTTAAAAATTAAAAAAATGGTAAATACACATTCATTTCATATACCTGTTATGGGAATTGCCTATACAATAGACTCTCCATTAAAAGTATCTCAATACGGAATAGATTCTGTTATCTCTCTTGTTGATGATATTCTTCTTGAAAAATTAAGAAAAATGTATTGTGAAAAATTTAAAATTCCTTATACAGAAATAACAAATAAGATAAGTGATTTTAGAGCTAAAAGAATAACTTCATACCTCAACTTAATAAATGATTTATCTAAAAAGAATTTTCAAGATATTATAAATGCAGTTAATATTCCCGAATTAAAAAGATACATTAACTTGTCTGATGAAAATTCAATTATAAAACAAAAATTTAAAGGTGTTAATTTAGACAAATTCGATTTTTCAACGATAAAAGATTGGCTAAAAAAGAACTTGCATAGAGGAAGCATTGATGTTAATATAATGACCAAACTAGACAAAGAGAATTATATAAAAGGGATAAAACTACCTACTGAATTTAACGATGCTCATGCTGCATTAAGAGCTTATGCGAAGAGTAATTTAACTTCATCAATTGTTTTATCGGCAGGAATGAATCCTCGATTGTATAGTTACATAGAACAATTTGAAGATTTTTATCCAGATAAAGATGGCTTTATTAAAAAGAAAATTGCATTGAAAGTTAGTGATTATAGATCTGCCTTAATTCAAGGTAAGTTTTTAGCAAAAAAAGGTCTTTGGGTTTCGGAATATAGAATTGAATCCGGTCTTAATTGTGGAGGTCATGCTTTTGCAACAGACGGGCATCTTATGGGGCCAATTTTAGATTCGTTTAAGAACAATAAAGAGGAACTTTTGCAGTCGGTTTATGATATTTTAAAGGTAGCATTAATTAATAAAAACAGGAATATTCCAAATGCTGACTTACAATTAAAAATAACTGCACAAGGTGGAGTAGGTACAGCCGAAGAACATAAGTTTTTAATAAATCACTATAATTTAGATTCGGTAGGTTGGGGTTCGCCTTTTCTTTTAGTCCCAGAAGCAACAACTGTTGATGAGGCTACAATGAATATGTTAATGGATGCAAAAGAAAAAGATTTATATTTAAGTAATATTTCTCCTCTTGGAGTACCCTTTAATAGTGTTAGAGCTAATACTAAGGATGCTGAAAAAAGAAAATTAATAGATTTAGGGAAACCAGGAAGCACTTGCCCAAAGAAGTATCTTTCATTAAATAATGAATATGGAGGAAGACCTATATGTAGTGCATCACGTGGATTTTTGAATAAGAAATTAAAAGATTTAGAAAACGAAAATTTATCTGATAAAGATATTAAACTGAGAAAAAATGTTTTGTTTGAAAAATCTTGTATATGTGTAGGACTTGGAACTTCTGCTTTATTAAATTATAATTTAGATACTGAAAAAGAAGGCAAAGGTGTTAGCGTATGTCCGGGTCCAAATATGGCATATTTTTCTAAAAAAATGAGCTTAGAAGAAATAACAAAACACATTTATGAGAAAACGAAATTTTCCGATGCAAAACGGCCTAATTTATTCATTAAAGAATTAAATATATATATTAAATATATAAAAAATAAATTTTCAGAATCTAACAAAGCTCTTACAAAAAAAGAAATAAAATATTTTACAAATTTTATTAATAACTTACAATCTGGCATTTCATATTACAACAGACTTTTTTCTGAAATAGATGAGTTTTATGCAGTCTCTAAGCGAGAAATTCTAAAATCGCTTTATACAACGAGGAAAGAATTAGACAATCTCACCAAAGAACTAGATAAAAAACAAGTTTTAAAAAGAGTGCTTGTGAAAGTCTAAAAGATTTAGCTTGTTCTAATAAATTGAAATTCAGACATATGTAGATTTAATGATTTTAGTTTAAAATTATTATATTTGTATTTTTAATAATAAAGTTAAACAAAATGGATTTCAGTTTTTCCGAAGAACAATTAATGATTAAACAAGCAGCAAAAGATTTTGCTCATACAGAATTACTTCCCAGTGTTATCGAGCGTGATGATAATAACATAGAACCTCTTGAGCAGATAAAAAAAATGCAAGATTTAGGTTTTATGGGAATGATGACAGACCCAAAATACGGAGGAGAAGGAATGGATACTATTTCTTATGTTCTTGCAATTGAGGAATTGTCTAAAATTGATGCGTCTGCATCGGTTGTAATGTCAATACAAAACTCGCTGGTTAATTGGGGATTAGAACATTATGGAAGCGAAAATATAAAGCAAAAATATTTAGTTCCGATGGCAAGCGGAAAAAAAATAGGAGCTTTTGCACTTTCTGAACCTGAGGCTGGCTCTGATGCAACTAAGCAACGAACAACTGCAGTTGAAAAGGATGAATATTACCTTTTAAATGGAACAAAAAACTGGATTTCAAATGCAGCTATTGCAGAATATTTTATTGTTATTGCTCAAACGCATCCTGAAAAAGGACATAGAGGTATAAATGCTTTTATTGTTGAAAAATCTTGGAATGGTTTTGAACTTGGCCCAATGGAAAACAAAATGGGATTAAGAGGTTCTCATACCCACTCACTTATGTTTACCGATGTAAAAGTTCCAAAAGAAAACAGAATTGGTGAAGATGGTTTTGGATTTAAACTTGCTTTGTTGTCTTTAAACGGTGGAAGAATTGGCATTGCTGCTCAAGCATTAGGCATTTCACAAGGAGCATTAGACTTATCAATAAAGTATTCAAAAGAAAGAAAAGCATTTGGAAAATTCATTTCTGAACACCAAGCAATTGCCTTTAAACTTGCAGAAATGCAAATTAAAACAGAAGCTGCAAGAAATATGGTTTATAAAGCTGCTTGGCTAAAAGACCAGCACAAAAATTATAATATGGCAAGTGCAAGTGCTAAATATATAGCAGCTGAAAATGCCATGTTTGTTACAACGGAAGCAGTGCAAATTCATGGAGGGTACGGTTATGTGAAAGAATACCATGTTGAAAGGCTTATGAGAGAGGCAAAACTAACACAGATATATGAAGGGACTTCTGAAATTCAGCAAATTGTGATTTCAAGGGAAATTTTAAAATAAATTTATTTTTTTCTAACAATATTTAGTCCACTCCAAAAAGTGTCGGTGTGAATATTTTTGCAAAATGGCAGTAATATTATTGTCTTATAATCAACTAATTAACAAATTCACACCGACACTAAATAGGTCATTTCACGTTTTT
>CAMZKL010000002.1 GCA_947311255.1 uncultured Chlorobiota bacterium | reverse complement strand
TCGTAAGTATTTCGCCAAGTGCCTGATTTTCTTTGCTCAAAAAAGTAATTCCTTATTTTTAACAGCTCCTTTTTATCTGTTAGACTATCATTTCTTAAAATTCTGTATGCTTTTAAAGTTAAAGTGTTATTATTCCTTTCAATATTGCGGTTAAGATGTATATAACTTGGTCTTTTTTCTTCATAAGAATAATATACATTTCCAAAAAAGTTTTCATTCCTGAGTTTCTTTAAGAAATCAATTTTTGCAGGCAAACCACATATTTGTTTTATTTCAATTAAATCAAAATTTACAGGTTTTACAGTTTTGTGTTTTTTCTCAAATTCATCAATTTTCTTTATGAAATATGCATAGTTAATTTCGGCATTCAAATATTTTAAAAGTTTTAAAGTCGGCACAACATGATAGCTATCATAATATTCAAGCTCTTCTAATTTTAGTTCTAAATTTGAAATAATATTATCTTTATTTATCGGAACTTTATAATTTAATTTTTCTGCATTAAGCAAAGCTTCTAAAACATGGGTTGAGATCCACATTTCTGTTTTTGATTTTCCCCACCAGCCCCAAAGAGCTTTGTCGTTTTGGTTTTTGCTTAGTAGTTTTATCAGTTTTTTTACTTCCTTTTCGTGTGTAAATTTTTTGCCTTTAAATTCACAAATTTGCTTATCAAAAAGCATCGCTTTTAGTTTTGAAGCCATTTGCTCATTGCAATTATGCAAATAATGAATTAAAGTTCCTATTTCATCTTCCAAAACACCGAGAGCATCTTTTTTTGCATATATGTACACATCTTCCATATTTTTGTTAAACACATAGTTAATCGAAGTGTCTTTATCAAAAACATCAAAAGTTCCTTTTGCTTTTTCCATTCCTACGGGAAACACCGGAATTTTACGTTCTTCGCCGTCAAAGTATCCGTTTTTTGCTTTCAAAAGATATTTCACTTTTAGTGTATCATTATTATTTGCAAACAATAATAAAGTGTCAACAACAGAAGTTTTGCAAACAGAATCTTTTTCAAAAATTAAGGAATCGTTTAAATGAAATTCGCTTGTTATTTTTGCAGAATTTGTAAGATAATTAATTGATTTTCCTATTGCATTTGCAGAATCTCCTTTTAAAATAAATCGCGGCAAATATAATCTTGCCGAAAGCGGTTTGTACGATTTAATATTAGTTTTTGTCTGTCCTGTTTGCCTTTTACCGTTAATTGCATAGGTATAAATATCCCAATTTGTTATATCATCAGGAAATTTTACTTCAAACTCGGCAAGTCCGTTTTTGTCTGTTCTTAATTTTGGTTGCCAAAAAGCATAGTCAGAAAAATTTGTTCTCAGAGCACTTACATCCGAAATATTATTGAAAAAACTTTCATCATATTCATTTCCATTATCTTTAAGTTTTTGATTTAGCCCGCTAACAGTTTTAATTTTCGGAAAATTGCTATTTACAGTTTCAATACCTGCAATTTTTCCGTTAAGAAGATTTATACTTTCTCCCTGAACACTTTCAACGGAATAAGCAACACTTTTAGATGCTCGCCTAACACCCATTGCCGTAACTACAACTTCTTCAAGATCAGCAAGATCATCATATAAAATTGCATTGTTTTCTCCATAGGGCTCAATATCTTTTTCAAAATTTTCTAAGCCGATATATGAAAAGATGAGCTTATCAGCATCATAGGGCACTGATATTGAATAATATCCATTAATATCTGTCATTGTCGCAATATCTGTTCCTTTAATAATAACCGTAACTCCCGGGAGTGGTTCTCCTCTTGCATCAGTTACAAAACCATCAATTATATCTCCTTTGTCAAAATATTTATAAACTCTATCGTATTCTTTTTTTATTCTATATTTTTCATATTCTTTTGTGTCTTTACTATTTTTCAAAATATTATCCCTTATCAATGCAGATACAAATTTGCTGAATTCATCTTTTTTAAGACTGTCGGGTTCATTAATTTTGAAATAATTATATCCGTTTTTCTTTACTTTTACAGAATCAACTTGATGGTAAGAAGAATCAGCATATAAAAAAATCATCTTATACAACCCTTCGCTTAAATTATGAAAAGTTGCACTGTTTCCCTGATAAATTCTTACAAAATCATTCTGTCCTTTTTTTAAAAAAATTATATCGGCAAATAAATTATTTACTTTTTTGTTTGCGATGTAATCAATATGCAAACTTCCTTTATCGGAGTATGTATGTCTCGGATTATAATATTTTGCATCTTTGTATCTTTTCTCAAAAAGATGTTTTTCATAAAGTTTGTAAAATTGTTTTTTGTCAATAACAAAATCATTTGTTTTTAAAATTGCATTTTTATTATTCAAATAAGTCGGGAATATTTGCTTATTTGTTTTAGTTCGCATTTTTAAAATATTCGGTAAAATATCAAACTCAAAATTTGGCTCATGTACAAAGTCAAGTTTAAAACCATCAAGCAAATTAAAATTAATTCTATAATCATTTATGGGTCCTGCTAAATATAAATTTGAATGTTTTTTAGGATTTAGCATTATGAAATTATCTTTTTGCTCAATATATGCAAAGATGTCTTTTTGCTCTCTCCAAGTAGGCAAACTACTGCTAAAATTATATCTGTACGGAAAAATATGCTTTGCCAAAGCTCTTTTATTTTGACTACTAATTTGGTTTTTCACATACCAAACTTTTCTGTTTTTTTTATTTTTATAATCTTTATCAAGACTAATTATTGTTTTTTTACCATATTGAAAATAAATACTATCTGCCACCAAAACAGCACCAGTTAGTCTTATTTTTATTCTGTGATACCCACTATCAATTTTAAAAGAGTATTTGTTTACATTATTCATCCAGCTAAAATACACAGGGTTATTATCAACAAAAACAATGTGTACTTTTTGAAATGCTCCTTTTTTAAAAACATACGGAGAAAATTGTGTAATACTGTCGGGTGCTGTATAAGTTGTTTTATAAATACTTTTCCCGGGATATAAAAACTTATAATATTCCATACTGTCTAATCCCGCAATCCTTTTCCATTGCCCGTAATTTAGTGTTTTAGCATTTTTGTCTTTAATTTTATTGAAATGAAAACTATTTATATGCTCTTTATATTTGCGTTTTGTTTTTTTTGCCAAATTTGGAAGTCGAGGCGAATGATAATTAAATTTTTTTGTTAATCCGAAAGATGTAATATCAACATCTTTTACCGGTTTTCCGTTACTGTCTTTAACCTCAATTTTAATTTTAGATTTTTGCCCCGGAAAAACTAAGTTCGATTTTTCAAGTTTAACATATAATTTACCTGTATTATTTTTTCTGCTGATTCCGTAATTTTGAGTGTGCATTTTCCCTCCCCAAAAATATTGGATTGAAAAAAGATATTCTTTTTTACCCGGATGTTTTATTTTATATGTTAAACTATCTGTATATCCGCGTTTTATTTCACTATTATGTTTATAAATAAAATATGAAAAATTCAATTTTGCAGGATTTAATACTTTTATAAATAAAGAATCCTTATTTATTTTTGTATAGCATTTAAGTTGTGAATCGTCTGCATCAATATTAATTGTTTCATCCAGGTTTTTAGTTTCAACAATAATTTTTGAAGAGTTCGGATACAATTTTATGCTTGCAGGTAATTTATTTGCATCAGCAATTATTTCATTATTAAGATTATCAACAACTATTATTTTTGCATAAATTGATTTGCGTATCCCTAAATCTTCATACCAAATATTTATTGAATCATGTTTAAAATCATACTTTATTTTTTCATTTTTGTAATAATAGTGAATGGTTTCTTTCTTTGTTTTCACTTCATTGTCGGAAGTAAGCATTCTAACTTTAATCTCATAAGTTAAATTTGCTTTTGGGAAAATAGAATCCGGAATAATTATTTTTGTTTCGCCCGTTGGTAAAAGTTTGTCATTCTTTTTAAATAAAATATTAGGAACAAAAACATAATTGTCAAAAAAATCAAATTTGTTTTTTATCAACACAATAAGCTCATAGCGAGCATCTTGTAAATTTAAATTGTTCTCATCTGTGGCTTTTAATAAAATTTCTAAATCATTGCCTTTAAACTGATTTTTTGTATCTGTTTTTAAACTTAATTTATTTTGGTGCAATTCGTAATCTTCATATTTAATGTAAGATGTTGTATATTTTCTGTACCATTTATGAATGTTTAGTTTTTTGTCTAAGCGTGTTCTTGGTTTCACTAAAAACATCATGTATTTTTTATCCAATATCAAGTCTAAGGAATCATGTAGTACAAATTCATCTTCAAATCCTCCTTTTGCATATGGTTTAATAATTTTACTGACAGATGATTTTGAAGATGTTTTATGAAACTTCATAATAACTTCTTTTTTCAAAGGCTTTCCTTTTCTATTAACAATAAATGCTTTAAATTTTACAGTATCATTTGGTTTATATTTTGGTTTGTTAAAAACAATAAATGATTCATATCTATTTTCAAAATCAAATTTATCAGCTAAATTATTTATGAGATTATTTATTCTATAATTCCAATTTCTATAAAAATATCTTGTCCTGTATGCGTAACCGACAAGTCGCCATTTAAACAAAGACTTTACTCCGTCAACAGGTAACTTAATTGCATATTGCACCGGTCGCCAAACATACTTTATTGGTGTTCCCCATACAACTTTTTGATAAACACGTTTTAGTTTTGAGTTATTATATTGTCTCCTAAGCTGGTAGTAACAAACCAAACCTTTATATTCAACTTTCAACAAACCTTGTTTGTTTGATTTTCTTTTTTTGTATGCAGATATTATTTTATCAAATTTTAGTCTTTTGCCTTTGAGGTAAACATTTGCATCTGAAATTGTTTTGCTTTTATTATCAATTAGTTGGATTATTAAATCTGTGTTATTATCAATAATCTTAACATCAAAATCTTGGATTGTAGTTAATGAATAATTCAGTTTATTTTGATGGGTACTTGCTTTCAAATAATATCCGTTTTTAAGAACTCCTTCATATTTTTTTTCTGTAAGAAAAGAGTCGACAAGTGTATGAAAAAAGGTATCTTGAAGTTTATCAATTCCTTTTGTATAAAGCAAGTCTGCCTCTTCTTGTGAAAGTTCAAAAATATATGTATAATAACTTGATTTTTTTAAGTCATCAAGCATTTGTGAAAAAGAAATTTTGCTAATAAGAAGCACTAAAAGTAAAAAAAGTGTTTTTTTCATCTTAATTTTTATAGTTATGACAAATGTAAAATTTTAAACCCCTTAAAAGAAATAGTTTTTTTTAGGAAATTATTAAAAAAGATAGTTTTAATCACAAGTTACATTCTTATATAGCTTAATTAATATTTGTTTTACATTTCTTATATTAAACTCATTCTGTTATATTTGCAAAAATTTTTAAACAGACAGAGAAAAAAGAAATGAGCAACACTCCCAAAAAGTACAATTCAATAGACGTAGAAAAAAAATGGTATCAATATTGGCTTGACAATAAGCTGTTTAAGTCAGTTCCTGATGATAGAGAACCTTTCACAATTGTAATACCTCCACCAAATGTAACAGGTGTTTTGCACATGGGACATATCATGAATAACACCATTCAGGATATTCTTATAAGACGTGCAAGAATGCAAGGCAAAAATGCTTGCTGGGTGCCGGGAACTGACCATGCATCCATTGCTACGGAAGCAAAAGTTGTAAACAAACTCGCCGAAGAAGGCATCAGCAAAGATGATATTACCCGTGATGAGTTTATGAAACATGCTTGGGAATGGACACATAAACATGGTGGAATAATTTTGGAGCAACTTAAAAAAATTGGGGCATCTTGCGATTGGGACAGAACAAAATTCACTTTGGACGATGACCTTTCCGAAAGTGTAATTAAAACTTTTATTAACCTTCATGAAAAAGGCTTAATATACAGAGGCGTACGAATGGTAAATTGGGACACAAAAGCCCAAACTGCTGTTTCTGATGAAGAAGTTGAATACAAAGACGAGCAATCAAAACTTTACTACGTTAAATATAAAATTGTTGATAGTGAAGACTTCATAACTATTGCAACAACACGCCCCGAAACAATTTTGGGCGACTCGGCAATTTGCGTTCATCCCGAAGATGAAAGATACAAACATCTTAAAGGCAAAAAAGTTATTATTCCTTTGGTTAAGCGTGAAGCTCCAATTATTTTTGATGATTATATCGATATTGAATTCGGAACAGGAGCATTAAAAGTTACTCCTGCACACGACGAAAATGATTATATGCTTGGGCAAAAACACAATTTGCAAGTCATTGACATCTTTAACCCGGACGGAACAATGAGCAAAGAAGCCCAGCTTTACGAAAATATTGACCGTTTTGAAGTTCGTAAATTAATTGTAAAAGACCTTGAAAAATCAGGTAATTTTGTAAAATCTGAAAATTACACAAATCGTGTAGGATATTCGCAAAGAACACAAGTTGCCATAGAACCGAAGCTATCAATGCAATGGTTTTTAAAAATGGAAGAACTTGTAAAACCTGCCATTGAAAACGTTAATAACGGCAACATAAATTTCTCACCAAAACGTTTTGTAAACACATACAATCATTGGCTGGAAAATGTTAGAGATTGGAATATTTCTCGTCAACTTTGGTGGGGGCATCAAATTCCTGCATGCTATATTTCAGGAACTACGGATTTTGTTGTTGCTAATAACATTGAAAAAGCACTTGAACTCGCAAAAGCTAAAACAAACAATAACAAGCTAACAATTAACGATTTAAAACAAGATGAAGATGTTCTTGATACTTGGTTTTCATCGTGGTTGTGGCCAATTTCGGTTTTTGATGGTATCCGTAATCCTGAAAACGAAGAAATAAACTATTACTACCCAACAAATGTTCTGGCAACAGGGCATGATATTATTTTCTTTTGGGTTGCCCGAATGATTTTTGCAGGTTACGAGTTTAGGAATGAACTTCCTTTTAAAGATGTTTATTTTACAGGCATGGTTCGTGATGAGCAAAGACGAAAAATGTCGAAACAACTTGGCAATTCACCCGACCCAATTAAACTTATTGAAAAATATGGTGCCGACGGTGTTCGTTTTGGCATGATGCTTTGCTCACCTGCCGGTGGCGATTTGCTTTATAATGACAACTTACCGGAACAAGGAAAAAATTTCACAAATAAAATTTGGAACGCTTTCCTACTAACACAATCTTGGGAAGTTGATAATAATATTGATCAGCCGAAACATTCAAAAGTTGCTTTACAATGGTTTAATGAAAAATTTAATGAACAAATTGCAAATCTTGATGAACTTTACGATACATTTAAACTTTCGGAAGCATTAATGTTGGTTTATAAATTGTTTAAAGATGAGTTTTCATCATGGCTTTTAGAAATTGTAAAACCCAATTATCAAAAACCAATTGATGCAAAAACTTATAAAGCTGTTAAAGATAATTTCGAAAAACTATTGAAAGTTCTTCACCCTTTAATGCCTTTTATTACAGAAGAAATTTGGCATATGCTTGAAACACGCAAAGATGGTGAAAGCATTATGGTTTCGGAAATGCCTAAACCACAGCCTATTGACAACAAAATGATTGCAGGTTTTGATTTTGCAAAAGAAGTTATTACGCAAATTCGCACTATTAGAAAAGAAAAAAATCTTTCTTATAAAAACAAACTAAATCTTCTTTATAAAGACGAAAGTAACAGTTATAATACAGATTTTGAAACAGTAATTACAAGATTAAGTGGAATTGATAAAGTTTCTGAAACAAAAGAAAAAGTTGATGGAGCATCGCATTTTGTAGTTAAAAAAGTTGAGTTTTTTGTACCTCTTGGCGATTTAATTGATAAAGATGCTGAAATAAAAAAACTAACAGAAGAGCTGAAATATGCAAAAGGTTTCTTAAATTCTGTAATGAAAAAATTGAGCAATGAACGTTTTGTAAACAATGCTCCTGCACAGGTTATTGAAAAAGAAAATATAAAAAAAGCAGATGCCGAAGCAAAAATTAGGGCTTTGGAAGAGCAAATTAAGAATTTAGAAACATCATAAATGGTACAATTATTTAATACAAAATGATTTAATATCATTCTATTAAATCTTTACATAATTGTATCATTATATAATTAAAATAAAATGAACAAAAATAATTATTGCGTAATAATGGCAGGTGGAGTAGGAAGTCGCTTTTGGCCAATAAGCAGAACTCAAAAACCTAAACAATTTCTTGATATTTTGGGAACAGGAAAATCTCTTTTGCAACAAACTTATTCGCGTTTTGCACGAGTTTGTCCACCCGAGAACATTTATATTGTAACAAGCGAAATGTATGAAAAACAAGTTGCAGAACAACTTCCAGAAATGGACAAAAGACAAATTCTCGGAGAACCTGCAAGAAGAAATACTGCTCCTTGTATTGCATATTCAAACTTAAAAATTAAAGCAAAAAATCCTGATGCAAATATTGTTGTTGCTCCTTCTGACCACTTAATTTTAGATGAAACAAAGTTTGTAGATGTTATTGAAAAGAGCTTTGAGTTTGTTTCTAAAAACGATAGTTTATTAACTTTGGGGATAAACCCAACAAGACCGGAAACCGGATACGGCTACATACAAATTGAAGATACAAAACCTGCAAATTTTAAATATTTAAATAGGGTGAAAAGTTTTACAGAAAAACCCAACAGAGAAACCGCAGAAAAATTTCTTGAAAGTGGTGAGTTTGTCTGGAATTCCGGAATTTTTATTTGGTCTTTAAAAAGTATAAACAAGGCTTTTGATAATTTACTTCCGGAGATTGCTGAAATTTTTTCAAATACAAATGATGTTTCAACAACTGAAAAAGAATTAAATTTTGTAAAAACTGCTTATGCAGAATGCAAAAATATTTCTATTGATAATGGAATTATGGAACATGCCGAAAATGTTTTTGTTTACCCTACGGAATTTGGTTGGTCTGATTTAGGAACTTGGGATTCGCTTTATGAACTTTCTGAAAAAGATGAAGATGCAAATGCTTTTAACACAAAAAATGTATTTACTTATGATACTAAAAATACATTAATAAATGTGCCAAAAGAAAAACTTGTTGTAGTTGAAGGCTTAGATGGTTATATTATTGCGGAATCAGATAATAT
Organism: uncultured Chlorobiota bacterium; assembly: GCA_947311255.1. Classification (GTDB taxonomy): domain Bacteria; phylum Bacteroidota; class Bacteroidia; order Bacteroidales; family JAADGE01; genus JAADGE01. The sequence goes on along the minus strand of CAMZKL010000002.1, from coordinate 17,462 downwards.
TCTTATGATTACAAAACGTGATAATGAAAAGAAAATTAGAGAATTTGTGAAAGATGTTGAAGGGGAAAAGGGTAGTGAATTTGTTTAAATATAATTAAAAAAAGATTTCCCAAATATCAAAAATTTGGAAAATCTTTTTAAATATAAAATAACTACTTCAAATTATGAGGTTCAAGCATATTTTCAGGAGATAGTATTTTTTTTATTTCATCTTCTGACAATAAGCCTCTTTCAAGAGTAAGGTCATAAACACTTTTCCCTGTTTCAAGAGCCTCTTTTGCAATTGAGCTGCTATTTTCATAACCAATTACCGGATTTAATGCAGTTACAATTCCAATGCTGTTTCTAACAACTTCTTCAAGATGTTTTTCATTAGCAGTAATTCCATTTATAGTTTTATGTCTTAAAACTGCCATTCCATTTTTCAACATTTCTATTGATTCAAATAAACTTTGAACAATAACCGGTTCCATAACGTTTAATTCTAACTGTCCTGCTTCGGCAGCCATGGTAACTGTTACATCATTTCCTATTACTTTAAAAGCTATTTGGTTTACAACTTCTGGAATTACAGGATTTACTTTGCCTGGCATAATTGAAGATCCTGGCTGAACTGCCGGCAAGTTAATTTCATTGAGACCTGCACGAGGACCTGATGACAATAAACGTAAGTCATTCATTATTTTAGACAATTTAATTGCCAAGCGTTTTAGTGATGATGAGAACATAACGAATGAACCAGTATCTTGTGTTGCTTCAACTAAGTTTTTAGCATTTTTTATATCTAAACCTGAAATTTCTTTTAAATGTTTAATAACTATGGGGCTATATCTTGGGTCTGCATTTATTCCGGTTCCTATCGCAGTTGCTCCCATATTTACATTTAACATTAAATCTGAATTTCTAATAACACGCTCAATTTCTTCTTCCAAAGTTTCAGCATAGGCTTCAAACTCTTGACCCATTGTCATAGGAACAGCGTCTTGAAGTTGAGTTCGTCCCATTTTTAAAACATTCTTAAACTCTTCTGCTTTTTTCTTAAATGAAATTACTAAAAGTTTAAGTTCCTTATTTAAAGAAATACTACTATTTTTAAGTGCAATTTTTACTGCAGTAGGATAACTGTCGTTTGTTGATTGTGAGAGATTTACATGGTTGTTAGGGTGTACAATTTCATAATCTCCTTTTTCTTTTCCTAATTTAACAAGTGCAAGATTAGCAATAACTTCGTTAGCATTCATATTTGTGGATGTTCCTGCTCCTCCTTGTATCATATCTACCACAAACTCTTTATGGTATTTTCCATGTAATAGCTCGTCGCATGCAAAAACAATTGCATCACTTACATCTTTCTCAAGTAATCCTATTTCAAAATTTGCTTTTGCAGCAGCTTTTTTTACCATTGCAAATGCAGTAATAATATCAGGATAGAAACTAATATTCACACCTGATATATTAAAATTTTCCCTTGCTCGAAGTGTTTGAATACCATAAAAATACTCGTCGGGAACATTCCTATATCCTAACAAATCGTGTTCTTTTCGTGAAGAACCGGAAACATATTGTGCTCCAATATTCATAAGTCTGGAACTTGTATGGCTCATTCTTCTTGAAACAATCTGTGTTATTTCAGTGAACATTTTAACAGCAATCTTACCATCGTTGTGTAATATTTTTTTTAGTTTTTCAGAATCAATAACATAAATTTCGGAGTCGGTTAAAACTCTTGCAGATGTAGAGTGTGGAGAATCATCAACAATTGAGCCTTCGCCAATAAAATCATATTTTTTAAATTGAGTTATCTGCTTTGATTCTCCAAAAGAATTCTTCATATATAACTCAACTTCACCAGAATAAACAATATATATGTTTTTTCTTTCAAAATTTTGCTCAAAAAGGGTAGAGCCTTCATCATACATTGTTGATTTTGTAATTTTAATAATTTTTTCTAATTCAGAATCTTCAAAATGGCTAAAAAGTTCTGTTCTTTGTAAAAATGTTCTTAGTTTATTAGTTCCCATAATTTGTGTTATATTAATAATTTTTAAAATTTTATTCTAAATTGAATTTTTACTTCCGATTTATTATTTGCTTTAATTTCATCAAGAGATGAACCAATGACATCTCTATCTGAATATGAATAATTTGCGTATCGTAACCAAACATCAATAAAATCTTTTATTATTGTGTACCTGAGAGTTAAATATGTTCTTATTCCTTGTCCGCTCAAACCGGGAATAGAATATCCATATAAAATATCATTTTCATAAGTATAAATTCTTGCATTGTATGGAGCATCAAAATATGCAAGTCTAAAATTAAATTTTAGAGGAAATGTACTGAATTCATAATTTATGTCTTGATAAAACATAAAGCCGTTTTCTGTTTCATTATCTCTTTTATTATATTGTGAAATTGCAAAACGATTCTTTAAAACTAAATTTCTTGATAAAGAATATGTAATATGATACCTAAATTGTTTTTTTTGAATTGGAACAATATTTACAACACCAGTATAATCATCCGAAGAGTTTTGAAATTTTGACTCTTGCTTAAACCTTAAGTGCATATTAACATATCGGTTTAAACTATAGTCTATTTGAGAAAAGAAATCAGCTCCATTTGAAATACCATTAACTCTATATGTTAGCCATTGAAATTTAAATAAATCATAATACGCAGAAACTGTCCATTTTCTAATTGGATGAATTTCTGTACCGAAATACATTCCATTTTCTGTTGTTGTTGCGGACTGTTCGCCAAAACCTGCGGCATAATATGCTTGGTAATTTTTTGTGTAGTATCTTTGCAAAATACCCAAAGACATTTGTGGAGCCAACCTTAATAATGCAGAATTTAAAAGTGCATAGCCTCCTGTATGGCTAATTGCTTCTTCTCCAAAAAAGATAATATTTTTATAATTTGCTTGATAATCAATACTTGCATTCATACCATGATTTCCTTGAAACCTGAATTTATTGTAAAGCCCATCTTTTTTAAGTTCTTCGCTAAATTTATATTGCATGAAAGTTGCCCCAAGTTTAAACCACTGTTGCCTCCATTTAACATTTGTTCCGTAAACTAGTTCTTTTACAGAATGTTTATCAAATATTTCATTAGGAGTTCTGTGCATTCCGGTTTTCTGAAATGAACCGTGAAACTCAATTTCATTAGTTGAAGTGTCTAATTTTATATTTCCGTCAATGTTTTTATAAGAAAAGAAAGCTGTAACATCTATATCTTTATGCCTGAAAGTAAATCCTGCCCCTCTAAAAAAATTATTTTCATCTGTGGATGAATATTTTCTTAAACCATCGTATTTTTTCTTAATAGACATTACATAAGAAGATTTTCCAGTTGACAGCCCTGACCACGAAACTAATCCTTGCCCAAATCGTGCTTGAAAATCGCCTAAGGTTATTGTTTTAAATTTCCAGGCATCATCTACTTGAATATGTGCACTATAATAATCAAATCCTTGTTTTTGTGTTCCTTTAAAAAATTGTTCTCCGGGATCTTTCTCTGCCACAAAGCCAAATTTTATTTTCCTTTTATAATCAAATTGGTATTTTGTGTAATATTTAAATTTATTGCCTCTGTATAAATTTGTATCTGGACTTGTTTCAAAAACATCCTCATTATGCTTAAATCCTTTTTGTTTCTGTATATTAAATTGTGTTCTTAAAAAAAGGTTATGTCTTCCATATTTAATTGCTCGTTTGAAATCGGGAATATTATCATCTTCTTTTGTACGAACCATAACAAAAGGTAATAATTGTCTTATATCTTTTGCAGAAAAACTTTCTAGCAATTGCATTTCATAAATAGTTTGCATTTCTCCGGCATTTTTTCTGTATTCTAAAATATCTTCTATATGAAAATCTGAAAGAAATTGAAACCTTTCTAGGTCTTCTCTTGTTGCAGTATTAATATTTAATGGATTTTTTGCAAAATAATAAAGGTCTTCATATAATGAAGTAAAATCTATTTCTTCATCACTTGATTCTGACAATTCTTCAATAAGATTATCAATAACCTCTTTATCAACAACTTGTGCAGATAAATTTATTATTATTAACATGAAAAAAAATGATGAAAATAATTTCTTTAAAGTCATTTTATAGTATATATTGAATTTTCAAAAAATATTTGTAAATATAATAAAACAATTTTTATAAATTATATTTGTTTAAAAAAAAACACTTTTTACATCTTTTAAATTTGAATTAAACAAAAAGATTTCTTCATATCATTTTTTTTTTATAGGTTAGTGGCATTATATGAAATATATTTTTTTTACTATAAGAACTCTTATTTTTCTGATAATCATAGTATTGTCAGAAAGCGTTTCCTTTTCACAAAATACGGTTACTGCTGCAAGAGTTGATGTTTCAAAATATAATATTAACAAAGAAATAATTTCTCTTGATGGAGATTGGGAATTTTATGATGCTGTGCTTTATACTCCAAAAGACTTTAAAAGTACGAATATAAAAAAACCAATTTATATAAAAGTTCCCGGCTTATGGAATAAAATTCTAAAACGAGGGGCGCAAGGATATGGAACTTATCGTTTAAAAATACTTTCTGTGAAGAAGGATGAAATATTTGCAATAAACATAAACCGTATTCAATCTGCATACAAACTATGGATTAATGGGAAATTATACCATGAAAACGGAAAAGTTAGTGAGAATAAAAAGGCCTCAGTTCCAAAATGGACTTCTGATGACATTCTGTTTAAGTCCAATAGCAACACAATAGATTTAATTCTACAGGTAAGCAATTACCACCATAAAAAAGGAGGAATTGAAAACTCTATACTATTTGGAACAACAGAAAACATTTCTGAACATACATGGAAGAATTTATCATTAAATATCTTTTTATTAGGAGCATTACTCATTATGGCTGCGTACCATTTTGCAATGTTTTTCTTTAGAAGAAATGATAAATCAAACTTATTTTTTGCATTAACATTACTTTTCTCTGCTCTTTTCTCTCTAACTGTTGGTGAGATTTTTTTAATGAAATTGTTTCCATCTTTTAATTGGGAAATACTTTTAAAAATTAATCATGGGTCCAATTATTTAAGAGTTATATTTTTTGCTCTTTTTATTTATGTTTCATTTACAGAATTTTTAAATAAATATATTATATACGGAATATCAATAGTTGCTGGATTAGCACTTTTGTTGGTTATTACTACTCCTGCAATAATTTTCACGAAAGCATTAGTTTTATTATTGTTCCTAATAGGTGTAACTTTAATTTATGTATTAATTGGACAAATTAAGGCTATAAAAAACAAAAAACCAGGTGCATTATTCTCCTTTTTAGGGATATTAGTATTGCTATTAACTAGTTTAAATGACGTTTTAAAAGAACTTCAGATTATTCAATCAATAGGGCTTACAACAGTTGGAATTTTTATTTTTATAATTTTCCATTCATACCTAATCTCAATTCAGAATTCAAAAGCCTATAGTTCAATTAAAAAGCATACAAAAAACCTTCTTATTCAAGGTAAGATTAAAGATGCATTGTTTTCTGCAAAATCTTATAATTTAAAAGCTCCATTAAAATCTATTTCTAAAGCTGTTGATGCTGATAGGGCATTAATTTTCATCTACCAAAATTCTGAATGGCTTACAACAAATGAATATTTAAAAACCAAAGATGAAGTTAAGGAAATGAGAATAAAAATGTTTTCTGAAAAAGAAAATGTATATTTTTCAGCTACAAGCATAAAAAAGGCTATTTCTTCTAGAGAACCTGAATACATATTATATTCAAATAATCTAAAAGCAAAAGAGATTGCTTATTTTGAGGAAAGAAAAGTAAAATCTGTATATTCATACCCTTTTATAAAAGACAATTCGGTTTTAGCAGTTTTATATTTTGAAAACTATTCTGTTAAAGAAAATTTTGACATAATAAGTTCTGAAATCTTATCATCTATTATGCCTCAAATAATTATGTATATGGATAATTTTACTTCCTACAACAAATTAAACTTTTTTAATGATGCATTGGAGTCAAAAGTATTAAAAATTACAGATGATATAAATGAAAGAAACAAGCAACTGAAAATTTTAAGAGAAGAAACAGGAAAACAAAACATTCAGGTAAATAAGGCAAAAGAAAACCTTGAAAAACAAAGCAATGAAATTAGTGGAGGTATGCACTATGCCGAAAAAATACAAAATGCCTTTCTTCCCAAAAAAAATGAAATTGATTCTTTTTTTTACGAAAATTTCATATTCTACAAACCTAAAAGCGGGTTAAGTGGTGATTTTTATTGGTTTAAACAAATAAGCCCAACAGAAGGAATATATGCTATTGCTGATTCCACCGGACATGGTGTTTCCGGTGCTTTAATGTCAATTATTGGGCATGAACTATTAAATGATGCAATTTTATTTAACAATATCAAATCTCCTAAAATAATTCTAAATAATATTCAAAAGGAATTTACAGAAAGAATAGCAAAAAACCATGAAGTAGGAGGAATGGACCTAGCAATTATTTATTACGACTCTTCCAAAAGAGAAGTTGTCTATTCCGGGGCTCAAAACCCTTTGTATTTATTTAAAAACAACCATTTAATTGAATACAAGGCAACCCCTGTTTCAATTGGAAATTATATCTATACCAAAGCGAAAAAAGGCAAACGTTATTTTGCCAACAAAAGATTTAAAGTTTCAAAAGGAGATTTTATCTATATGTTTTCAGATGGGTTTATTGACCAAACCGGTTATGAAACTGGCAGAAAATTCATGAAAAAACGCTTTCGAGATTTACTTAGTTCAATACATAAAGAAACAGTAGAACATCAAAAAGAAACATTAGAAAAAACACTTAAAGAATGGATGGGTGATACCAAGCAGATTGATGACATATTAATAGCGGGAATTAGATTTTAAATTATTTTGAAAATAAAAAAAACATACAAGTATTATATTACAGCATTATTGCTATTTGCTGCTTTTAATGAGACTTTTGCACAACAAATAGTTGACAAGGGAAATCTTAATTTAAAAAACTACAGTTTTCAAAAACAAGGAATTTTTGAACTTAACGGTACTTGGGAATTTTATCCCGGGAAATTATATTCTCCAAAAGATTTTTCATCCAAGTCTGTAAATAAACCAATATATGTTAATGTACCTTCACTATGGGACACAACATTTTTTACAAATAACGAAAACCCAAATATTGGATTTGGAACATATAGATTACACATTGTTTTTCCCGATGATGTTGAATTACTTGCTATTAGATTAGAAAGAATTGAAACTGCATACACACTTTGGTTGAATGACGAAAAGTTTATATCTTCCAGTAGAACCGGACCAAACAAAAAACTATCAAAACCGGCTCAAAAAACACTTTTTAAAATTTTTCCTATAAATAAAAAATCATTATTTTTAACATTGCAAGTTTCAAACTTCCATCATAGAAAAGGTGGAATTGATGATTCTATAATTATAGGTTTACCCGCCCAAATTATTACAAAAACTAAATCTAAAAGAGGAATTAATTTTTTTATAATTGGTGTTTTATTAATAATGGCAGTTTTTCATTTTGGATTATACGTAGTAAAAAGAAATGACAATTCTTTATTATTCTTTGGATTATTTTTATTATCAGAAATCATTAGTATGATTGTTAATGGGGAGGTTACTCTCACAAGAATTTTCCCGGATTTATCATGGGCAGCATTAAAAAAAATTGATTACATAAGTAATTTTATAAGATCATCATTTTTTGCATTGTTCTTTTATAAATTATATGAACAAGAAATTTCAAAATTATATGTTAAAATTATAGTTGGAATTAATATAGTTCTTACGATAATAGTTCTATTTACAAACCTTCAATTCTACTCTTTTACTTTAATAATTTTTATTATAACATCCTCATTAACACTATTTTACATATTATATGCCCAAATAAAAAGCATTTTAAAGAAAAAAGAAGGTGCTTGGATACCATTTATTGGTACTATTGCATTGCTAATAACAGTTATAAACGATATCTTATTTGTTTCGGACATTATTGACTCAATATATCTTACTCCTTTTGGTCTCTTCATCTTTATATTTTCTCAATCCTATATACTGTCATTTAACTTTTCAAATTTATACAGAAAAGCAGAAGAACTAAACAAAGTTACTGCAGATTTAGACCATATTAAGAATAAACTTTTAGAAAAACGCTCTTTTAAATATGTTGACTCCCTTCAAATTCTAACTGAACACACAGGTGCTACTAGAGGAATTTTATTTTCAGTATCAGATAATAAACCAATTTTCAAATCTGACTTCCCGGAAAAAAATGATGACACCGGTATTAGTGAAAAATATCCTAAAAACCTAATAAAATCAGTAATTGACGAACAAAAAATTAAAATAATTCCAAATATTTCCTCAGGTGCATCCTACAACAAATCTTATATTGAAAAATTCAATATAAAATCATCAATTTGCATACCTTTTTCTGCTTCCGGAAAAATTAGAGCAATTCTATATCTTGAAAGCAACAAACGTAATTCTTTCAACAAACATGAATCTGAAGTTTTTTCGCATCTTTCAGACCAAATTATTGGCATAATTGATAATATTAATATGTTTAAAGAATTAGAAAATTCTAAATTAAATTTAGAAAAGAATATTAAGAACAGGACAAAAGATGTTAGGAATCAAAACAAAATGCTTGAAGAACAAAAAGTTGAAATTGACACAATAAACACTAAACTAGTTGAAACTTTTAATGAAACTAAATTAAAAAACAAAGTAATTAAAGATAGTATTGTTTACGCAAAATATCTTCAAGATGTTAATTTTCCTGAAAAAAGTTACATTGACGAATTATTTCCTGATAATTTCATTTTAAACAGACCAAAAGAAATTTTAAGTGGAGATTTCTACTGGGCAAAAAAGAAACAGACTGAAAATGAGAATATAATTTTTGCACTTGCAGATTGCACCGGACATGGTGTGCCTGGTTCTCTAATATCTGTTATAGGAATTGATTTACTAAACAATATTACAATTAACCAAAAAATAAAAAAACCATCTGAAATATTAAATACCCTTCAAAAAGAAATAAAAGAACGCTTTGGAGGTGATGATTCTAAGGTTAAAGACGGAATGGAAATGGCTATTATTTCATACGATAAAGAAAAAAACTTACTTGAATATTCCGGAGCAAAAATAAATCTAATAATTTTTAGAAACTACTCAATGACAGAAATTGTTGCTGACAAAGTGGCTATTAGTGCATTTAAACACGAAAGAATTAAAGAACGCAAGTTTACAAACCACAAAATACATTTAAAGAAAAATGATACTGTATATTTATTTACAGATGGATACCAAGACCAATTCGGAGGAAAAAACGACACTAAATTTATGAAGAAAAATTTTAGAGCCTTGTTAAAAGAATGCAACGATTTACAATTCCCAATCCAGAGAAATCATTTGTTAAAAACATTAAATCGCTGGCAAGGAAAAAACATACAAAATGATGACATTTTAATTGTAGGTTTTAAATTTTAAAAACTTTGAAACACACAAGCAACATATTTAACTCAAATTAGTTATACAATTTTAAACACATGAACCCAAAGTCTCAGCGAAGCTAAACTCCCACGACAAAGATTTTAACACCCAAGTGCTTGACTATATTCAGCACCATGATTACGTGCAAAAGAAAGCAAGTGTTCCTATGTGCAGAGCAAAACAATTATCATAAATACAAAAACACAATCAATTTGCTCAATATCAATTAATTATATATTTTTAGACACATGAAAAAATATTCCTTTTTATTCTTTTTAAATTTATTAATAGTTACTTCTTCTTTTTCTCAGAAACTAATTTCTTTTGAAAATGAAAAAGCTAAAATTGAAAACAGAAAGTTTTATATTACAATAATTTATGACGAAAGAGAAAACAAAGATTACATAGGAGAAATAAATAACGGACTATTATCTAAGTCTGAAAAAATTGATATTGAAGGAGGTACTCTTAAATCAATTGGTGATTTTTTAAAACGTAATTTCTCAAAAAATTCTAACAATCAAATACCGGTTATTATTAGTTTACAAAAAATTGAAATAAAGCAAGAAAAGAAAGATAATATAGAAACCGGCTCAGCGTATGTTTCAATAAAATTTGAGCCAACAAAAGGAATCGTTGCCATAAAAGACGCATTAGTTTCCGAAGAAACAAACAATGCTTTTTCAACACATAGCAAAAGATTAAAAAAAGCTATTTTAACTTGTGCAGAAAAATACAACTCTTTAATAGAAGAACAAAAAAATAAGCCTGAAATAAATGACAATTTATCAGAAATAGATGAAAAGGAAAACTATGACAATAATGAAGATGCCCTTGAAATAACTTTTAACAACAACGATAATTGGGAAAAGGAAGAGAAAAAGAAACTAAAAAAAAACAATAATTATTATGAACCAGAACTAAAAGATGTTAAAACAGTCGGGTTTTTGATAAGTAGTTCAATTTTAGGATTTAATTATGAAAGAAGAATTCACAAAAATTTTGGTATTCATGCAGGTGCCGGATTTATTGGTTACACAGCAGGTATAAAAATTCATGCAAACGCAAAACCTAGCTCATTATTTCTTAATTTAAGTTGGAAAGATACTGGTCTTGGATACATTAATGGAATAGGCATTGAAGGTGGAGGAAGATGGATTTGGAGCAAAGAAAGAAACTTCGGACTTTATTATCAAGCAGGATTTTTTATAATTAATCGTATGGACCAAAACTACAAAGAAACTCAATTTACAGATAAAGGACTAGATGTTCCAACCGTAGTATTATCATACGGAATAGGTTTAAGTTGGTAAAAAACTATCATTTTTTTTTAAAATTGATAATATATATATTTGCACACATTTTAATTTTTCGAAAAATTACAGAATATCAAACACTCACAACAAAGATTCTGACACACTAAGGCATGATTATAACACAGCATATAGTTTACTTCCATAACAAAGCAAGTGTTCCTATGTGCAGAGTAAAACAATAATTATAAACACAAATAGACAAGCAACTTATTTAATATCAATTAATTATAAAATTTTAGACACATGAAAAATTTATCACTATTACTAGCAACCGTATTGTTTTTTTCAATTTCAAACATTAATGCTCAAAAATTCAAATATGGGCATATAGACGGAAACGCAATCTATAAAAAAATGCCGGAAGTAAAAAAGGCAGATACAATATACTCTGCTTATGTTCAGCAACTTGAATCTCACATTAAAGAAATGCAAGAGGAATACAACAAAAAAGTTGCAGTTTATCAGAAAGAAGAAAAAACACTCTCAAATTTAATGAAAGAAACAAAAGTTGAAGAATTAAAATCACTAGGAGAACGTATTAAAAAATTTCAAGTTTCTGCACAAGAGGATGCAATTAAAAAACAAAAAGAAATTTATGACCCAATAAGGAAAAAATTTAATACTGCTTTAAAAGCTGTTGCAAAAAAACAAGGCTATAGATTTATTGCCGACAGAAGCACATTATTATATTTTGATGATTCTGATGATGCAACAAAATATGTTGAATCTGAATTAGGGATAAGATAAGAAATTATAAATTAGAGTTTTACAATGAAAAAAGGTCGGAAAGCAAAGTTTCCGACCTTTTTTTTAATATAATTTTAACTATCTTTTCTCCCAAACCCAAGCATCAATATTCCCATGTTTTGTTTGCATTTCCGAATAAAAATCTTGTGCAGCTTTTGCAGAACTAAATTCTCCTGCCGAAATTCTGTACCTGCCTTTCGAAGCAACATAAATATATTCAGAGCTAATACCTTTTGCTGCAAATCTTTGCACCTCTTTCTTTGCAGAAGATTCCGACTGAACACTGGCAATAATAATATAATATTTTCCGCTTTGTGCAGAGCTGTTTGCATTGTTATCCACAAAAACTGTTTCTTTTTCAGCAGGATCTTCTAAAATCTCACTATCAGTATTACTTTCGGCAACATCCTCTGCGTTTTCAGAAGATTCAATATCTTCAACATTATCTCCCAATGCACCTTCTTCAATTTCTTCATCAGACAAAATATCATCTTCATCAGTATAAACATCATCTGAATCTCCATTGTTTTTTCCATCTTCTGTTCCATTAATGTTTTCGTCGGTAATCTCATCATTTACACCAGGTTCTATAATATCATATTCACCAGAATCTTTTCCTCCGAATAATTGCGAAATTTTTGCACTTGAATAACTATAGCCTTTGTTCCATAAAGTAGGTTTGAAAAAATAAAGAGCTACTAAAAGAATTGCAATAACTCCCAAAAAAATTAACAAGAATGGTAAAATTCCTCTTTTCTTTTTTTCTTTAGAATCCGTTTTCTTTTTATTTTGCTTATCTAATCTTTTTTGTTTTTGAGCAAGTAGTCTTTGTTTTCTCTTTTCTTCTTTTTCTTTTAATATTTCTTGTTTTTTATTGTCTTTTTTAACAATATTTTTCTCTTCAACCTTTTTTGCAGGTTTAGAAGTTATTGGAATAACTTTTTTAGTTTCTTTTAAAGATATCTCAGGAGATAAAGATTTTCCTGAAAGAGAAACAACGGGTAATCCAAAAGAATCCAACAACAAATTATCGTCTGATAAAAAAGAAAATTTTAATTCTCCATCCTGCCCTTTTTGAAAAGACCCAAGATCCTTAAACTCAACAGGTTTCCCTTCTGCTAATTTAGTTTTAACAGTTTTTACATACTCATTTATTTGCTCCCGACAACTTTCAATAGGAACGCCTTCTTGTTCAGACATAAATTTAGCTAAAACACCCGAATCTTCCTTAATATCAGGATTAAATGTTACTAATTTTAATGGAGGTCGCATTGTCTTAGTTTCAGCATCAAATTTTGCTGAAATTTGCTTAGTTATAAAAGTTCCAAAACCTCCAAGAATAATACTGTCATTTGATTTTAACAGGTTTTTAATATGTTGACTTATTTCCATAATAAATTAGATTTTCAACAAACTTACACATTTTTTTTAAAATACACAAAAACAGCTAATTGTGAATATTCCAAAAAATATTCATTTTTTCATAAAATCAGAAAATATGAACTTAATTTTTATATTTTTGAACAAAAATTATTAAATATGTCTAAGGTATTAGTAACCGGAGGAACAGGATACATTGGCTCTCACACCACAACAGAATTAATAAATGCAGGTTTTAAAGTTGTAATTATAGACAACCTTTCTAACTCATCAATTGAAGTTCTGGAGGGAATAAAAAAAATAACAGGAATAAAACCGGAGTTTCATAAAATTGATTTGGCAGATGATAAAAAAGTAACTAATTTTTTTAAAAAAGTTAAAAATATTGATTCAATTATTCACTTTGCCGCATACAAAGCTGTTGGAGAATCTGTAACTAAACCTTTAAAATATTATCAAAATAATATTGCATCATTAATTAATGTTCTGAAAAACACACAAAAACATAAGATTAAAAGCCTTGTTTTTTCCTCATCTTGCACAGTTTATGGTCAAGCAAAAACTCTTCCTGTAACAGAAAAATCTCCAATTATTAAAGCAGATTCTCCATACGGAAACACCAAACAAATTGCAGAAGAAATTATTTTAGATTTTGTTAAATCAGTTTCAAATTTTAATACAATTGCATTGAGATATTTTAACCCCATAGGAGCTCATGAAAGTGCAGAAATTGGAGAACTACCATTAGGAACACCAAACAATTTAATCCCTTTTATAACTCAAACCGCTTGCGGAATACGTAAAACATTAAGTATTTTCGGAAATGACTATAATACAGAAGACGGAACAGCAATAAGAGATTATATTCATGTTGTTGATTTGGCAAAAGCCCATATTGTTGCCATGAACAGGCTTCTAAAAAACAAAACTAAAAAATCTTTTGAAGTCTTTAACATCGGAACCGGCAAAGGCAATTCAGTTTTAGATGTAATTAAAACATTTGAAAAGGCAACAGGAGAGAAAGTTAATTATAAAATTACTCCCAGACGAAAAGGAGATATTGAAAAAATATGGGCAGACACAAGTTTTGCAAATAAAGAACTCGGTTGGAAAACAGAAAAAACTCTTGCAGATGCTTTAAAATCTGCCTGGAATTGGGAACGAAAATATAGGAAGTTAATATAATATATACTTAAATGAAGTATTTCAAAATAATTTTTTTAATATTTAGTATTAGCTTTAATATTAATGCCCAAAATTCAAGCAAACCTGAAATGCGTGGCGTTTGGATTGCAACTGTTAAAAACATAGACTACCCTAGCAATAGATTTTTAAGTGTTGAAAAACAAAAGCAAGAATTTATTGATATGATTAATAAATTCTATGATATTGGAATAAATGCCGTCTTTTTTCAAGTAAGACCTGCCGCAGATGCTTTTTTTCCTTCAAAATATGAACCTTGGTCTGAATGGTGCACAGGAAAACAGGGTAAAGCCCCAGAACCATTTTATGACCCTTTAAAATTTATGATTGAAGAATGCCACAAAAGAAATATTGAGTTTCATGCATGGATAAATCCGTTTAGAGCTGTCGCAACAATTAAGTTTGCAGATATTGCAGAAAATCATATTTCAAACACAAAACCTGAATGGTTTTTTACCTATGATATTAATAAATATTTCGACCCCGGAATTCCAGAAGTTAGAGATTATGTAAAAAATATAATTGTTGATATTGTAAATAGATACGATATTGACGGAATTCATTTTGATGATTATTTTTATCCTTATCCTGTTAAAGGAAATAATAATAAAACTTTAAAAATTCCTGACTTTTATACTTATCAAAAATACAATTCTGAATTTAAAAACATTGCTGATTGGCGACGCAATAATATGGACCTTTTTATTGAAAGCGTAAGTAAAGGAATAAAAGAAGCAAAACCATACATGGTTTTTGGTGTTGCACCTTCCGGAGTTTGGAGAAATAAAAGCCAAGACCCAAGAGGTTCAAACACAAGAGGTCTTGCTCATTATGATTTTCTTTTTTCTGATGTCTTAAAATGGTTAGAAAATGATTGGATAGATTATGTTGCTCCTCAATTATACTGGTCTGTAGAAAACAAATATGCAGATTACAATACACTTGTAAAGTGGTGGAGTAAAAATACTTACGGCAAACAACTCTACATAGGTCATGCAGTTTACAGAGCAAAAAAGGATGCAAAATCTTCAAGTTGGAGAAACCCTGACGAAATACAAAACCAAATAAGAATTGCCCGAAAAAATCCAAATGTTTATGGCAATATTTTCTATAAAGCAAAAGATTTATTGAACAATAATCTCGGCATTTCGGATGCTTTAAAAAACAAGTTCTATAAGGTTCGTGTTTCAACTCCTGAAATGCCTTGGTTACCAAAAATTGACACAACTTTAGTTGCAGAGGAGAACAATATTAACAAAGATACATTTTTTGATAATAAAAACCTCCTAGTTCCAATTAATTTAACTGCCGTTAAATTAGGAAATAAAATTGTTCTTTCTTGGAAATCTGAAAAAGCAAACCTCACTTATAAAATATATAAGTTTATTGGTTATAATTTTGAAAATACTGACAATATAGATGTTTTTAAAACTACCAAAGACGACTTTTTAATAATCGAAAGAAAAAGATTTAAATTATTTCGCAAAAAATACAAATTTGCAGTAAGCTCTCTAAACAAATTTGGAATAGAAAGTAAAGAAAGTAATATAATAATAATTAAATTATAGTTGAATAGAATCTAAAATATAAAAAACTGTATTTATGGCATTGCATGTTTACGTTAATTTACTTTCTATCATATATTCATGATTCTGGATTCTTACAAATTAAAACCATTGTAAACTCATAGTTTAAATTACAACAATTAACATAGCACTACCTAATTTAATCTTATCTTTTGAATTTAATTTTTGCTTCTTAACTTTCTTTCCGTTAACAATTGTTCCATTTGTACTATTCAAATCCTGAATAAAAAAACTCTCATTTTCTCTTGTAATAACTGAATGAGAACCTGAAACAGTTCTGTCTGGAATTATAATATCATTTGTTGAACTTCGCCCTATGCTTATTATGTGTTTTTCAAGAAAATAAGTTTTATTAAACCCTTTTGATTTAACATTTATTTCAATAGGCTTTGTATATATTTTTTTAGTACCAATACCTTCTTTTATATCTTGAAATAATGAAATAAGATTTCTTTTTTTCCTATTTCTAAATGAAACAAGTATCAGAAAAATGAGCAAAAAAACAGATAAAACAACTAAAAATATTTCAAGTTTATTATGCCCGTATTTTTGTGGTTTATTAAAAACATATTCTTTTAAACTATCTTTATATTTAATTTTGAAAAGATTTTTATCTTTCGATTGAGTTGTTTCAAAAATTATAGTGTAAAGCTCAGGCTTTATTTCCTTTTTTTGCCAATAAATATCATCCAAATATAAAAGTAACTGATTTTTTATCGCATCTTTTTTAATAACTGTGTACATTCCCTCTGTGTTGCTACACAAAGAACTTAACTCATGTTGAGTTTCTTCCTGTGGTTTTTTAGTAAGTAAAATATAAATAGGAAATTTTCCCTTTTTTAACAAATTTGAACAAGGTTCAGGTTTTATTTTTAAATTATCTGTAATGAAAATTATTCCTTTATTAGAAAACACACCCTGTTTGGCAAACATATTCTTTTCAATTGAAGAACTCAATTTCTCAGAATATTTGTTCACCGTGTAATTTATATTCTCAAAATTTTCAAACTGCAAAGCATTTATAAAAAACGAATGATTATTACTAAATTCCGGACTCAAATAATAAATAATATTTTTACTTGTGTCATTGTCTAAAATTATTGCAAGATTAACTTTATCACTTTTAGAAAAACTATTAAATATGTTGATTAAGGCATCTTTTATTTCACTATTTGAATTTTCTTTTATAACAAATAAAATAGACCTTTCTTTTTTATAATCTTTTATTATAACAGTATCTTTATACTTAATCTGCTTATTTTTCTCATAAATATACAATTCTGAAAGATTAATTATCTTATTTGCCTTAATAGACACCTTTATAAAAGGATAATCAGAATTATCAATACCTGCAACCTTAAAATATTCTTGAGAATTAACAATTGTAGTTAAAAACATAAATATCAACAATATATAAATATCCTTTATCACTCTAAAATTTAAAATTTTCAACAAAATTAAGAAAAAAACACAATTTCTCTTGTATTTTACAATTTCTTGCCCTAACTTTGACCAAGCGTTCAATCAAAAAAGTAAAATGTCTCCAAGAACAGAAAAACAATTTAAAGAAATTAGAGAAACTAAAAAAGAATTGATTTTAAATACTGCCCTTGAAGAATTTGCAGAGCATGGTTATCATGCAACATCAATTAGTAAAATTTCTA
>CAMZKL010000001.1 GCA_947311255.1 uncultured Chlorobiota bacterium | reverse complement strand
TATGCATCTTGCGATTCTTCGTTCAGCCACACCATAAATTGAGCAGTTTCTTCTTTCAGGTCTGTATAAATTTTTATTGAACCTTGCGAGAAATTTACAAAGTATGCTAAAATTAGACTTAGGGTTATTATTGTTTTTTTCATGATGTTATATTTTGTTTTATGAATTTAAAACATTTTGGTAACAGTTATTTCTTGTATTTATTCACATTATTAAGTTCATCTTCAAAATGTTGAAATTCATAAAGTAATTCAGTTATATAAAGTACGTAGTCGTTATGTAATTTCGGGAGTTCCTTTTTTAATACATTTACTAATCCAGAAATAAAATATTTATATCTAATAACATATAAGTAATAGAGTTTTCGATAAAGGAAATCTTTTTCTCCATTATATTCTTCAATTAACTCATAAGCTAATCTAATCTCAGAAGCAAAGTATGCAACCTTGTTTATTAAGTTTATAGTAATTAAACCCGCTGGTTGCCTTAACGCTTCGGGTCTATCTTTAATGGCCGCAATAACTCTTTCGATTTTTACTTTGTCATCTTGTATTATTTTAATTTGGTCAAGAATATTTTTTGCTTTTTCTTGATTTTTAAATATTTCATTCGCTTTTATTTGTGCCTTAAAAGCAATAAAAACTAGAATTGCAGCCAATCCATTTATAAATGGAGCTGTGATTCCCCCGATAGTATCCCCAATTTCTCCAGTGTTAGTGAAGTCAAAATATTTGCTGATAGCAGGAAGTGCTAAAATAGAAGGAAAAACTAAAATAATTAGAACTATTAAGAGTATTATTTGACTTGTTTTAATTTTTTCAATTCTTAAAAATTTCATTTTGTATAGATATTAGAAAGATTTGCTTTCAAATTATAACAGCATTATGATTTAATAATTACTACCAAGAAATATATAACAATGAGTTCATAGTATTATCTCAAAGACGATCTTTTCAAAAACCCAACAGCCAAGTTCAAAGCCTTATCAATGCCAGAAGCATCAGAGCCTCCTGCACTTGCAAATGCTGCTTGTCCACCACCGCCGCCTTTTACTTCTTTGGCAATTTCTCTTATTATTTGCCCTGCATTTAAACCATTGTCTTTCACTAAGTTATCGGAAATTATGATTGTTAAATTAACTTTCCCATTAATCTCTGCTCCGGCAACAAAAAACAAATTATCTATTTCCCCTTTTAGCTGAAATGCCATATCTTTAATTTGTGCAGCATTACTAACATCAAGTTTTTCGGCAATTACATTTATGCCGTTTATTTCTTTAACTTTATTTTTAAGCTGCTGTTTTAACATCTTAACTTTTTCTTTCTCAAATTCAGCAACTTGTTTTTTAAGTTCTTTATTTTCTTCAAGTGCGTTTTCAACACTCATTTTTAAATTTTTAGATTTTGGAAAAGATGCATGAATATCATCAATAAGTTGAAATTTTTTATAAATATATTTTTCTGCTTCAACAGAGGTTACAGCCTCAATTCTGCGAATACCTGCCGCAATTGCACTTTCGGATAGGATTTTAAAAAAACCAATTTCACCCGTTGCATCAACATGAGTTCCTCCGCAAAGTTCAATAGAATTATCAAACTTAATTACACGAACTAAATCGCCATATTTTTCACCAAACAAAGCAGTTGCACCCAATTTTACTGCATCTGCCATTGGAACAGCTCTTTTTTCTTCTAAACTTATGTTTGCACGAATTTGTTTATTTACATCTTTTTCAACTTTTAGTATCTCTTCATCTGTCATTTTTTGGAAGTGAGAAAAATCAAAACGCAAATGTTCAGGGTCAACCAATGAACCTTTTTGTTCAACATGACCTCCCAATAAGTCTCGTAATACTTTGTGCATCAAATGAGTAGCTGTATGGTTTGCCGTTGTTAATTTTCTTTTTTCTAAACTTACAACAGCCTTAAATTTTGCTTGTAAATCTTCTGGAAGTTCTTTTGCAATATGAATAATTACATTGTGTTCCTTTTGGGTATCTAATATTACAGTCTTTTTTCCATTTGCTTCAATATATCCTTTGTCGCCAACTTGTCCACCACTTTCAGCATAGAAAGGAGTGAAATTGAAAATTAAATGATACAAATTTTTACCTTTAATATTTACTTTTCTATATCTGGTAATTTTTACTTCTGTTTCGGTTCTGTCATAACCAATAAATTCTTCAACATCATCTTCCAAAAGAGTTATCCAGTCATCTTTATCTTCCACCGCTGCATCTTTCGATTTCATTTTTTGCAAATTCATTGCTTCATCAAAACCTTCTTTATTTATAGTTAATCCTTGCTCTTTTAAAATAAGTTCTGTTAAATCATAAGGAAATCCATAAGTATCATAAAGAAGGAAAACTGCAACACCTTCAACAACTTTTTGATTGTTTTTCTTTTCGGTTTCAATTATTTTATCTAATAATCTGATGCCTTTTTCAAGTGTTCTTAAAAAAGAAGTTTCTTCTTCAAAAACAACTTTTTTAATGATGTCTTTTTGATTTTTAAGTTCTGTAAAAGCATCTCCCATTACATCAATTAAACTTTCAAGTAATTGATTTATAAAAGGTTCCTTCATGTCAAGAAAAGTATATCCGTAGCGAACAGCCCGTCTTAAAATTCTACGAATAACATATCCTGCACCTGTGTTTGATGGAAGTTGCCCATCGGTAATTGAAAAAGAAACTGCACGAAGATGGTCTGCAATTACACGCATTGCAATATCAATTTCATGATTTTCACCATAAGTTTTGCCACTTATTTCGGCAATCTTTTTTATTATTGGTTGAAAAACATCGGTATCGTAATTAGATTTTTTGTTTTGCACTACCATGCAAAGTCTTTCAAATCCCATTCCTGTATCTACGTGTTTGGCAGGAAGATTTTCTAATTCTCCACTTTTTTTTCTATTATATTGAATAAAAACTAAGTTCCAAATTTCAATAACAAGGTGGTGGTCTTTATTTACTAATTCAACTCCCGGTATTTTTGTTTTTTCTTCTTCGCTTCTTAAATCAATATGAATTTCGGAACAAGGCCCACAAGGCCCCGTTGCACCCATTTCCCAAAAATTATCTTTTTTATTTCCGTAAAGAATTTGATTTTCCGGCAAATATTGTTTCCAAAAACTTTTTGCTTCTTCGTCTGCCTCAGTTCCATCTTCTTTTGAGCCTTCAAAAACTGTTGCATACAAATTATTTTTATCAATTTTAAGAACATCTACTAAATATTCCCAAGCCCAATCAATTGCTTCTTTTTTAAAATAATCGCCAAAAGACCAGTTGCCCAACATTTCAAACATTGTATGGTGGTATGTATCGTGTCCAACTTCCTCTAAATCATTATGTTTACCTGAAACACGTAAACATTTTTGACTATCGGCAATTCGTGTAGCATCATTTTTTGCTTCCCCAAGAAAAATTTCTTTAAATTGGTTCATTCCTGCATTTGTGAACATTAATGTTGGGTCGTCCTTAATTACCATTGGTGCAGAAGGGACAATTTTGTGTTGTTTTGATTTGAAAAAATCTATGAACGATTGTCTTATTTCGCTTGATGTCATCATTGTAGTTTTATTAATAGTACAATTTTGTAATTATTTAAAGATATAATATTTCAATGGGTCGTTACATTTCTTAGCCACGAATGCACGAATAAACGTAACTACCTTATTTTAAGGCTCTTAGGTTTCTGTGGACACAAATACTAATCGCCTGATAAACAGGTAATTAAAAAAACTTAACGAACCATTGTATTTTACACACATTATATATTTATATCATTACAAAATTGTATAATTTAAAAGTAAAATATTTATTTCTGCAAAAGTGTGAAATTATCTTTAAATATCACATAAATTTTAAATTCAATTAATTAGTACTTGTCTATAAATTCTTACTTATTGTATGTACAGTCGTCATGTTAGATTTTAATTTACTATTTATCAAAGACTTACTAATTAGATGTTTTTGCATATTTACTGATGCGATGCCTTTATTTGGGAATACTAATATTGTATTTTATGAGCCTTCTCTTATTTTTCTATATCTCCTACGGGCTTCTGTAACACGAATACTGCTTGGATATTCAATCATAAGTTTTTTATAAAATTCTGCTGCTTGTTCTTTCTTTATTAATTTTTCTTCATACATTAAACCTAGCTTAAACATTGCTAAATCAGCTAAAATATCCCAGGAGTAATTATCAATAATTTTTTTATAATTTTCTTCTGCTTTAACAAAATTATTTTCAGATTCATATATTTCTGCTTTTAAAAGATATGCATCATCAATAATTTGATGATTAGAATTTGCAATAATTAAAGTATCTAAAACATAAAGTGCGGAATCGTTCTTGTGTCTAAAAACAAACAGTTCTGCTTTCGCAAATGCTTTTAATGAGGTTTGCAATGAATCGTCTTCTGTGTTTTCACTAATACGAATTGAATAGAGTAATGCGTCATTAGATACGGGTTTAGAGGTACTTGTTTTAAGTGCATCAAACTGAGCTTTTGCCCATCTAAAATTATTGGCATAGTAAGCTAATTTTGCTTTTTTTAATTTTGCTTTATCTCCATATAAATTTCCTTTATTTTCTTTTTCTGCCTGGCCATATATCAATGCTGCATAATCTAAATCATTTTCAAAAACTAAAACGTCTCCAAGTTCTATTTTGCAGATTGTTGATAATTTTGAATCTAAATTTTTTAAATTTACAGCATTTGTTAATAGTTTTTCTGCAGCATCAGCTTTATTTAAATAAAACGTTTGTAAATGTGCCAAATTTATTATTGATTTAATTGTCTTTGAATTTACACCAAAGCTATTAAGGGCAGAAAGAAATTCTTTTTCTAAATCTAAAAGTTTTTCATCTGTTTTTATAAGCCCTTTTTTAGTTTTTAAAAATTCTACATCCAAGAGCCCTAATTTTGCTTTTTGATAATAGGGCTTGTTCTTTCCTAAGTTGATAACGTATTTATATGCGTTTGATGCAGTTTCTAAATCGTTATTTTCAATTGCAGTTTCGGCTAAAACCAGAACTTTCTTTCCGTAAAACAGCAGCCTTTTATCTATTGCTTTTTCTTGAAATAATGCTTTATCAAATTCCCTTCTTTGCATAAAAAACCAAACCAACATTCTTGCATAAACAAAATTTGAATTGGGTTTTTGAACTCTTTTTAATAGTGCAACCCGCAATAAATCTGAAAAATCATTGTCAATATCCTTTTTCATAAAATATTGCATTCTGTTTTGTACAATTGACAGATTGCTTCTTGCTTCCTGTAGAAAATCAAGATATTCATTTATCATTTTATTATATTTTCTTTGAACTGCATATAAATTTGCTAATTCACTTCTAAAATTATCAACGCCTTTTGTTCTGCCTTCAATATATGTTTTTTCTGCATATGAATATTCTTTTCGTTGCATAAATACAGATGCAAGTCCTCGAATTTGTGAAGGTTTATATTGAAGTTTCTTTAGAGCTTTTTCGTAAAACTTTTTTGAATTTACATCATTGCCTTTTTTTTTGTATAAATAACCTAAATCTACATTATACGAAGGGTCATTTCTATGCTTTCTAATTTGTTTTTTAATTTCCTTTTCTGCAATTTCAAATTTGCTTTGTTCAATTAAACAATTAGCATAGTATGTAAAATAAATTTTTGCATTTGTCTTTTCAAAAACTTTTTTAAAAAGAACTTCTGCTTTATCATAATCCTTACTTCTGTAATATTCATGTGCAAGCTGAATATCATTTCCTGTATTATTCTGTGAAAAAGAATAAATTTGAAAAAGTAATAAAATATATATAGTGTATTGAAATTTTAACATTTATATTGAAATTTTAAAATATGAAATCTTTGTTCTACAAAAAGGAGTTCAAATATAATAATTAAACTGATTTTTTGTACATTTGTTATTTTTCAGACACAAAATACAGCAGAACTATACAAATGTCTTATTTCGGCAAAAATATTAGAAAAATTAGAATCTCAAAGAAAATGACACAATCTGAGTTTGCTCATCTTTTTAATCTTAAAAGAACAGCTCTTGGTTCGTACGAGGAAGGTAGGGCAGAGGCAAAGATTGACACAGTTATAAAAATTGCTGATTATTTTAAACTTTCCTTAGACGACCTTCTTAGAAAAGAACTTACAATAAATGAGATTTTTCATTTTAAAAAAGAATTAGTTTTTTTTAATAAAAAAGAGTAAAATAATTAAACGACCATATGTTTTATAACCTGTTAATCAAGCGTTAAAAAAATTTTTAATTTTGCAAATTTATTTTTAATATTGTGTAATAATTTAAAAATTTTTATAATATGAAATTTACTTCAGGATTTTTTGCCCTTGTTTTGATGTTGTGGATGGGTGGTTCAACATACTATTATGTTTGTAAAATAAAAAAAGATTGTGAAAAAAATAAGGCAACTGTTATTTATGAAATACAAAAACCGGAAACTGAGAGTATTGAAAAAAAAGAAATTGTTGTAGAAGAACCTGCTGAAAAAAGTAAAAAAGAAATTATTGAAGAATTAAAAGAAAAAATAACAGCAGGTTATACTGTCTATGATTTTCCAAAAAATTCTAACACAAACAATAATATAAAATCTGACTTTGTTGATTTTGCAAATAATCTTAAATTATACTTAAGTGAAAATCCTAGTCAAAAAATTGAAATAATAGGTTATACTGACAATACTGGGTCTGCAGAAACAAATATTTTTTTCGGAAAAAAAAGAGCACTTTTCATAAAAAATAAATTGATGGAAGTTGGAATTTCCGGTAAGCATTTTATTGTGAAATCACAAGGAGAAAAAAATCCGATAGCATCTAACAATACAGAAGCAGGAAGAAACAAAAACAGAAGAGTCGTAATTAAATTAATAAATTAATTAAATTTTACAAACCATGGGTGGACATATTTTTGAAATATTAGTAATGCTGTTAATTGCAGCAATTTTAGGTTTTTTAATTGGCTGGTTATTACGAAAAAGTAAAATTAATGTACTTGAAGATTATAATACAGCTTTAGAAATTAAAAATAATAGATTACAAGCGGGTTTTAATGAGTTGGAGGGCAAACTGATTGATTGCCAGGCAGAAAGAAAAAAACTAGAGGTTGAAGTTGAGCGGTTAAAAAAGCTATTGTCAATATGCAATAAAAATTTAGATAAACACAAAGAATCTGTTATTAAAAAAGAAATAAAACCTATTATTAAAAAAACAAAAAAAGAAGTATCTGACAAACCTGTTTCTAAACAAGACGCTGCACTTCAAAGAGTAAAAGATAAAGCAAAGAATATTGATTTTGACAGAATAGGAGTTGTAGATGCAGGACAAAAAGATAACTTACAAATAATTAAAGGAATTGGACCTTTTATTGAGAAAAAACTAAATGCTCTTGGGATATATACCTTTAAACAAATTGCGAATTTTAATGATGATGATAAAGATAAAGTAAATGATGCCATTGAGTTTTTCCCTGGCAGAATTAAAAGAGACGATTGGGTTGGACAAGCAATTAAATTAAAATAATTGAACCTTTTTAATAAAAAAAAGTTTACAAAATGTTTTGTAAACTTTTTTTATGTTTATCTTTCTCCATAAAAAAAATTAGTGTTATCGTGAAATGCACAAACTCAACACTATTCATTTCATTAAAACTTTTAATAAATTATGAGTCTTGGGCAATGTAATTATTTTCAAAAAGATATAAATTCCTTATTTTTTTATTCCTTTGCGAGATATTATGAAAAAGCACTTAAAAAATAAGATATTTCACATTATTAAAGATATTGCAGAAACAGAAAACCTCCAAGTTTTTGTAATTGGAGGGTATGTACGAGATTTAATTATGAAACGTCCTTCAAAAGATATTGATCTTGTTGTTGTTGGAAATGGAATTCTACTTGCAAAAAAAGTAGCAGAACAATTAAAAGGGAAACCAAAAGTTACAATATTTAAAAAGTTTGGAACAGCAATGTTTAAATACAAAGATTTTGAATATGAATTTGTTGGAGCAAGAAAAGAATCTTACTCTTCAAACTCACGAAAACCTGCAGTTGAAAAAGGAACTATTAAAGACGATCAAAACAGAAGAGACTTAACTATAAATGCACTTGCAATAAGTTTAAATCCTAAAAACTTTGGAGAACTCATAGATCCTTTTGGAGGCGTGCAAGACATTGAAAACAAGGTCATTAGAACACCGCTTGACCCAAACATTACATTTTCCGACGACCCATTACGAATGATGAGAGCCATACGTTTTGCTTGTCAATTAAATTTTGAAATTTTTCCGTTAACTTTAAAAGCTATACAACAAAACAAAGAAAGAATAAACATTATTTCACAAGAAAGAATAACCGATGAATTAAATAAAATTATTCTCTCAAAAAAGCCGTCAAAAGGTTTTAAAATTTTGGATAAAACAGAACTATTAGAGATTATTTTTCCGGAATTAACAAACCTAAAAGGTGTTGAAACAATTGATGGAATGAGTCATAAAGATAATTTTCTTCACACTTTACAGGTTTTAGATAATATTTCTAAACACACAAATAACCTTTGGTTGCGGTGGGCAGCAATTTTTCATGACATTGCAAAACCGGCAACAAAAAGGTTTTCTAAACATGGGTGGACCTTTCATTCGCATGAATTTGTAGGTAAAAAAATGATTCCGAAAATTTTCAAAAAAATGCGCCTCCCAATGAATGAAAAAATGATTTATGTACAAAAACTTGTGCTCCTCCACCTAAGACCGATTGCTCTAGTTAAAACCGAAGTAACAGATTCTGCCGTAAGAAGACTCCTTTTTGAAGCCGGAAATGATACTGAGGATTTAATGACCTTGGCAAAAGCCGATATAACGTCAAAAAACGAAAGAAAAGTTAAACAATTTTTAATAAATCTTGAAAATGTTAGAGAAAAATTAAAAGATGTAGAAGAAAAAGACAAAATAAGAAATTGGCAACCTCCTATTACCGGTGAAATTATTATGAAAACATTTAATTTGAAGCCATCAAAAGAAATTGGGAATATTAAAGATGCCATACGTGAGGCAATTCTAGATGGAATTATTCAAAACAACTATGATGAGGCCTATAGTTTTATGATAAAAGAAGGTAAAAAAAGAGGATACAGAATCTGAAAGGGGTTTTTAAAATTTGCAAAATTTCAGCTTAAATTAAAAAAATTCTATTTTTAGAAGTCCCCTAAAATTGCTTTTTGGTGTAAAGAATTACTAAAAGGATTGTGTTTTTATTGTTATTCTTTCTCTGGATTAATAAAAGGGGGTTTTTTATCTAAATAAAATTTTATATATGTAATATTCATTCCCTTTTCCAAAAACTGTTTTTCATAATAAGTTTTAATTTGGGTTAGCTCATTATTAATTTGGGTTCCATACAAATTATCTGTAGAATATTTTGTTTTAAGATTATTAAGTTCAATAATTTTTTTTGTAAATTCGTGCATTAAAACAGAATCTGTTTTTAGGTTTATAGGGCTGTTTTTTTTTAATATGTTGAAATAAATCTCAAGAAACCTTGTTGATGTTAGTCTTTTTTTTATCTTTTTGGGTTGAGGGTCTGGAAAAGTTATCCAAATTTCAGATATTTCATCTTTTTCAAAAAAAGATTCTAAAAATTCAACCTTATTTCTAATAAAAGCAACATTTTTCATTCCCTTTTCTTGAACAATTTTACTTCCTGTCCATAATCGGGGACCTTTGTAGTCTATACCAATATAGTTTCTGTCAATATTTTTTTCAGCAAGAGCGGTAGTATATTCTCCTTTTCCACAACCAACTTCCAAAATAATAGGATTGTTATTTTTAAAATAATCAGAATTCCATTTTCCTTTTAAATTAAATTCTCTTTCATACATTTCTTGAACAGAAGGTTGAAAAAGATGATTAAAAGTTTTATTTTCTGTAAATCGTTTATGCTTGTTTTTTGCCATTTATTTTAGATATTATTTCAATGAATTCACTTACAACCATTGCTGTTGCTCCCCATATTTCTATTTTATTAAGAATATAGAATGGTGCAGAAATTTCAATATTATGAATTTTAAATGTTTTATTTATAACTTTTGCATTAATTAAATCAATAAGATTTACACAATAAATTTCGGCAACTTCTGAAATGTTTTTTTTAAATTTAGGTTTTTTGTTTAAAATCCCTACAATTGGCTGAACGTCATAGTTACTGACAGGAATAAAAAGAGAAGTTAGTTTCCCTAAAACTTTAATGGTTTTTTTACTAACACCAATTTCTTCTTCTGTTTCTCTCAAAGCGGTTTCTATAAAGTTTTTATCAAACTTTTCAACTTTCCCTCCAGGAAATGCAATTTGCCCGGAATGACTACCTCCATCTTCTGCACGTTTAATAAAAACAATAAAAACCTGTTTATTTTCTTTATACAATAAAACTAAAACTGCACTTTTTTTAGTTCGTTCAAGCTTTTTTAAACTTAAAAAATCGCCCCGTCCTTTTGCTATCATTTTTGACTGAGACTTTAAACCTGGAAGTTTTTTTTTAAGTTCAAGAGTTAATATATTCTCGATGGTATCAAAATTCATTCTATTGTTTTGAAAAGTAAAATTAAAAATTATTTAAAATTTATAGTTTTAGCAGGACTAATTTTAGAAGCTAAAAGAGCTGGAATTATTAGAACTAAAGTGCTCACAACCATAGTCCCAATATTTAGCAATAAAATATGAAAAAAGTTAAATTCAACAGGGACACTATCAACGTAATATAATTTTGGATCCAAAGGAATAGGTTTGAAATAATCAATAATAAAAAGTATAAAAAGACCTATAATATTTCCAAATAAAAGACCTTTTGCTATTAGGAAAGCACCATTATAAATAAAAATTTTTGTAACACTAGCACTATTTGCTCCCATTGCTTTCAGTACTCCAATCATATTTGTTCTTTCTAAAATTATTGTAAATAATGCAGCAACCATACTCAAAACAGCAACAATAATCATTAATATCAAAATAACTTTCACATTGATATTTGAAAGTTCCAACCATTGAACTATAAACATATTATTTTCAACAAAATTGCTAACCTGCAACATAGTCCCATCATCAGAAATAATACTTGATATTTCGTCTTCAACAATTTTTGTCATTTTATCAAGTTCATTAAAATCATCAATAAAAACTTCATACCCACTAATTTGATTATCGTTCCAATTATTAATTTTTTGAATATGCCTAATATCGCAAAAAACACTTGCTTTATCCAACTCCTCCATTCCTGTACTATATATTCCAGACACTATAAAAGCTCTGGCTTTTGGGGGGTCTTGAATAAAATAAATAAAAACTTTATCGCCTAGTTTATAGTTTAACAAGTCTGCGGTTTTATCTGAAATAAGCAAATCATTAGTTTTCTTATCTGCTGAAACATTTGGAACACTTCCCTTAATAAGGTTTTTTTTTAGAAATTCCCAATTGTAATCATCTCCAGCACCTTTTAAAATAACACCATGAACCTCCGATGTAGTTTTTATTATTCCTAATTTAGTAGCAAATTTTTGAATATGAGAAATTCCGTCAATTTTTGTGATATTAGGATAAAAAATCTGATTTTTATTAATTGGAACAGATTCAAAAGTTTCATTAATATCTCTATTTAATATTTTTATATGAGACTGAAAACCAATGAGTTTATTGTATATTTCATTTTTAAAACCAGTAACAATTGAAACCGTAATTATCATAACAGCCATTCCTACGGCAACAACGCTAATTGCGATGCGAAGCACAGATTTAGATAATTTTTTTTTATCACTTCTTGAAAAAGTTATTCTTCTTGCTATGTATGATGAAATATTCAAAAAAATAAAATTTTAATTTATGCAAAATTAGTTATAATTTTTGTCTTATGGAATTTCGTTAAATAATTGTCGTAAAAATTACAAAAACACGACATAACTCATATTTGTTTATGTTTTAAAACACAAACTTCTTAGTTCTATTTGCTTAATTTTGTATTTTTATAATTTGTACATGAACAGAGTTGAAAAAATAGAGCATAAAGGTATTATTAAAGAAATATCCGGGAACGAGTTGCATATTAGCATAATAAATAAATCAAGTTGTGTATCTTGTAACATAAAAGGAAGTTGTTCTGTTTCTGATATTAATGAAAAAATTATAGACGTTTTTGTAAAGAATCCCAATGAATACAAATTAGGAGAAAAAGTAGAGGTGTTTTTTAATCAATCATTAGGTTTTAGAGCCTTGCTGATTGGCTATTTATATCCATTTTTGGTAATGTTACTAACAATGATTATTATGCTGAAAGTAACTCAAAGAGAATTGTTATCAGGACTTACTGCATTAGGAGTTTTAATACCGTATTATGTAATTGTAAACCTTACAAAAGCTAGGTTAAAAAAAACGTTTTCTTTTTCAATTAAAAAATCATTATTTTATTCTTCAAATAACAATGAAGCATATATTTAACTAAAACGATAATATAAAATAAATTATTTAAAATGAACGGAGTAGTAATAGCAACTATAATAACAATAAGTTCAGTAGGAATAATTGCTGCGATAATTTTATATTGGGCATCTCAAAAGTTTAAAGTTTTTGAAGACCCACGTATTGATGAGGTTGAAGATGCTTTACCATCAGCTAATTGCGGGGGTTGTGGTTTTCCGGGCTGTCGTCCGTTTGCCGAAGCATGCGTAAAAGCTGATGATTTTGAAGATTTGTATTGCCCTGTTGGAGGAAATGAAACAATGATGGCAGTTGCAAAAGTTTTAGGAAAAAAAGTTAGTGAAAAAGCTAAAATGGTAGCAGTAATGAAATGTAATGGGGCTACCCAGTTTAGAAAAAAACACACTGAATATGATGGGGCTTTAAATTGCACAATTCAGCATAATTTGTATGGAGGAGAAACGGCTTGTCAATACGGATGCCTCGGACTTGGAGAATGTGTAGATGCTTGTGGGTTTGATGCCATGTATATGGATCCGGAAACTGAACTTCCTGTAATAATTGAAGATATGTGTACTGCCTGTGGTGCATGTGTTGAGGCTTGTCCCAAAGATATTATAGAACTTAGACCAGTTGGTAAAAAAAGCAAAAGAATTTTTGTTTCCTGTGTAAGTCATGAAAAAGCAGGACCTTCTAAAAAAGCTTGTTCAGTTGCATGTATTGGTTGTGGTCTTTGTTTTAAAGAGTGCAAATACGATGCAATTAAAATTGAAAATGTGCTTGCATATATTGATCCAATTAAATGTGTTTTGTGCAGAAAATGTGTTGTGGTTTGCCCAACAAGTGCAATTTGGGAGGTGAATTTTCCAGCAAGAAAAGTAAAGCCAACAATTGAGAAGAAAACAAAACTTACTGAAATAAAAGAAATAGATTTAATAAAAACTGCAAAAGAAAATTCTAAAAAAGATAATAAAACTGAATAAAAGATGCTAAAAACATTTGCAAAAGGAGGCATCCATCCTCCGGAGAATAAATTTTCAGCTGATAAAAAAGTTGAGCGTCTTCCTATACCAAAAAAAGTATCTGTGCCTGTTTCACAACATATTGGAGCACCATCTAAGGTAATAGTTAAAAAAGGAGATATAGTAAAAACAGGACAATTAATTGCAGAACAATCAGGATTTGTTTCGGCAAATATTCATTCTCCTGTTTCAGGTAAAGTGTTTAAAATAGATTTGGTAACGGATACCAGTGGCTATAGACACCAAGCAATAATAATTAATGTTGAAGGAGATGAATGGGATGAGAAAATAGATCGTAGTGAAGATTTAAAAAGAGATTTTGATTTTTCCTCCGAACAAATAATTAAGAAAATACAGCAAGCAGGAATTGTAGGATTAGGTGGAGCAACTTTTCCATCGCACATTAAATTAATGCCTCCAAAAGATACCAAAGCAGAAATTCTTATTATTAATGGGGTTGAATGCGAACCATATTTAACTTCAGACCATAGATTAATGCTTGAAAAAGGAGAAGAAATACTTGTGGGAATTCAAATTTTAATGAAAGCTCTTAGAGTAGAAAAAGCATCAATAGGAATTGAAAACAACAAACAAGATGCAATTTACAATCTAAAGAAATTAGTAAAAAATTATAAAAATATTGATATTGTTTCTTTAAAGGTTCAATATCCGCAAGGGGGTGAAAAACAGCTAATTAAAGCTATAACAGGTAGGGAAGTTTCCTCTGGAGCCTTGCCTATTGTTGTTGGTGCGGTTGTTCATAATGTTGGAACTGCATATGCAGTTTATGAAGCTGTACAAAAAAATAAAGCTTTAATCGAAAGAGTTGTTACAATTACCGGGAAATCTGTTACAAAACCGGGAAATTATTTGGTGAGATTTGGAACTCCAATTAAAGATTTAATAGATGCAGCCGGTGGTTTGCCAGAAGATACAGGAAAAATAATTGGAGGAGGGCCAATGATGGGAAAAGCCCTAAACACAACCGACATTCCAATTGCAAAAGGAACATCAGGAATTTTAATTTTACCCAAAGAAGAGTCCAAAAGGAGGGAAGTTAAACCATGTATAAGATGTGCTAAATGTATTGAAGTTTGTCCTATGGGCTTAGAACCTTATTTATTAATGACTTTGGCAGAAAAAGCAATGCACGAACGTTCTGAAAAAGAGGATGTAATGGATTGTATAGAATGTGGTTCTTGCAGTTATACTTGTCCGTCAGACAGACCATTACTAGACTATATTAGATTAGGCAAAACCCAAGTAGGAGCAATGAGGCGAGCAAAAAGTATGAAGTAATATATAAAAAAATTTCTAAAAAGAAAATAAATATACAATGTTAAAACTAATAGTTTCATTATCACCACATCAATTAGGGAAAAATTCTGTTGAAAAACTAATGTATGGTGTTATAATAGCTTTAATACCTATGCTTATAGCATCCGTATGGTTTTACGGCTGGGGAGCAATCGTTGTTTCTTTAACCGCAGTAATATCTGCTATTGTTTTTGAGTTTTTAATAAGCAAGTATATATTAAAAATTGGCAATACAATAGGAGATGGTTCGGCAGCATTAACAGGTTTGTTATTAGCATTTAACTTACCCAGTAACCTTCCCATTTGGTTAATTATAATAGGAGTTTTTGTTGCAATAGTTATTGGAAAAATGTCTTTTGGGGGTTTAGGAAATAACCCTTTTAATCCAGCATTGGTTGGACGTGTTTTTTTATTAATATCATGGCCCGTACAAATGACTAGTTGGCCAATACCAAGCCCGGCTTCTGAAAAATTTTTAGGATATACAGATGTCGTAACTGGCTCTACATTACTAGGACAAATGTCAGAAGCGATGAGAAATGGTGAAAGCATGAAAGTATTTAGTGACAGAATACCCAATTATTTTGAAATTTTGACAGGTTCCGTAGGTGGTTCCATTGGTGAAATAGCCGGTTTTGTACTAATTGCTGGTTTTGTATATATGTTAGCGAGAAAAGTAATTACTTGGCACATTCCTATTTCAATTTTATCTACTGTGTTTATATTTTCCGGAATACTTTGGTTGGTTAATCCTGAAAAGTTTATAATACCATTTTTCCATCTTTTTTCAGGAGGAATGCTATTTAGTGCAATTTTTATGGCAACTGATTATGTAACATCTCCAATGAGCAAAAAAGGACAAATTGTTTTTGGAGTAGGAATAGGAATTTTAACTATTGTTATAAGAATATGGGGAGCATTTCCAGAAGGAGTTTCTTTTGCAATTCTTTTAATGAATGCAACAGTTCCAATTATTAATATGTATATGAAACCAAAACGTTTTGGTGAAACAATTAAAGAAAAATAATATATATTATAAAGCAATAAATCTTAAATAAATAGACTCAATGATTTGTAGTTTCATTTATAGTATTTTGTTTAACCGTTTATTTGCTTATTTATTTGTCGCTAACCAATGCAAAATCAGCAACAAATAACAGCTTAAACAAATAAATTTTTTTTAAGATAAAATATTAAATAAAAAATAATTAATAAAAAAAATGGCATCTAAAAAGAAAAGTTCATTTATAAATATGGTTGTTGTGTTGTTTATAGTATCAACAATTGCTGCAACAATTCTAGCATTTGTATATCAAGCAACAAAAGAACCCATTGCAAAAGCAAAACTCGAGAAAAAGAAAAAAGCAATAGGATTAGTTGTCCCAGAATTTGATACGGTTTACAATCCAATTAATAATATGTTTAAAATTGCTTTGGCAGAAGGCGATAGTTTAGAGTGTTACCCAACTAAAAAAGGAGAAGAGTTTTCGGGATATGCAATAAAAGCAAATACCAGCAAAGGTTTTAGTGGAACATTTTGGATTATGGTTGGTTTCACTCCTGATGGAAAAATTTATAAAACATCAGTTCTTGAACATAAAGAAACACCCGGTTTGGGCGATAAAATGCAAAAAAGCAAATCAAAATGGAGTGAGCAATTTACAGGTTTAGATGTGCCAAATATTAAAGATACTGATGGAGATGGGATCTTAATAGAAGTTAAAAAAGACCAGGGAACAATAGATGCAATTACAGCTGCAACTATTAGCTCAAGAGCCTTTTGCAATGCTTGTGAAAGAGCATATATTGCATTTAAAAAAATTGAAAAATAATAATAATTAGTTTTGGTATGATAGAAAGTTGTGTTTTGAAAAGAATCCTATCAAGCTATAATACCAAAAGCCTATAACACTATAAAATATGAGCAAGTTAAATATATTCACAAAAGGATTTTTTAAAGAAAATGCCGTTTTTGTTATGCTTCTAGGATTATGTCCAACATTGGGAACATGTCCCATCCTGAAATAGGTTGACTCTTTTTTCGAGTTTATTTTGTTAATAATTATCTCCAAAAAGTTATTTCCGAATAATTTTCTTTGACATTTTGAGGTGTCAGAAAAATATTCAGAATAACTTTTTTCTTTTCATATTTCATGTTCGCAATATACATATTTTTTTTATTTTTTATCTCTTTTATATGACTTATATTTTACATTTGGATTTAAATGAACTTCGCTTGGTTTTTGCATGTTTAAACTTAAATGTGGACGTAAATTATTGTAAATTTCGACTGCTTGTTTTACTATTTTCTGTGCTGTTTTTGTATCTTTTATTGTTTCTTTTAAGCCATATTCATATTTTAAGGTTTCGTTAATTCGCTCTGCAATAGCATTTTCATAAGGATCGTATTGCTCGGTCATACTCATTTGCATATCTTTACTTTGTGCAAATTTCACATAACTTGTACTGCAATATTGAAAACCTCTGTCAGAATGGTGAATTAAGTCTTTATTGATGTATATTCTGTCCTTTACGGCCATATCTAATGCTTTTACGCACAATTCTGCTTTCATATGATTATCAAGGCAATAGCCCATTATTTTCTTTGAATAAGCATCTGTTACAAGGGCTAAATAATTATGCCCATTTTCTGTTTTTATATAGGTTATATCTGTTACCCAAAGCTGTTCTGGTGCTGTTGGTACAAAGTTACTAACTAGGTTCTTATACTTGCGAAAACGATGATTTGAATTGGTTGTTATGTGATAGTTCTTATGCTTTGGTACTAGCAATTTGTTTTCCCTGAGAAAAGTAAAAAACTTATCTCTGCCTATTTTAATATTATGACTTTTAAATTCACTTTTAAGTTCGCTGTAAAGCTTTAAACCGCCTATCTTTTGACCTACTCGCTTTCTATATTCTTTCACTAATTTTATTAATATTTCTTGTTGATTTATTTTCATTTTATATGATTTTTTTCGTTTGTAAAATGCTTGTTTACTTATCCCGAAACATTGAGGTAACCATTTCATTTTGAAAGGTTTCTCTTCTTTTTTTCTATCTCTTTTGATAATGCTTCGGGCAAGGACTTTTTTGATAAATTCAGACCTGTTTCTAGTTCCATTTCTGCTATTATATCTTGCTGAAACTCTTTTACAAAGGTCAATTCCTCAATCTTTTCTTTTAGCTTTTTGATTTGATCGTCTTTACTCATACTTTTATTTTTTTGCTCAAAAGTAGAATATTTTTTTAACCAATAGCTTATTGATGACCTGGATATGTCATATTTCTTTGAAGCATAATTAATAGAAATTTGTCCATTCCGTATTTGGTCAATGACAAATAATTTGTACTGAAAAGTTACTTTTTTATAACTTTTTTTTCGTCTGTTTTCTTTTTTTTCTTTCATCTGAAATTGTTTAAAATGACTAATTTTTAGTCAACCAATTTCAGGAATCGACATGTGTGTTAATTGCGACTAACGGTTTAAATATGGTGCGTATGGCATTTCAACGCTCCAAGTTTTCGGTTTTGTATTATGTTTATTTATTGCTATCATATTGAAATTTAGCACTATCTGCCAAATGCACTATATTTTTTGTTACCTGCTGGCTGTTTTCTTTTAAACACTATGTTGTAATTCAATTTCAGGCATTTCATCATAAGTTCGACCGTTTAATATTCGACCGTTTTTCTTTTTGTTTTTTCCACCCCATTGTTTGAAAAAGAAAGCAACATCTGCTTTTTTACATTGTTTTTGTATATCTAAAACCCAATCTGCATCCATAGGTCTTGGATTATGTCCACTTTCACCACCAACAATTGCCCAATCAATCCCTTTTAAATCCATATTAGGAATAGAACCAATTAATGGCTCTAATGATAGAAATTTAACTCGAGAGTTTATTTTTCTTAATAAATCTATTCTATGTACATTTTCATTATTTTCTACAGAAACGCCCATCCATATGTTATGTGACCATTTAAGTTCTAAATGTAAATCTAATAATCTTTCGGCTCTTTTTGTTAAAACTTGAAAAACGTGTTGAGGATTATCATTCATTACTTTAAATACTTTTTGGATAAATTCAAGAGGAATATCTTTGTGAAATAGATCACTCATTGAATTAACAAAAACAACTTTTGATTTTTTCCAAGTATATGGTTCATTTAAAGCACTCAAATGTGTTCTTACCTCAAAATTATCTTTATATTTTTCAACACCCATTGCTTTTAACCTTTTTGACATAATCTCTGCATAACAAAATTTGCAACCTTGAGATATTTTTGTACAACCAGTTGTAGGGTTCCAAGTCATTTCCGTCCATTCAATACTTGACTTTGCCATTATTTTAGTTTTATAGTTAATTTGTTATAATCGCCTTTATAATCTTTATAATTTATATAAAAAGCACCTTTTCTGACTTTTGAATTATCTCGTTTTTTAATCTCTAACCTATTCTCAATTTGTAAGTTCTTTAATATTTGTGTTGAATGTTTAGGTAAAAAACCCTTCCTTAATGTAAATTCGTAAATTTCTCCATTTGTTCTACTTTCTATTTTTACAAAGGTAATTAAAAAACCTTCTAATTTATTTGTTTCTAAATCAGAGAATAAAGTAGGCTGATTACCATTGTATTCCCAGCCTCTACCTTGTTCTTTATCTATTTCCCATTTTGTTTCTAACATTTTTTCATACCCTCTTATATGAGAACTAAAAAAGAACAAACAAAAAACAGTGTTTTCCTCTTTTTTTAGAGTGAAACTGTCAACAAAATAATCATTACCAATAAATTTTTCAAAACCATTTTTCAAGGCACTAATATATTCCCATTCATTTTTTAATTCACTCGTGTTTATGTTCAATTGTGAATTAAAACTTTCCAAAACACTTGGTGTCCCTGACTTTACAAATCTATACATAAACTGAATTGGAAGCCATAAAAGAATTTCGGATTTATTACCGCAATTTAATAAATTTAAGATATGTTCTGCTTTTACATCTTTATAACCAAAAGGGTCAATAAATACAAATGCCTTTTCATCTTTAAATGCTTTAAATTTATTAGGTAGTTTATTAACAAGATAACTATAATCTAAATTACTAAAGTTTAGATTACCAAAACTATTATAATATAATTTTTTATTTCTAATGTAACTATCTAAAGTGGTAATTCTCTCTGAATTAATATCGTTAAAGTAGCAATGAATTTTCGGTAATTTATCTTGACGGTTATTAATAAATTGATAATATGTTTGTTTTACTTTTTTTAAAGCGATAACAGGACTTCCTTCTCCATTATTATCATAAATTCCAGGTCCACAAAATAAATCAAAAATATGAATTGCTTTTGTATAACCATCATTACATATAATATTTAAATACTTTTGAATGTAATCTCCAAATAATTTAACTTTTGCTTCTGAATGATTTAATAAATTTATTTGTGATTTTCTTTTAGCCATTTTCTTTTTCTTGTAATTTATTTAGGTTTTTCAGTACAGTTTTTCATCTGTGGCGCTTGCAGGTAACGATTATATAACATTAGTGCTGTAAATATACAATAATTTTCGATATAGCCAAAGCCAATTTTTTAATTTTTCCATAATCAGCTAATATTAAGGCAAAATTGAAAATTTTGCGATTTGATTTTATGCCCAAAACTTTGATTAAGCACTGACTTAAAGCATTAATGTTATATGTTGTTACCAACTGTTT